>NZ_JBIVXL010000012.1:0-148145 GCF_044769225.1 Paenarthrobacter sp. NPDC090522
ACCCACCCTCAACCTCGAAACCCCAGCCAACCGGCTTAACCAGCTGCTACAAGCGGCCTAACCCCCCAGCGTTGCTCCCACCCCTTGACTCCGCCCGTTCAAAACGCGCACAATTGCGACTTAGTTGGGTGGGTCTTCGGCGATAACTGCCACGGCTCCGGCGGGCACCACTCCACTGAAGCGTTCGCCGCTCAGCAGCTCCTCGCCGTCGGACTTCACCGTTACGTCCTCCCGGCCGTGGTTGATGGCGAACAGGAAACTGCGGCCGTCAGCCGCCCGGCGGCGGGAAAGTTCGACGCCGGCACCCGCCTCGGCCGCGGACGTCACCTTGGCTTCGTCCAGGAGGCGCGCGGTCAGTGAGTCGATGCCGTCGGCGTCGGGAAGCGTAGCGAGGTACCACGCTGACCCGGCTCCGGTGGCCCGCCGGGTGAGGGCGGGGACGCCGTCCAGCGGATAGTGGGTGAAGGTGGCCAGGACCTCGGTGGAACCGGTTGCGCGCACGTGTTCGCTCCACACTGAACCCACGGTGCCGTCATTCAGGGTGGTGGACGAGCCGGGGAAGAGCGGGTGGAATTCCTCGGTCCGGATGCCCAGAAGTTCGCGGAAAGCGCCGGGATAGCCGCCAAGCCGCACGTGGTCGCGTTCGTCGACGATGCCGCTGAAGTAGCTGACCAGCACAGTGGCTCCATGGTGTGCCGCGGACGCTATCGAGGCAGCCGCCTCGTCCGTCACGGCGTAGAGCGTGCAGACCAGGACCAGGTCGTAGCCGGACAGGTCTCCGGTGGGATGGACAAAGTCCGCCGTTACGCCGCGCAGGTAGAGGGAACGGTGGAAGGCCCGCATGGTGTCGAGATACTTGACGCCCTGGCTCGGATGCGAGTCCAGTTCCGACGCCCACCAGGCCTCGTAATCGAACACAATGGCCACGCGGGATTCGACGCGCGAACCCTTGACGGGCTCCAGCCTGCGGAGGGCTTCACCCAGGTCCACCACGTTGCGCCACACCTGGGTATCCCGGCCGCCGTGCGGAACCATGGCCGAGTGGAATTTCTCGGAGCCCGCCTTGCTCTGGCGCCACTGGAAAAACATGACAGCGTCCGCCCCGCGGGCCACATGGGCCAGGGAATTCCGGAGCATTTCGCCGGGCATCTTTGGCTGGTTGTATGGCTGCCAGTTGACGGCCGACGTCGAGTGCTCCATCAGGATCCACGGATCTCCGCCGGCCACGCCGCGCGTCAGGTCGGCGCTGAACGCGAGTTCGATCTCGCGCTCCGGGTCGGCCGCGACCAGGTAGTGGTCGTTGGCGATGACGTCCATGTCCTTGGCCCAGTCGAAGTAGTCCAGGGTCTTCGTTGCGCTGGAGACCATGAAGTTGGTGGTGGCCGGTACGCCGGGGGTCACCTCGCGGAGCACGGCGAGCAGTTCCCGGTAGTAGTCCATGAAGGCCCAGGAGTTGAAGCGGGCAAAGTCCAGCTGCTGGCCAGGGTTCAGGGTAGTGGGAGCTGCTCCCGGCGGGATGATCTCGTCGAAGGACGCGTAGTGCTGGGACCAGAAGGCTGTTCCCCAGGCGTCATTCAGCATCTCGATGGTCCCGTACCGGCGTTCGAGCCAACGGCGGAAGGCGGCTGCATCCTCTTCGCCATGGAACTCGCCCACGTGGCAGCCGAGCTCGTTGTCCACGTGCCACAAGGCCAGGGCAGGGTGGTCCTTATAGCGTTCGGCGATAACGCGCGTCATGGCGGTGGCGTACCTGCGGTACACCGATGACGACGGCGAGTAGTGCCGTCGGGAGCCACGCTCCAGTCGGACGCCTTCCGCCGTGACGGGCAGGATTTCCGGGTGCTTGCGGGCCAGCCACGCCGGTGGGGAAGCGGTGGCCGTGGCCAAGGCCACCTTGATGCCGGCGCCGTGGAGGTTGTCCAACACGTCATCGAGCCAGCCGAAATCGTAGTTTCCTTCGCTGGGTTCCAGCAGGCCCCAGGAGAAGATCGCGACGCTCAGGAAACTGACGCCGGCCTCCTTCATGAGCTCGATGTCCTCGAGCCGGATGTCTTCCGGCCATTGTTCGGGGTTGTAGTCGCCGCCGTAGGCGATGCCGGGCACGCTGTTCCAAACCGATGGACCACGGGAGGTTTCAGGGGAGGACAAGGGGACTCCTTCGTCTGGTTGGACGTTCTGGATGACTGGTGGTGCAGGACATGGTATGGCCGGAAGCTGCGAAAGCGCGTTCTTGGAAAACGCTTGCCCAGATTCCCGAATGGGGATATTGTATCGATTCAGAACGAGTGTAAGCGAGATCACTGCCACGTTGTAATGATCAAAAAATGGGGCTTGCACCAACTGAGCAAGGAGGCTCTCATGATCAACAGAAGGAATTTCCTCACCACGGTGGCCCTGGGCACGGCATCTGCTGCGTTCCTGTCCGCTTGTGGGCAGTCTTCGTCCTCCGGGCAGACAGGCTCAGCCCAGAACCCCGTGACCATCACCTACACCTGGTGGGGCAACGACGACCGCGCCGAGCGCACCCGCAAGGCCATTGCCCTCTTCGAGTCCAAGAACCCCGACGTGAAGGTTAACGGCAACTTCACCGACTTCACCGGCTACTGGCAGAAGCGCGCCACGGAAGCTGCCGGTGGAGGTCTTCCGGACGTCATGCAGTGGGACCTTTCCTACCTGCGGGACTATGGCCAGCGCAATCAACTCCTGGACCTCGGCACCGTGAAGATCAACACCGACGCTTTCGACAAGTCCCTCCTGCCTTCCGGGCAGATCAGGGGCAAGCAGTTCGGCATTCCTACCAGCACCAACGCCTTCGCCGTCTACTACGACCCCGCCAAGCTCAAGACCCTGGGCATCGCCGAGCCGGGCGCCGGCTGGAACTACAAGGAATTCAATGCATTCCTCACCGAAGTTGGTTCGAAGGGCAACGGTACGTTGTTCGGTGGCACCGACTACACGGGTGTGTGGTGGATGTTCAACATCTGGCTGCGCCAGAACAACATCAAGGCCTTCACCGACGAGGGCAAGCTTGGCTTCTCCAAGGACGACCTGAAGAAGTGGTGGAACCAGGCAGGCAGCCTCCGCGGCACCGGGGCGATCGTGGGCGAGGACAAGGTAACGCAGTTGCTGCCCAAGTCCCCCTTCGGTTCCAACGTCACTGCCACCGAGGCCACGTGGGACAACTTCATGGCCGGCTACCTCGCGGACAGCGGCGCCAAGGAGCTCAAGCTCGTTCCCGTTCCCTCTGACGACCCGGACAACCTGGGCCTGTTCCTCAAGCCCTCCATGCTCATGGTGGCCAGCGCCAAGACCAAGTACAAGGAAGCAGCGGCCCGCTTCATCGACTTCATGGTCAACGATCCCGAGGTTGGCCAGATCTTCAAGACCTCCCGCGGTGTTCCCGCCTCCAAGACCCAGCGCGACGGCACCACCTTCGAGGGCACGGACAAGCTGGTGGTGGACTACGAGAAGTCGATCGAGAAGTACCTTAAGGACGCTCCCGAGCCGCCCATCGTTGGCTTCGGCACCCTGGAAGCATCCTTCAAGCGCATCAGCTCGGAACTTAACTACGGCAAGCAGACCGTGGACAGCGCAGCGGATGCGTGGTTCAAGGAAGCCGAAGACCTCATCAAGCAGAACGCCTGATCCAGGCCTGAACTGACGGAAGAAACCCGTGACTCAAAGCCCAACCCTGAGCCGGCGTTCCCAGTCGTCCGCTTCCCCGCAACCGCGCAAGCCGCGGCGGCGGGGTGCGGATGCCCGCGCCGGCTACACGTTCCTGCTGCCATGGCTGCTGGGATTCATCGCCCTGACCGTCGGTCCGATGATTTCCTCGCTGTACCTCTCCTTCACCAACTACAACCTCTTTGAAGCTCCCAAGTGGATCGGCCTGGACAACTACACCACCTTGTTCCAGGACGAACGGTTCCTGCAGTCGGTGGGCGTGACCCTGAGCTACGTCGTGTTCGGTACGCCCTTGAAGCTCGCCGCCGCGTTGGCAGTGGCCATGTTGCTGAACAGCAAGCGGAAGGGACAGGGATTTTACCGTTCCGCGTTCTACGCTCCTTCCCTCATCGGCGCGAGTGTTTCGATCGCCATCGTGTGGAAGGCCATGTTCGGTGACTCCGGTCCCGTGGACCAGGGCCTGTCCTTCTTCGGCATCAACCTCGGCGGCTGGGTGGGCAATCCGTCCATGACCATGCCCATGATGATTCTGCTGACAGTGTGGCAGTTCGGTGCCCCGATGGTGATCTTCCTGGCCGGCCTGAAGCAGATCCCCGCCGATCTCTACGAGGCCGCCTCCATGGACGGTGCGGGTCCGGTGCGGAAGTTCTTCAACATCACCTGGCCCATGCTTTCCCCGGTGATCTTCTTCAACCTGCTCATGGAAACCATCCACGCGTTCCAGATCTTCGCTTCGGCCTACATCATCTCCAACGGTGAAGGCGGCCCTGCAGGATCCACCCTCTTCTACACCCTCTACCTCTACCTGCGCGGTTTCAGCGACTTCCGGATGGGCTACGCCTCGGCTATGGCCTGGCTCCTGGTGATCGTAGTCGGCGTCATCACGCTGATCTTCTTCAAGACCTCCAAGTCCTGGGTCCACTACAGCGGTGATTCGAAATGACAACCATGGCAACTCCCACGCAGTCCGCTTCAACGCCGGCAGAGACTCCGGCCTACAACCCGAAGGCAGAGTCCGGCGCGGCCAGGAAAGCCAAAAGCGTCATCTTCCACATCGTCGCCTTGGTCCTGGTGGGGATTGTCCTCTACCCGGCTTTGTGGATGATTGCCTCGTCCTTCAAGCCGAACTCGGAGATCGGCGGCGGCAATACCTCGCTGTGGTCGGCGAACTTCAGCTTCGACAACTTTATCACTGCCATGGACGGCATTGGCGGGGTCAGCACGCTGACGTTCTTCACCAACTCCCTGATCCTCGCCATTGGTGCCGTGGTGGGCACCGTCCTCTCGGCCAGCGTTTCCGCGTATGCCTTTGCGCGGATCAACTTCCCGGGCCGCGGCTTGTTCTTCGGCATGATGATCGCCACCCTGCTGCTCCCGTTCCACGTGGTGATCATTCCGCAGTACATCATTTTCCAGCAGCTGGGCCTGGTGGACACGTACGTGCCGTTGCTGATCGGCAAGTTCCTTGCGGCCGATGCGTTCTTCGTTTTCCTCATGGTCCAGTTCATGCGCGGACTGCCGGCAGAGCTGGACGAGGCGGCCCGCATTGACGGCGCCGGACACGTCCGCATCTTCGGTTCCATCATGCTCCCGCTCATGAAACCGGCCCTGATCTCCACGTCCATCTTCTCCTTCATCTGGAGCTGGAACGACTTCCTGGGCCCGCTGCTGTACCTGAATACACCGGAAAAGTACCCGCTTCCACTGGCCCTGCGGCTCTTCGTGGACCAGACCCAGAGCTCGGACTACGGCGCCATGATCGCCATGTCTGTGCTGGCCCTCCTTCCCGTGCTGGTGTTCTTCCTGATCTTCCAGCGCTACATCGTGGAGGGCGTTTCCACCCAGGGCCTCAAGGGCTAGGAGGACAGGCAATGAGCGTCATGGACACCACGGGAAAGCCCTCGGACAAGCCTGGAATTCCGGTCAACCGCTTTGCCCTCTTCTCCGAGACGATGCTGGCAGGCGTCATCGTGCTCCTGTTGTCCCTGCCGCTGGTGACGGCGCCGGCGGCCTATGCTGCCGGCGTCGTCCATCTCGAAAGGCACCTCAGCGGCAGGGATGATTCCCTCAGGACCCTGTGGGACACTTTCCGCCGGGCGCTGCCCGGCAGTTGGAAGTACGGCATGACGACGGCGGCGGCCGGCCTGGTGGTTGTCCTCAACCTGTTGCTCGCGCTGGTGGAGCAATTGCCGGGGCGGACGGTCATCCTGCCTGCCACCCTGGTGCTGGCGGCCGCGGGCGCGGTCCTGCTGTTGCGCACCGCGGGTAATTGGAGCGGCCCCGTGGCGTGGGACGCAGCGACCCAGCCTGCCGACACGGGTGGTGGCGAGGGGTGGGCCGCAGCCTACTCCACCGCCAAGGAAGACTCCGTCCGCGACTGGAGCGGCTCGCTCCTTTTGCTGGCTGCCCTGGGCATGTCGGTGGTCTTCGTGTGGATGCTCCAGGCGTTGTTCGTCATTGTTCCCGGCGCACTCATCCTTGCCACCGCCGCCATCAAAATCCGTTCCAACCGAAACCGTTAGCCCGCACCACCCGCACAGATGAGAGCTGACCGCCCCCGTGCCTTCGCGCCCGTTTTCCCAGCGTCCGCAAACCCAACAGCCTACGCAACGCAATCCACTCAACCCCGAAACCTGGCATTACCCCCTGAGGCACCATAACTACCGGATCTTCGTTGCCCTGACTTTGGCAAGCAGCGGGGGAGTATGGATGCAGCGCCTGGCCCAGGACTGGTTGGTGCTGCAACTGACAGGGAGCCCGGCCGCCGTCGGTCTGGCCGTCGCCCTCCAATTCCTGCCGATGCTGGTGGTGGGTCCCCTCAGCGGAGTCCTGGTGGACCTCTTTCCCAAACGCCGGATCCTCCTGGTGTGCCAGTCAGTGGCTGCGGTGCTTGCTGCGGGCTTGGCGGTGTGGAGTGCCACCGGTGGACGTGATGTGTGGATTGTCTATGCCAGTTGCATTGCCCTGGGTGTCACCAGTGCGATCGACGGCCCTGCCCGGCAGGTGTTCGTCAACGAGGTGGTGGGTGACCGGGGA
Source organism: Paenarthrobacter sp. NPDC090522 (assembly GCF_044769225.1). Taxonomy (NCBI): domain Bacteria; kingdom Bacillati; phylum Actinomycetota; class Actinomycetes; order Micrococcales; family Micrococcaceae; genus Paenarthrobacter; species Paenarthrobacter sp. NPDC090522. Next base: position 6,721 of record NZ_JBIVXL010000012.1, read on the forward strand.
TTGCCGGCGGCCATCGGCCTGAACAGTGCCATTGGCCAGCTTGGGGCGATGGTGGGTCCGGCACTTGCCGGTGTTGTCATCGCCAAGGCTGGACCGGCGGCTGCGTTTGCCGGCAACGCCGTGGTGGGGATCGCTGTGCTGCTGATGATCGTGGCCATCCGCCCCAATGAACTGCACCATGCCCCGGGCCACGCCAAACCTGGTGACCGGCGCGGCGGGATCCTCGCCGGATTCCGCTTTGTCCGCGCGCGTCCGCCGCTCCTGCTCATCATGCTTTTGGCCGGCCTGCTGGGTGCCTTCGGTATGAACGGTCCGGTGGTCCTCGCTGCGTTCGCTGACAGGGTCTGGCACAGCGGACCGGCGGGCTTCGGCCTGTTCAATACCGTCAGCGCCCTGGGTGCACTCGCTGGCGCGCTGCTTGCTACGAGGATCAAGCGCTTCGGCAGGAAGGGCATCGTAGCCAGTGCCGGGCTCTTCGGCTTGAGCCAATTGGTGGCCGCGCTGATGCCCACGGAGGAATGGTTCGTGCTGTTGCTGGTGGTGGTGGGTTTCATGACCCTGATGTTCCTCACCAGCGCTGCGACGGCAGTGCAGTTGGAAGCCGGCGCGCATGTCCGCGGGCGCGTGTTGGCCCTGTATCTTCCACTCCTCCTTGGCGGGCATGCACTGGGTGGCTTGCTTGCCGGTTGGCTGACCGAGGAGTTCGGCGTGCGGACGGGCTTGGTGGTCACGGGCGCCTTGGGGATGGTGTCGGCTGCCGTGATTGGCTTGCTGCTCTACGTGTTTGCACGACGGCGGGCCGCGGACGCTTGATCGCTTTCTGAACACCCTGGAGGTCGAAACTCACAAAAAATACCTTGACTTGTGATGTAACGCACATCTACGCTGAGAAAGCGTTTTCTCCAACGCGCATCTGCAAGACTCACCTGCGTTCAAGACAAGGACTCCAGATGTCGATTCGTGCACGAAAATCTTTCTCCGGCCTTTCCGTCAAGGTCGCAGCTGCCGCGGCAGCGCTCGCCATAACAATGACCGGTTGTGGCGGCTCACCCCAGGCAGCATCCGACGGGACCGTAACCCTCCGCTTCAGTTGGTGGGGCTCCGACGTCCGCCACAAAATGACCCAAAAGCTCATCGACGCGTTCCAGGCCGAGAATCCCAACATCAAGATCAAGGGGGAATATGGAGACTGGTCCGGCTACTGGGACAAGCTTGCTACCCAGGTCGCGTCGCAGGACGCCCCGGACATCATCCAGATGGACGCTGCGTACCTCGGAGAATATGCGGGCCGCGGGGCCTTGCTGGAGTTGAAGGACGTTGACCAGTCCAAGTTCGATCAAGCAGTGGCTGACGCTGGAAAGGTGGACGGCAAGCAGTACGCCATCACCGCCGGCGTCAACGCCCAGGTGGTCCTGGCCAATCCGTCCCTGGTCTCGGCCAGTGGTGTCACGCTCCCCGATGACAAGACCTGGACCTGGGACGAATACAGCAAGACCGCTGCGGACATCACCTCGAAGAGCAAGGACGGGGTTTATGGATCCGGTGCCGTCACCGGTGACGCACCCATGAACCTGTGGTTCCGCCAGCACGGAAAGAAACTCTTCGCCGAAGACGGCCACTTCGGCTTCGACGAGAACGATTTGAAGGGCTGGTATGAGTACCAAGCCCAGCTCCGGGATTCCAAAGCCGTTCCACCAGCTTCGGTGATGACCGAGGATGTCACGGCGTCCGTGGACCAGCAGGGCCTGGCCACCAACCGCTTCGCCTTGGCATGGTACTGGTCCAACCAGCTTTCTGCCCTGAGCAAGGCATCCGGCCAGGCACTGGAGATCCACCGTCCGCCGAGCACGGACGGCTCGGCTGCCGACGCCCAGCAGTACTACAAGTCGTCCCAGTTCTGGTCAGCGAGTTCGCGCACCAAGCACCCGGCCGAGGTCCAGAAGTTCATCGATTTCCTGTCCAACAGCGTCGAAGCGGGCCAGATTGCGCTGGCCGATCGCGGTATTCCCGGTAACTCCGAGGTCCGTACCGCCGTCACTCCGAACCTCACGCCCGAAGACGCGGCCACCGCCAAGTTCATCGACGAAATCTCCTCCGAACTGGGCGACGCCGTTCCCGTGCCGCCCGCCGGTTCAAGCTCGGTGATGGAAGTGCTGGGCCGCTACGGCATGGAGGTGCACTTCAACCGCCTCTCGCCTGAAGAAGCAGCCAAGAAGGCCTACCCGGAGGCGAAGAGCCAGCTGCGCAGCTAGCCCCTCCGCGGGATGGCATGTGATGGCAGTCCCGAGGACATTGTCATTGTTTGCCATCTCGCGGAAGGATCACGTCAACCTTCACTCCAGCAGGGGCCGAGTAGTCCAGCTCCGTGCCGTCGGGGGTGCGGCGCCAAGACACCCGGACCGGTCCGCGCTCCGTGGGGATGGCGCCTTCCGCCCGTTCCAGCCGGCACACCGGCGGTTGGATCACGACGGCGGCAGCCCCCGGAGCGGTGATGCGGACACCGAGGAGGTACTCGAAGATCTCCCGCACCACGGAGGCGGACCAAGCGTGGGACTGACTGTAGTCGGTGCCCTCCACGAGATCCCAGGCTTCCCAGGTGAAAGAAGCTCCGGCCTCCAGTTGCCTGGCCCACCCCGGTTGCGTGGCATCCGTGAGGAGGTCCAGGACAGCGTCCACCCGGCCCTCTGCCAGCAAGGCGCGGAACAGGCGGTGCACCGTCATGGGGCCTTGGCGCATCCCCATTCCGGCCAGGCGTTCCGCGTCTTTGGCGGCATGCTCTGGGGGAGTGATGCCCAAGGACAACGGGAACGACGTGGCGTGTTGGGAAGCGTTCAAGCTTGGCCTGCCGTCGGCGTGCAGGCCGTCCACCATGACCCCGTCCACCCGAAGGGCGTCATTGAACCGATCCCCGAGCGCGGCTGCCGCGGCAGCGAACCTCGCCGAGTCCCGCTCACGTCCGGCGGTGGCGCACAACCGGCTGACGACGTCGAGCACTGACCAGGCCTGCGCATTCACCGTGGTCCGTGCGGCGCAGTCCATGTCGTAGCCGAACCGGCCAGGAGCGGGCCAGTCCACGATGCCGTGCAGGTACGGGCCGGACCCTCCGCCCAAGTTCGTGACCAGGCCGGCGGTCGGACCGTCGACCGGGATGTGCCGGAGCACGTAGTCGGCTGAATCGACAAGGCAGGGGAGCAGTTCTTCGACCAGCGCATCATCGCTGCTGTGGCGGTGGTACTCCTCCACCCACTCGGGCATCATGAGCGAGAAATCCGGGATATCGCGCTTGCCATCGCCGTTTGGGTAAACCGCGTTGTAGCGTCCGCGCTCCTCCGGGGAGGCCCAGTAGCGGCCCGCCGACGCCGCGAACTCACGCAGGGCCTTGGCAGTGAAGTGGCGCTCGCCGAACAGGGCCATGGTGGCGTAGGAAATGTTCGCAGCGTCAGCCAGGAACTGTCCCTTCTCGCGGGTAGGGGTGTCCACGAACTGCTCCTGGACGCCGTACAGGGCAGAGTCTTTCAGCAAAGCGAAGACGTGGTCCAGGACCGGATCCGAACTGCTGAAGGTTGCCTCGTCCGGATGCTCCGCGTGGACCACCACGGCCGCTACCTCGCCGAGTTCTGCCAGGGACAAGCCGGGGAACTCAAGGTAGCGGAACCCCAGATGGACGGCAGCCTCATAGCGCTGCGGGCCTCCTGTTTGGGTGTAGGGAAAAGTCATGTCCGTGTTTTGGCTGGCCGTCTTGCCGTGGTCCACCCGGCCGTCCTCAAGCAGCGCGTAGCCGGCCCGCATCATGATGGTCCGGCCGTGTACTCCGCTCCCGAATTCCACCACTGGACGCCCCGGCAGGACCCTGCCGAAGTCCGCCACGGGCGTGCCGTCCTCTGCCGTGCGGATCACGACGGCGGACACCTGGTTCCGGGCGACCATCGCGTAGTTGGGGTGCAGCACCGGGAAGTCCGGGACAGGGTGCTGCCCGAGCGACTGCGCAGGGGACCAGCCTTCCGGTGCAGGCCAGGACGCCGCGTCGTGATGCTCGATCGGATCGCCTTCGTCGTTGCGGTATCCCGCTTGCCTGTAGGGGCCTTCGGCGAGCAGCCACCCGGGCCCGGTTCCGAACAGGTCCCGGGTGCCGTCGTCGTACTCAACGCTTAGCTGGGCCAGCAACCCCGGGCGGCCGGCAGCCCGACCCTGACCGGGTCCGTACCAGTGGGCCAGGGCCTCGATGGTGGCTGAGTCCGTGTCCTGCAGCGCGTCGGTCACGTCCGCAGCGTCGTAGAACTGCTCACCGGGATAGCCGAAACTGGTGGTTTCCAGGCAGGGCATGCCGTTGATCGAGAAGCGCGCATGATGGCCGGCCGCAGCATAAAGGCGGGCCCGGACCACCCTGCCGGGTAGTTCCACGGTGGTCTTGGCGAGCGTCCATTCGTCCGGTTGACGGTGGGGGGTGCTTGTGTGCCAGGCGTCCAGAGCGTCCGGCAACGAAAAATCTGCTTCCAGCACGGTGGAGCCCGCAGCATGCACCGTCAGTGAGCGGTACTCCGCCTGGCTGCGGGGTCCCTGGTGGAAGGCCATGCCGGTTCCATGCCCATTATGACGGGGCACAAGCGCCTCCAGGACCTGCTTTCCGTCAATCACGACGACGATCGCGTCGCCGTCGTCAGTCACGGTCAGGTCCTGCCAGCCGTCGGTGGGAACCGTGCCCGCCCGCGACGCTGCTGCCGCTTCAAAACCCTGGGTCTCGGCCACCGGCACCGTGCAGGGTGCGGCGGCGGCTCCGATCTCCCAAGCGGGGGCCGGCCTGAGCAGCGCAGCACCATGGGGCTCGAGCTCAAGGAGCAAGCCGTTCCCAGCGCCATCGCTGCGCAGGAGGATCCCGGCCGTGCCAAGTCGGAGGCGGAACCGCGCCTTGACGGTGACCGGTCCCTCGGCTTTGACGGGCCAGGGAGCGTGCGGAGTGCCGCCTATGCGCAGGAAGCCCTCCATGAGTTGCATCGGGGCGCGGCCACCGGGAGCGCGGTGGATCCAGTGGCCGGCCCAGCCTTCTCCGGCGGCGCCGAGGCCCGTGCTGAAGGAGGCCGGGGGAGAGGCAGCGCCCGTGGCCCCCTTGGCATCCGTCAATTGCACGGTCCAGGTGTAGTCGGAGTCCGGAGCCAGGTCCTGCCCTGTGTAGGGGATGTGGTGTTGTTGCCCGGATGGCACTTGGCCTGAGTCCCAGACCGTGCTGCCCCGGCTGTCCATGACGTTGATGCGGTAGCCGTTTTGGGCCGCGTCCGTGGCCTCTGCCGCCAGCCGCCAAGCAAACGTCGGCTTGGCTGGGGCGGTGAGGCAGCGGGACAGGCCCTGGACCGTGGGGTGGGAGGCCATGAGGGCTTGGGACGAAGCCGCGTTCACCGTGCCGCCACCAGGGCCTCGATTTCCGCAGCTCCCAAGGATCCGTCGCTGATCCACACGGGGATGCTCCGGCTCAGCATGTGGCCTGCTTTGAGTTCCACGGGTGAATCCCAAGCAAGGGCCGAGCCTACGGCCGGGTACCCGTCCAGCCGCACGAACCACGGATCAGCCGACTCTTGCGGCGCCCCGAACACCAAGGTGCCAGGTCCGCCGTCGAACTCTCCAGCCCACGCCAGCCACGGCGAAACCGATCCGTGAACGGCAGGTTCGCCGTCGGCTGTGGAGGAGAAGACGCGTGGCTGGCCATTGACGGGAAGCCGCCAGAAGAATCCACCGTAGCCACTACCGGCTGCGCCGTGGGAGCCCGGGCTGCCCAGCGCCAAATCCACGACGGCGGTCAGCTCGGTCCGTATGTCCAGGCGCCACGTGCGGTGGTCAACCACGGAACGCCCGTAAGTGCGCTTCTCGGTCAGGAGGGTGGTGCCGTCCGTGCCAATCCACTCAAGGTCAAGAACTGCGCTGTCCTGGTGGCGAACGCTGCGTCGGAGTTCGATCCGACCGTGATCCTCAAGGTCGAGATACCGTCCCGCAGTCCGCCGGTAGCTGCGGCCGCCCCAGAAGTTGGTGCCGTTGACGTCCTGCAGGGCGAAGCCCGCTCCTAAATGCCAGGCGTGGTCGATCGGCAGGTGGTCGGTCACCACGATGCCGGACTGCGTGCTGACGGGGTGCAGGTAAGGGCGCGGAGACAGGCCGCTGTCCAGGGCGGTCCCGGTCCGCAGCGTAATGACTGCATTGTTTGCTGTCTGGAACAGGGGTTCGGCGCCGGCTCGGTCGCGTGTGGCCCAGGGGAGCCCCAATTCCGAGAACGTGGCATTTGCTGTAGTGGCGCGATCCAGGACCTCCTCGATGCCAGGGATCACTGCATGCGCTTGCTCGCCCGTTCCCACCCACTCGATACTCGATGCGGGAATGGCCGTGGGCGCTTCAGCCGTGCGGATGGCCTCGAGGACCCGCATGAAGGCGCCGCTGTGGTCCAGAGGGCTCAGCAAAGGCGTTCCGTTGGACAGATGCTGGAGCAGGTTTTCTGTGAGGTCGTCGCGGCCGAAGGTGTGGGTGGTCTCACCGGCGCCCGTTGTCACGGTGACACGATCCTCGGTGTAGTGGAACACGGCCGTCCCTTCACTGCCGTGCAGCGTGATGTACGGTTCCACGGACTCGGTGGCACAGAGCGTGAGGGCGCACGTGATGGTCAGGCCGTCCGCGGTGCGGAGCCGGATCACGGATGTATCGTCGGACTCGATCTCATTGGCGCGGTAGAGGTCCGTGTCCACCGAAGCCAGCTGTTCGGCCTCCCGGGCATTGGCGATCCGGAGCGCAGTGGCGATCGCGTGGGCCAGCGGGTTGGTGGCCACGCCGTCCACCACATCAACACCGTCAATGCTGCGCTTCCCGGCCCATCGCGAGCGCTTGTAATAGGCGCGGTCCCTGACCCAGCGGCCTGTGGCGGAAATGCTCTTGAGCCTGCCAATAGCAGGAAGCTCGGGTGAAGCTACGCCCCGTGCGAGGCAAGCCAGCGCGGCGAGGGCATGCGATCCCAGGCTTTGGAAGCCGATCTGGACGCTGCGGCCGGAGTCACGGGCCGCCTGTTGGAGGTGGATGAAGTCCTTCATGGACGCGACGGGCGGCTTCTCCAGGTAGAGATCCGCCGAGGACGCCAGGACGGACAATGCCAGCGGAGCGTGGGTCTGGATAGGCGTAGCCACGATGATGACGTCCGGGCTGTGGTTTCCGGCGAGGAGCGAATCGAGGTCCGCGTACACGGCGGTGGTCTCCGGGAGCGCCCCGGAAGCCGGCGGGTTCGGATCTGCCACGGCCACGAGTTCCACCAGTCCCTGCGCCGAGAGCCTGTTGAGGTTGCCCAGATGGTGGAGGCCGAAGCCATGGACGCCAACCAAGGCAATCCTGGCAGGGGCCGTCTTCAGCGTCGGTGGGGCCTGCAGCCCTGGTGCGGCGGCGCTCAGTTCGGCGGATGGCGTGTCCATGTGGGCTCCTCTGGTGCATGCTGCGATCTGGGGCGGCAACGAGGGCGCTGACGCCTTCGTCACAGTATTTCCGGTAGCGGGATGTTCGGCCAAGGGGTGGGCACGTACTCGGTGGCAAGCGCTTTCCCGCATCCGCTCCTGCCAGTGTAGCGCGGACTCCACTCGAATGTAACGATTCAACTTTGCCCTTGACTCCCACGTGGGGATCGGTCTAGATTTCGTGAAACCGTTTACTTCAAAACTCGGCCCATTCCGGGGTTACCCCAACTGACTGGCACTTGTGGTTGCTCTGAGCCTTCAAAACAACAACAACTGCGAGTTACTTGGGCCTGTTCTGCAACGATGGAGAAAGGGGGAGTCCCATGGCGTCAGGTGCGTTTGGCTTCCGGGCCTACACGTTCTTCGACACACTCCTGTGGATTGCCTGCCTCAATGTCCTCTGGATCGCCTTCACGGTCATGGGTGGAGTGGTCCTTGGGGTCGGGCCAAGCACGGTGGCGGCCCACATTCTGGTCCGGGACAAGGTCCGCGGCAATTCTGCGCCCTTGTTCCGTCGCTTCGCCCGGGAGTATTTCAAGAACTTCGCCAAGGGCAACGTGCTCGGCCTGCCGGTGTTGCTGGTGGCGGCAGCACTCGTCCTGAACTGGGGCTACTTCTCCGGCGGCCGGGATCTCGGTTCGCAGCTTGCCTCCATTGCGGTCCTCCTGGCCATGCTGTTTGCCGCGGGTGCGGTCTGCCACCTCTTTCCGATGTACGCCCGCTACGAGTTGCCTTTGCCGCAGTACTTCCTCATGGCTTCCCGATTCACCATGCGCCACCTTGCCGGGACTGCCATCCTCCTGTTCATGACGGCCGCAGCAGTCTTCGCCTGCCGCGCGGTGCCCGGATTGCTGCCCTTCTTCGGGATCGGCGCCTGGCTGTACGTCACGGGATGGCTCTGTGACCGGTTCTTCACGGCCAACGACGATTCCGTGGCGGCTGCCGGCAGTCAAGCGCCCAGCGTGCCGGCGGACCACCCTGCGAAGGAGGCCAGCCTTGCGTGACTCCAACTCCAGGAAGAACCATGTCCTGCACCGTTCCCTCGATGTGCAGGGGCACTCCGGCGTCTCGATGGAGCCCCTCGGCGTGGGCATGAATGAAACGTATCAAAATGAACAGGGGGACCACCTGTGGACCATCAAGAGGTTCCACGGCGGGGTCCCGACAGACCCGACGGACACCAACCCCGAAGAAGTGGAAAAGGAACATCATGAACCGTAGAAAACCAACGCTCGCAGCCGCCGTCGTTGTTTCCGCAGCGCTTGCCCTGACAGCGTGTGGCGGAGGCGAAGCGCCCGCGGCCGATCTGAAAAGTGTCAGCATCATGGCGCCGTTCCTCGAAGCCCAGCCACCGTCGGCCGATGGCGCGGTGCAGAAGAAGCTTGAGGAATTGACCGGCAAGGACGTCAACATCACGTGGACGCCCAACTCCTCCTATGAAGACAAGATGAACATCACCCTGGCGTCGTCGGAGATTCCGCAGGTGCTGGTGGTACAAAGCAAGTCGCCGGGCTTCGTGAAGAACGCCGAAGCCGGAGCGTTCTGGGACCTCACGGACAAGCTCAAGGACTACCCGAACCTTAAGACCACCTTCCCGGAAGTCGAGCAGAACGCCAGCGTCAACGGCAAGGTGTACGGCGTCTTCCGGGCCCGGAACCCGATCCGTGCGGCCGTGATGTTCCGCCAGGACTGGCTGGACAAACTCGGCCTCAAGGCACCCGAAACGGTTGAAGACCTCTACAAAGTAGCCAAAGCCTTTACCGAGCAGGATCCTGACGGCAACGGCCAGAACGACACCTACGGCATCACCATCCCCAAGTGGGGCGCCTTGGGCACCAACAGCCCCTACGACATGATCGAAACGTGGTTCGGAGCGGGCAACCGTTGGACCGAACGCGACGGCAAGCTGGTCCCGAGCTTTGAAACGGACGAGTTCCTTGAGGCCGACCGCTTCATCAAGAAGATGGTGGACGAGAAGCTCATCAACCCGGACTTCGCCACCTTTGACGGCACCAAATGGAACGAGCCCTTCTTCAACGGCAAGGGCGGCATCATTGTGGATGTCGACTCCCGGGTCAGCGTGCTGATCAACCTCTTCAAGCAAGCCAACCCCAATGACTTCCAGAACAAGGTGGGCTTTGTGGGCAGCCTGAAGGGACCCGATGGCGAACTCCATGCCCACCCGACCGACGGCTACTCCGGCTTCCTGGCCATCCCCAAGTCCAGCGTCCGCACCGAAGGCGAACTGAAGAACGTCCTGCAGTTCCTGGACAAGATGAACAGCAAGGAAGTCGCCGTGTTGCTGAACAACGGCATCGAAGGCGTCAACTTCGCCGTCGAGGGCAACCTGGCCGCAACCATCAAGCCTGAAACGCCCGAAGGCAAGGTGGTCAACACTGACATCAAGAGCTACGCGCAACTGGGTACCAACGTCACGGGCAACAACTTTTACGCCGTCAAGCAGCCTTCCGAGTACGAGCAGAAGGTGTTCGACGACCGGGTGAAGGTCATGGCCGAGGACGTCAAGAGCGCCGTCTACAACCCGGCAGCCGCCTTCGTTTCGCCCACCTACGTGGCCAAGGGTGCGCAGCTGGACAACATCGTGGCCGATGCCCGCATCAAGTTCCTCGCCGGCCAGACCGACGAGCAGGGCCTGAAGGACGCCATCAAGCTGTGGAACACCAGCGGCGGTGACAAGGTCAAGGAAGAAATCAACAAGCTCTGGCAGGACAACAAGAAGTGACAGCGCCGGTAGTTGATGCCAAAGCTCCGGAGCGGGCGGCCACGCAGCCGCCCGCCCCGGCGCGGCGGCGCGGTTTTGCTGTCCACTTTGCCCATTACAAGTGGCTCTACCTGCTCCTGCTGCCGGGGGTTCTGTACTTCGCGATCTTCCGGTACGGACCCATGTACGGGGTCTCGATCGCGTTCAAGGATTACGTTCCGTTCCTGGGCGTCAACGGCAGCCCGTGGGTGGGGTTCACCAACTTCACGGATTTCTTTGCCAATCCTGACTTCCCCAGGCTTCTGGCCAACACCCTGATCCTGGCCTTCCTGAACCTGGGCATCGCCTTCCCCCTGACCATCGTGTTGGCCCTGCTGCTCAACGAGGTCCGGCTCTCGATCCTCAAGCGCACCGTCCAGACCCTCGTGTACATTCCGCACTTCCTGTCCTGGACCATCGTGGCCTCGTTGAGCTTCCTGCTCTTCGCCTTGGACATTGGCCCGCTGTTCCAGTTCGTCAACGGCCTGTTCGGCACCAACATCGACATCCTGTCCGACCCCAACTGGTTCCGGCCGCTGATCGTGCTCCAGGAGATCTGGAAGAACACGGGCTGGGGGACCATCATCTTCCTGGCCGCCCTGGCCACCGTTGACCAGGACCAGTACGAGGCTGCGATCATCGACGGTGCCGGAAGGTTCCGCCGGGTCTGGCACATCACGCTGCCCGGAATCCGGTCCACCATCATCGTGATGCTCATCCTGGCGATCGGGCAGATGCTGAACACCGGCTTCGAGCAGATCTACCTTATGACCAACGCACTCAACCGCAGCGTGGCCGACGTCTTCGATACCTATGTGTATTTTGTGGGCATCACCCAAGGCGCGTACAGCTACAGCACCGCCGTCGGGCTTTTCAAATCCCTGGTGGGCATCGTGCTGATCTTCGGCACCAACTGGCTGTCCAAGCGGTTCAACCAGAGCGGACTGTTCTAATGAAGATTCACAACACCCGCGGCGGCCGGGTCTTCGACGCTGCCAACTATGTGTTCCTGTCACTGATCGGGATCATCACCCTGCTGCCGTTCGTGTATGTCATGGCAGGCTCGTTTGCCACGGAAGCGGAGATCACGCGACGGGCCTTCTTCGTCTGGCCTGAGCAATTCACCTTGGGCTCCTACGAGTACATCTTTTCCACGCCAGCGTTCACCAAGGCCTTGCTCACCACCGTGCTGGTGACTCTGGTGGGCACGCTGATCCAATTGCTGCTCACGGTGACCATGGCATACCCCTTGGCCAAGCGCGGGTTGCGGGGCCGGAAGCTCATCCTTTCCCTGGTGGTTTTCGCCATGGTGTTCTCCGGCGGCATGATCCCCACCTTCCTGCTGGTGAAGGACCTGGGCCTGCTGAACACGTACTGGGCGTTGATCCTTCCGGCCGCGATCAACCCCTTCAGCCTGATCATCATCAAGAACTTCTTCCAGGAGCTCCCGGCGGAGCTGGAGGAATCGGCCAAGATGGACGGCGCAACGGAGATCGGCATTCTCTGGCGCATCCTCCTGCCGCTGTCGAAGCCCGTGCTGGCAACCTTCGCGCTGTTCTACGCCGTGGGCATCTGGAACGACTTCATGTCACCGCTGCTCTACCTCAGCGACAACAACATGTGGACGCTGCAGATGTACCTCCGCCAAGTCACCGCGGCCTCGGACCTGCTGGGTACGGGCAACGTGGATCCCACGTACATCCCGCCCGAACAAGGCGTGAAGTTCGCGGTGATCGTCGTGGCTACCCTGCCCATTCTTATCTTCTATCCCTTCCTCCAGAAGCACTTCGCCAAAGGCATGCTGATCGGCTCGGTCAAGGGCTAAGACTCAACCAAAGGACACCATGAAGATCCTCCTCGCAGGCGACTCCACCGTTGCCGCGTGCCCCAGCTTCGAGTTTCCGATGAGCGGCTGGGGTGCCCACCTCGCGCCCGAAACGTACTGGTGGGCGGCCGTTCACAATTACGCCAAGGGCGGCGCCACCACCGAATCGTTCCGGGAAGAAGGCCTGTGGCACCAACTGCTGCACCAGGCCGTCCAAGGCGACCTGGTACTGATCCAGTTTGGGCACAACGACCAGAAGCGTGACCACCTTGCGGCCCGTACCGGCTACGCGGAGAATCTCCGGCGCATGGTTGCCGAAGTGCGCTCGAAGGGTGGGATCCCGATTCTGTGTACATCGGTGGAACGCCGGCACTTTGAGTTGGGCGTCTTGCAAGAGACGCTCGGTGAGTTTCCCGCCGTCGTGCGTGAACTCGGCGGCGAGTTCGGGCTTGAGGTGATCGACCTCAACACCTGGACCCGCGCCCTGTACCAGGAACTCGGGGAGGAGGGCTCCAAGGAGCTGTTCTTCCATTTCGCGCCGGGAGAGCACGCCCACTGGGCCGGCGGGCTGGAGGACAACACCCACTTCCACGAGAAGGGCGCCCGCATGATCGCGGCCCACGTGGCCGGGCAGTTGGAGTCGCTTGGCTATGGTTTGGCTTCTTCGCTCCGGACGGCGGCTTCGGCTTGAACGTGGTGTACCGGAACCCTTTGCGGGGGCCCGACGATGTGTCGGACTGGGTGGCCGAAGGTCCGGTGACGGCGGGAACGTACGACGCCGGCGGACTGGGGGCGGCTTCCGCGGTGGCCGACGGTGCCGCTGAAGCAGAGGGCGGCGGCGTTGCAGCAGGGGGCAGCGCCTTGCTGCTCTCCGGTTCGGTGGATGCGGACGAATTCGGCGACCACGCCCATTGGACGCTGTGGTGCCCGGAGGAACTGCCGGACCACGTTCGAATCAGTTGGGACTTCATGCCGGTTGAGGAGCCGGGCCTGGCCATGGTGTTTTTCTCTGCCCGGGGCCATGGTGGCGAGGACCTGTTCTCTCCGCGGTTGTCGCCGCGCACCGGCTTCTACCCGCAGTACCACTCCGGCGACATGGACGCGCTCCACGTCTCCTACTTCCGCCATAAGTACGCCTCTGAACGGGCCTTCCGGACCTGTAACCTGCGCAAGAGTGCCGGGTTCGAACTTGTGGCCCAGGGGGCCGACCCTCTCCCGCCGGCCGAGGACGCCAGTGGCTTCTACCGCATGGAGGTCATCAAAGATGGAGCCCGCGTGGCCTTCTCCATCAACGGACTTCCATTGTTCGATTGGGTGGATCCCGCTGAGGCACCGCTTGGCGGCGGATACTTTGGCATCAGGCAGATGGCGCCGCTCGTGGCGGCCTACCGAAACCTGGTTGTTGAAGCACTGTGACAGGCACCACCCTGCCATGACGTAGGATGTCCTCACCTCCGTAATTCCCACTCCTCACCCTGGAACGGACCATGCCACTCTTCGACCTTCCCCTTGAACAGCTCCGCGACTACACGTCAGGCGCCGTGCCGCCGGCCGACCTGGACACCTTCTGGGACCGGACCATCGCTGAGGCCCGGCTGTTTCCGTTGGACGCCGTCTTCGAGCCCGTGGACAACGACCTCAGCGTCATCGACACCTTCGACGTCACGTTCTCCGGCTTCGGCGGAAACCGGATCAAGGGCTGGTTGCACGTCCCGGCGCATCGCGATGCCGGGGAACGCCTTCCCGTGGTGGTCGAATACATCGGCTACTCCGGCGGCCGCGGGCTGGTCAACCAGAACACCCGCTGGGCCCAGGCCGGGTATGCGCACTTCATCATGGACACCCGGGGCCAGGGTTACGGTGGCGTTTCCGGGGACACTCCGGACCCGCACCCCTCTGCCGGTGGGGTGAACTACGCCGGCCTCATGACCCGCGGCTCCGGCCATCAGGACGAGTACTATTTCCGGCGCGTCTACACCGACGCCTTCCGGGCGGTCGAAGCGGCTCAGCAGCATCCCGCCGTCGACCCTTCCAAGGTTGTCCTGGCGGGCGTCAGCCAGGGCGGCGGCATCACGGTCGCCACTGCGGGACTCACAGCGGGAAGGCTCGACGGCGTCATCGCCGCGCTGCCGGATGTCCCCTTCCTGCAGGACTTTACACGGGCGATCGATATTGCGCCGCGGGGCCCGTACCCGGAGATTGCCTCGTTCCTTGGGCGGCACCGCGACCGCTATGAGTCCACCTTGGCGGTGCTGAACTACTTCGATGGGGTCCACTTGGGCCGTGCTGCCTCGGTACCGGCGCTGTTCTCCGCCGCCCAGATGGACGACATCTGCCCGCCGTCCACGGTGTTCGCGAGCTACAACGCCTACGGTCTGGCAGGCGGATCGCCTGAGAAGGACGTAGAGGTGTACCGCTTCAACAACCACGAGGGCGGGCAGGAACACCACTGGATCAAGCAATTGCAGTTCCTGCGCAAACTCTTGTCATCATGACGGACGCGATTTGCCGGGTGTGATCCCGCGCGGTTATGGTGTGGCTATGACTAAGCGTTGGTATGCGTATTTTTCGTTGGCTCTGGAGGGGCCCGCGTCTAACTGACACGCATCCAACTTTCCTTCAGAGCCAACAGGGCAGAGATCATTCTCTGCCCTTCGCCATATCCGGCGGGTTCTGAAAAGGGGCCCGCTCCGCATCCCGGACAGGACCCAGAAAATGACCAGCATCGCCCCGGAATCTTTGACCTCGAACAGTTCGCAGCCTGCGACGTCCAACCTTCGCGTCGCCCGTTTCGAGCCGCTTCCGGCACCCCAGGACCTCATCGCCGAGTTGCCGCTGGACGCCCGCTCAGCTGCCGTCGTCGACCGTGGCCGTGACGAAGTCCGGGCCATTATGGACGGCGTGGATGACCGGCTCCTGGTCATTGTTGGCCCATGCTCCATCCACGATCCCAAGGCGGGCCTCGAATACGCCCGCCGCTTGGTGAGCCAGGCCGAGAAGCACAAGGAAGACCTGCTGATCGTCATGCGGACGTACTTCGAGAAGCCGCGCACCACGGTTGGCTGGAAGGGCCTCATCAACGATCCGCACCTGGACGGCAGCCACGACATCGCGGCCGGCCTGCGTGCGGCCCGGGGCTTCCTGAAGCAGGTCACGTCCTTGGGCTTGCCCACTGCCACCGAATTCCTTGAGCCGATCAGCCCGCAGTACATGGCCGACCTCGTCTCGTGGGGTGCCATCGGCGCCCGCACCACCGAGAGCCAGATCCACCGTCAGCTCGCCTCTGGCCTGTCCATGCCCATCGGTTTCAAGAACGGCACCGACGGCGACCTTCAGGTGGCCATCGACGCGTGTGGGGCCTCCGCTGCCGAGCAAGCCTTCCTGGGAATCGACGACGACGGCCGGGCAGCTTTGGTGGCGACGGCCGGAAATCCTGATACCCACGTGATCCTGCGGGGCGGGCGCAAGGGGCCGAACTACTCCGAGGCCGACGTCGCAGCAGCTTCGTCCAAGCTGGCGGGCAAGGGACTCAACCCGCGGTTGATCGTCGATGCCAGCCACGCCAACAGCGGCAAGAGCCATCACCGGCAGGCCGAGGTCGCCCTGGAAATCGGCGCGCAGCTTGAGGCCGGTGCCTCTTCCCCCATTGCCGGGGTGATGCTGGAGAGCTTCCTCGCGGGTGGCGCGCAGAACCTTGACGTTGCCAAGCAGTTGGCGGGGGAGCAGGAACTTGTCTACGGCCAAAGCGTCACGGATGCCTGCATGGAATGGGACGTTACGGCTTCCGTGCTGGAGCAGCTCGCAGCCTCGGCCAGGAAGCGCCGCCTGGCAACCGCGGAGTAGGCGGCGCACTCAAGGATTGGAACCCGTTTCGTGGTCTCGCTGCGCAGGATGCCGTGCGCACGGCACTGCCTGCAGCGTGGCCACGAAATGGGCGGGCTCGAGGTCGGGATTTATGGCGATTGGACCCCGGAGTGGGTTCCCACTTAGGCCCAAGCTCTTTCACATTGGCCCCATCAGCCTCTAGAGTATCTAGCACATGGTTGTTTGATGGCTCAGCATCGGCACACCGTTCTACTGGGGGTGTCCTACTGTCTGAGAGCAAAGGAATATGGGAAATGTCCGCAGAGACTAACTTCTCGAACGCGCGTTTCATGACGGTGGCTGAAGTAGCCGACGTCTTGCGTGTTTCCAAAATGACTGTGTATCGACTGGTTCACTCAGGGGAGATGCCCGCCGTCAGGTTCGGCCGATCCTTCCGGGTTCCGGAAGAGGCCGTTGCCCAGTACCTCAAAGGTGCTGTTGTGGACGGGCAATCGGAGACCGCCTGAGCCCTTGCCAAAGTCCGTGTGACGGTCAGTGGTCATTGGGTGCCCCTGTGAAGCGGTACCCTGTTAAGGAACGTTTTACGTCATTGTAAGAATCTGTCAGTTGTACCGTCTGCTGCTTTGTCCGCGGATCCGTTCCAACAGACAGGACCTTCATCTAGTTTGTAAGGAACTTTCGTGGGTTCAGTTATCAAGAAGCGCCGCAAGCGTATGGCCAAGAAGAAGCACCGCAAGCTGCTTCGCAAGACCCGCCACCAGCGCCGCAATAAGAAGTAGAGATACTTCATCAAGCGTGAATGCCCGTTGCCTGCCAAGGCGGCGGGCATTTTTGCACCCCCGGACCCTCTCTCACCGAATCCCCCCAAATTCCAAACCGTCGCTCACCGTTGGTGCCTTTTTCGGCAACCCTCTCTCACCGAACCGCCCGTTTGGTGCGGACGCTCTCTCACGGAACTGCCGGTTTGGGGGGACGCTCTCTCACGGGACCGCCGGTTTGGGGGGACGCTCTCTCACGGGACCGCCGGTTTGGGGGGACGCTCTCTCACGGGACCGCCGGTTTGTGGGGACGCTCTCTCACCGTCCCGACGCGAAACCGGATTCGACCGACGGATCCGTCCATCCGGTTCGGAGTGCCTTCTTGATTTCGACTATTGCCTTGTTGAAGCCGTCCGACAGACAGTCCTTCCCGAAGACAAGGACTGTCCACCCCGCCGCTTCGAAGGCCCTATCCCGACGTCGATCACTAAAGATCTGCTCCTCCGAAAGGTGATGTCCGCCGTCATATTGAATGGCCACGCGCCGCTCCCGAAATCCAAGGTCCGCAGACGGCGAGAATGGATCGTTCGGGCGAAGTCGCACCTGCAAGTCCGGCTCCGCGACGCCCGCGTCGAGCATTGCCAGTCGTAGCAGGGACTCGGGAACGGAGTCGGCTCCGACGCGCATCAGATCCAGGGCTTCACGGGCGCGCACCACTCCTTGAAGATTCCTGTGCCGTGCTATCAGCGCGCGAAGGTCACTGATTGATGCATATGGGGTGTCCCGGCCTTCAAACTCAGGCCGGGGAACGCGAATGAGCTGATCTCCGACGCAAACGAGTTCCCTCAAGGGCAATTGGCGTGCCAAGTCCAGCCAGGTTCGGGGCCGCGTGCTCATCCACATGCCGTGTGCGAACTCGATTTCAGAGTCGACGATAACCACCGTATGTCCGATGACACCCCGTCGACGAACAGAAGGCAGTTTCCGGGGCTTGCTGAGGTGTAACTCGTTCGAATCGGCCAGCCACGGCGGCAAGTAAAGGCCTTGGAGCCGCGCCGCTGTTACATGCGAAATCCAGGCGCCCGGACTTGCGGCCGAAAGGGACCGGGCCGCGGAGGCTAAATCGAATTCCCAGTCCGAAGGCCTGAAGATTCCCTGACTGACCCCCTCGATCGAACTCCGCTTCCAAAGCTGCCGCTTCCCTACGCCGAACGCCTCGGCTTGGTTGAGGGTAAATGGCGCAGAAGCCAGTGCTTGCGGAAACGTCGAGGGTTTTTGCATACGGGCATTCTTGCCCAGAAGGCCCCCTGTCTGCAGAAGTTATCCACAGGCCGTCGGGCGTTGGCCTCCCGTGGTGAGAGAGGGTCGGGTGGGAAGGGTGGTTTGGTGAGAGAGGGTCGGGTGGGAAGGGTGGTTTGGTGAGAGAGGGTCGGGTGGGAAGGGTGGTTTGGTGAGAGAGGGTCGGGTGGGGAGGGGGGTGTTTGGTGAGAGAGCGTCGGTGGGGTGGGGGTGTTTGGTGAGAGAGCGTTGGCTAGCGGGGGCTGCGGAAGCGGCTGAATCCGCGCCACAGGCCGTAGATGGCGCCGCCCACGGTTGCCGCCTTCAGCCCGAGGGTGGCTGCGCGGCGGCCCGAACGGAAGTCGTACACCGGCCAGTTGTGCTCGCGGGCGTGCCGGCGCAGCCGGGCATCCGGGTTGATGACCACGGGGTGGCCAACCAACGTGAGCAAAGGAATGTCGTTGGCGGAGTCGCTGTAAGCCCAGCAATGGTCCAGGTCCAGGCCCTCGCGGTCCGCAACGAGCTGGACAGCCACAGCCTTCGCCGGACCGTGCAGGATGTCGCCCACGAGCCTGCCAGTGTAGGTGCCGTTCTCAATCTCGCCGACGGTTCCCAGTGCGCCAGTTAAACCGAGCCGCGTGGAAATGACGGTAGCCACCTCGATGGGAGTGGCTGTGACGAGCCAGACTTTGCGGCCAACCCGCAAGTGCTGTTCGGCCAATGCCTTGGTACCCGGCCAGATCCGCGACTCGATCATCTCGTCATAGACCTCTTCGCCAAGGGCCTTGATGTCGTCGACCGAAATGCCTGCAGCCAAGGTCAGCGCGGAGTCACGGACGGCATGGACGTCTTCCATGTTCTCGCCACGCATCACGAACTTGAACTGCTTCCACGCGAAGCCGGCAGCCTGGGACAGCGTGAAGGCCTTGCGCTCGTACATTTTGCGGGCCACATGGAAGAGGCTGGCGCCCTTCATCAGGGTGTTGTCGACGTCGAAGAAAGCGGCCTCGCCGGTGTGCTGCGGCACCTTGGCATCTGCGAGCACAGCGGCGTCCTTCTCGTCGGGCATGCCTTGAGTCTAGTCAATTGCAGGTGCCTCGCGCTTCGCGCCATGGTCGGACGCCGCAGGGGCGCTGCCGCCGCAGCCGGTAACGTTGAGTCATGCCTATTCCCGACGTCGTCCTCCTCACCAAAGCTGACTGCCACCTGTGCACCGCGGCGCGTGCCGCCGTCGAACGCGTCACCTCAGGCCTGGGCGTGCAGTGGAGCGAAACATCGATCGACGGTGACGCGACCCTCCGTGACCGGTATGCCGAGGAGATTCCGGTGCTGTTGGTGGATGGCGTACAGCGCGACTTCTGGACCATCGATGAGCAGCGACTCACCCGTCTTTTGAAGAAAGCGCTGGAGGGCTAAGGGGCGCCGCTCACGGAAGGAAATGGCTTTTTGTTGAGCCCGGTCAGGGGCCATAGAGTGGAACAACAAGCGACGCAATGGAGAATACCGTGACTGCGCTGGAACCGTCACCGGAGGCAACAACCGGGGACAACGAACCTGCCGCCAAGCAGATCCCGCCCGCGGCTGTGGCCCGGATGACCCTCTATTTGCGTGCGCTCAACTCCCTCCTTGCCGAAGGCGTGGAACGCGTTTCTTCGGATGCACTGGCGGAGGCCTCCGGCGTCAGTTCATCGACGCTGCGGAAGGACCTTTCCTATGTCGGTTCGTACGGAACCCGCGGAGTAGGGTACGAGGTCCAGTACTTGAGCCGGCACATCGCCGCTGCCCTCGGACTGACGCACGACTGGAAAGTGGCAATCGTCGGTGCCGGTAACCTGGGCAAGGCGCTGGCCCGGTACGGTGGCTTCGAATCCCGGGGCTTCGACGTGGTGGCCATTTTCGATGCCGACCCCATGGTGATCGGCAACGAGGTTGGCTGGCTCAGGGTCAGCGACTCGGCAGAACTGGAGCGGGTTCTGGAGCGCACGCACACCAACATGGTGGTTCTTGCCCTCCCGGCAACGGTGGCACAGGAAGTATGTGATCGCGTGATCGGGGCCGGAATCCGCAGCATCCTCAGCTTCGCCCCCGTGCTCCTCCAGGTACCCCCGCACGTCAACCTTCGCAAGGTGGACATGGCCACGGAACTCCAGATTCTTGCCTACCACGCACAACGGGCGCAGACACCGGGTCAGGCCGTTTAGCCTTCGCCGGGTCCGCGCCCGCTGGTCAGTTCTGTTTGGGCTCAGCGGCCGTACGGGTTGCCGAACGCCTGCTGCTTGCGGAAGTAAGGTGCCGACGCCGGCAGGTACAGCATGACGATTGCCGCGACTCCCAACAGGATCACCAGCAGCTGCAGGATGCCGTACGTTGCGCCGAACTGGAACAGGCCGGTCAGGCCAAGGACCGAGATGGCGGCGAAGACGGTACCGAGGATGCGGGCCCAGTTCTTGCCCTTGCGGACAGGGAATGCCACCAGCGCATAGAGTCCGAGGGACACGATGGCACCGATCACCGCGCCAACGGTGATGGCGCCCTTCATTCCTTCAAGGGAACCTTCAGGGAACTCGGTGCCCTGGGCTGCCGCCTGCTGGACCATGGAATTGATGAACGCATCAGAACCTGTGGTTGCCAGGAGCAGTGAGCTGATGGCCGAGAGGATACCGGCGGCCACGATCATCCAGAAGGCGATGTTGACCATCTGGGGGACCGTGCTGGGACCCGGTTGCTGACTGGGCCAGTTGGTGTCCTGGCCGTACTGCGGGACGGCCTGGCCATAGGGCGATCCGGGCTGCTGGCCGTAGGGAGAGGGCTGCTGGCCGTACTGGGGAGCCTGCTGGCCGTACTGCGGCGCGGACTGCTGCCCGTACTGGGGAGCGTTCGGAGCCTGCTGGCCGTATTGCGGCGCGGCCGGCTGGCCGTATTGCGGAGCGTTGGGTTCGGACTGTTGGCCGTATTGCGGCGCCGAAGGCTGGGACCCCTGCTGTTCCGGAGTGGAATCGCCCGGGTTTGACGGCGGGTAGGGAGGGTTGCTCATGGCATTCCTTTGCTTGGTCGACGGCTGATACTGCTGGGGTCAACAAGAACAAAGTGCCCCCACCATGGTTCTGAATCCACCGTACCCCCAGCCTCCCGGTGGTACGGAGGATCACACGCAGGAATTTCCCGTGCGTGGAGAAATCATCACGCAGGCGTACATAGCCGTACTCCTGCATGATGAAGGCCGCGGGCCTCCGTTGGGAGGCCCGCGGCCTTCATCATCGCTGCTGTTAGTGCACGACGGCGGTACCCGGGTTTCGCGTCAGGCGGTGCCCTTGACTGCCTTGAACCAGAGCTGCGAGTTCGGGAGCCACATGAGGACGACGGCAACGGCGCTGACCAGGAACCCGAACCAGTTGCTGCCCAGGCCTGCGCTGGGACCGCCCATGTTGATGGAACCAAAAATGGCCAGAAGCAAAGAGACTGCTGCAAGAACCGTGAGGGCCAGCCGTGCCCACTCTTTGCCTTCCTTCATCTTCATGGCCAGGACAACCTGCGCTGCTGCGACGGCAAGGCTGATGATCAGCAGGATCAGCGCGACAGCTGCCAGCCCCGGTATGAAGGCGAAGGCCGCGATGATGGCGAAGAGTCCGATCAGCCCGAACAGCAGGCCGAGCAGTCCCGAAATCACCCAGATGAAGTAGGACACCTTCAGCTCCGTGGGCAGCCCCTGGACTTTGAAGATGCCTGAGAAGCCGCCTTGGGGGAGGACGTCGTTGAAATTGCGCGGTCCGTCCGTGGGCATTTCGAAGTGGAAACCACCCTGCTGGCCCTGTCCTGGCTGGCCGGGACCCGGCTGCTGGTACTGGGGCGGCTGGTTTTGGGCGGGCTGCTGGTACTGGCCGGGCTGCTGGTACTGGCCCGGCTGCGACGGCGGCTGGTAGCCCTGGGGTGGTTGGTAGCCCTGCGGAGGCTGGTAACCCGCAGGAGGAACATTGCCGGGCTGCTGTGGCTCGGAGCCGGGCTGCTGAGGCTGTGGTGCTTCGTCTGGGTTACTCATGGCATCACTGTAGACCGCGGGTTGAGGGTTGCATAGGAAATTTGGGGCCAACTCGCAGCCAAATACCGGGTGTGTGCCGAACAATGGACGGGTGATTTCCGAGTATGCGAAACGGCGCCCCCGCACACCAAAGATGGGCGGGGGCGCCGTGGGGCCGCTTCCAGCGAAAAGGCTAGGCGGCAGCCGGTGCAATGAAGGCGAGTTCAAGGTTGATGACAACCTTGTCGCTGACCAGGACACCGCCGGCTTCCAGGACGGCGTTCCAGGTAAGGCCGAATTCCTTGCGGCTGATGGTGGTTTCACCGGAGACGCCTGCACGGGTGTTGCCGAACGGGTCCACGGCCACGCCGTTGAACTCGGTCTCGATGGCAACTTCCTTGGTGACGCCCTTGATGGTGAGATCGCCCACGAGGTCGAAGCCGTCACCGTTGGCCTTCACGTGGCGGGAGACGAACGTGATCTCCGGGAACTTCTCCACGTCGAAGAAGTCCTCGCCCTTGACGTGGCCGTCGCGGTTGACGTCGCCCGAGTCGAAGCTGGCGGTCTGGATGGAAGCGGTCACCTTGGAATCGGTCAGGGCCTCGCCAACTTCCAGCGTGGCTTCGGCTTCCTTGAACTGGCCGCGGACCTTGCTGATGCCCGCGTGGCGCACGGTAAAGGCGATCTCGCTGTGGGAGTTGTCCAGGGTCCAGGTGCCGGTGGAGACGTTGGCGGGAAGAGTCATCATGGTGTTGCTCCTAGGTATAGGGATGGATCGTTGGGCTTACCCGGCTGATCTGATCGAGCTGTTTACTTGAAGCGTCAACCGAGCTTCGTGTCTAGTATAAACATGCATATGCATCCTTTATTCCAACTTCCCGGAACATTTTGGGAAAACTTTGAGTTCTACTAGCGGTAGAAGATTTCAGATCGCCCCGCATCTTTGAGAAACTGGTAAACATGCCCCAAGCAACTGTCCATCTGCTTCGCCATGGCGAGGTCCATAACCCCGATGGCGTCCTGTATGGTCGGCTGCCTGAATTCCACCTCTCCGAGCGCGGCCGGGAGATGGCCCGCATGCTGGCCGAGCACTTTGTGGTGCGCGCAGACCAGGGCGCCAGGATTGTCCATTTAGTGGCGTCGCCGTTGACGCGTGCCCAGGAAACCGCCATGCCCACGTCCGAGGCTTTGGGGCTGCCCATCACCACGGATCCGCGGATCATCGAGGCGGAAAACCACTTTGAGGGCCTCCACCCAACGCGGAGCGAGTTCCTCAAGCCCAAGCACTGGTACTACTTCCGCAACCCCCTGCGGCCCTCCTGGGGCGAGCCCTACAAGGAGCAGGCAGCGCGCGTCATCGCCGCTGTGCAGGATGCCCGGCTCAAGGCCATCGAACTCGGCGGCGATGGAGCCGAAGCCATCATGGTCAGCCACCAATTGCCTATCTGGGCAACCCGGCTCTCAGCCGAAGGCCGCCGGCTGGCCCACGATCCGCGAAAGCGTGAGTGCACTTTGGCCTCGCTTACCTCCCTGGTTTTCGACGACGACGGCAAGGTGGCCCGCGTGGACTACAGCGAGCCTGCCGCTGTCCTCCTGCCCGGTGCCGCCAGCACCCCGGGAGCGTGAAAGGGAACCGTGGATAAGAAGAACGTCTCGCGCCGCGGCGCGCTCACTGCCGGTGGGGTCCTCCTTGCAGGGCTCACCATGGGACTCTCGGCCTGCGCCCAGCCGGACTCCCTGGCGGACCAGGCCCGCAAGGGAGACAACAAGAACTATGTTGCAGGCGACGGATCCGTCACCGAGTTCGCAAAGGCGGACCGCAGCGCTCCCGTGGCCCTCAAAGGTACCCTTTTCAACGGAACAACCGTGACCCCGGATGTCCTCAAGGGCAAAGTCACCGTCTTGAACTTCTGGTTCGCTGCCTGCGCCCCCTGCCGTGTGGAAGCTCCGCAGTTGGAAGCCCTCCACCAGGAATTCAAGGACCAGGGCGTGCAGTTCTTCGGCGTCAACCTTCGAGACGAGAAGGCAACCGCCGAAGCTTTCGACAAGACCTTCAACCTGACGTACCCGAGCTTCAACGACAAGGATGGCGCGGTCCTCCTGTCGGTGTCCGGCATTGTTCCTCCGAACGCCGTTCCCACCACGCTTGTCCTCGACAAGGAAGGCAAAGTTGCCTCCCGCGTGCTCGGCGAGATTGAAAAGAGCACCCTCAAGGCCCTCATCACGTCCGCAGTGGCCGAGTAGTACCCATGAACAGTCCCTTTGCCGAGACCATCCTCAACGGATCATTGCTCCTGGCCGTGCCAGTGGCCTTGTTGGCGGGGCTCGTTTCCTTCCTCTCTCCGTGCGTCCTCCCGCTGGTGCCCGGTTATCTTGGCTACGTCACCGGGTTGAGCGGGGTTGACCTCCAGAAGCAGCGGCGGGGCCGCATGCTGGTGGGCATTGGCCTGTTCGTCCTTGGTTTCTCGGTGATTTTCGTTTTGCTGGGCGGCGCCTTCGGCCAACTGGGCACGCTGCTTACGGGACCGCAGAACGCCTGGATCACGCAGTTGCTGGGCGTCCTGGTGATCATCATGGGCATCGTCTTCATGGGCGGGTTCGCGTGGTTCCAACGCGACGCCAAGATCCACGCCAAACCGCCCGCCGGCCTGTGGGGCGCTCCTCTGCTGGGGCTGACGTTCGGGCTGGGTTGGGCGCCGTGCATTGGGCCGACGTACTCCGCAGTGCAGTTGCTGAGCATGTCCGGGGGATCCTCGGCTGCGAAGGGCGCGCTGTTGGCGTTCGTGTACAGCTTGGGACTGGGGGTGCCCTTCCTGCTGATTGCCCTGGCCGTCCGCCGCGGCATGGGCGTGATGTCCTTCTTCCGTACACACCGCCTGGCGATCCAGCGGGTAGGCGGCGGCATTTTGATTCTGCTCGGCATCCTGATGGCCACCGGCGTGTGGGGCCACTGGGTGACCGAGTTGCAGTACTGGTTCCAAACCGATGTGAAGTTGCCGATCTGATGAGCGAGTCCGTGAAATCCAAGAAGAACGCCGCCAAAGGCAGTGACACAGGCCTGACCACAGGCAACCCCGGCGAGGACAAGCTGAAAAAGGCCAAGTCCGATGCCGCACTGCCCACCCTGGGCATCCTGGGCATGCTCCGGTGGGCCTGGACCCAGCTCACCAGCATGCGGACCGCGCTGTTCCTCCTGCTCCTGCTGGCCATTGCGGCAGTGCCGGGTTCGCTGTTTCCGCAGCGTCCGGCCAACCCGGTCACCGTCACGGACTGGATCAAGAACAACCCCACCTTCGGGCCTTTCCTTGATGCCCTCCAGATGTTCGACGTGTACTCGTCGGCGTGGTTCTCGGCCATCTACCTCCTGCTTTTCATCTCGCTGATCGGTTGCGTCACTCCGCGTGCCATTGCGCATTACAAGGCGATGAAGTCACAGCCGCCGCGCACGCCCAAGCGTTTGTCCCGGCTGCCGGAGTACGGCACCCTGGCGCTGCCCGCCGACGCCGGGATCCCGGCGTCGAAGGCCATCACCGATGCCGCCGGGCTGCTCAAGAAGCGCGGCTACCGGGTTGAGGTGCGGGACGCCGACGGCGCGCTGCCGAGCGTCGGTGCCGAGCGCGGCTTCATGAAGGAAGTCGGCAACCTGGTATTCCACACCTCGCTGATCGGCGTGCTGGTCTCCGTGGCCATCGGCGGCCTGTTCGGCTACAGCGGCCAGCGGATCCTGGTGGAGGGTGAAACGTTCGTCAACACCTTGGTGGGCTACGACCAGTTCTCGCCGGGTACCAACTTCCAAAGCGCCTGGCTGCAGCCGTACTCGGTCCGGTTGGACAAGTTCCAGGCGACCTTCGACAGGGAATCGCCCAACAAAACCGGCCAGCCGATCGACTACACGGCCGAGGTGACCACCAAGGAAAACCCTGATGCCCCGGAGCAAAAGGAAGTGCTGAAGGTCAACGACCCCATTTCCTTGGGCGGGACAAGCCTGTACCTCACGGGCAACGGCTATGCGCCGGTGGTCACTGTCCGCGACGGTGACGGCAATATCGCCTTCCAGGGCCCGGTCACTGCGAAGGTCCAGGGCGCCAACTACTACTCATCGGTGGTCATCAAGGTCCCGGACGGCAAGCCGGACCAGCTCGGCTTCAACGGGTTCTTCCTGCCCACGGCCTTCGAAACCGAGCAGGGAATCTCGTTCAGCGCGGACCCGGCACTGGCCAACCCGCAGTTGAACCTGGACTCCTATTTTGGAGACCTGGGCCTGGACAAGGGCACGCCCCAGAACGTCTTTGAGCTGGACGTGAAGGACCTGACGCAGCTGAACGGCCGGAAACTCGAGGCCGGCGGCATTGTCCTGGCGTTGGGCCAGACGGCCACGCTGCCCGAGGGCAAGGGAAGCATCACTTTTGACAGTGTCAAGAAGTACGTGGGCGTGGACATCCACCACAACCCCGGTCAGTTGTACGCCCTGATCTTCGGCCTGCTTGCGGTGGGCGGCCTTGTCTTGTCCCTGTACGTGGGACGCCGCCGCGTCTGGGTCCGCACCGGAACCCACCAGGACGGCCGGACCATGGTGGAATACGGCCTGCTGGCACGCGGTGAGGACCACCGCCTTGCCGGGGAGGCCGCCGCGTTGCGCGAACTCTTCGCCCGGGAATGGCGGGTGGCCGACACCACCGAATCTTCCCACTCCGTCTCTTCCCCAACCCCGAAGGACCAGTAATGCCCGCTATCAACGAAACCCTGGGCCAGTACAGCGAGCTGTTCATGCTGCTGGCCGCCGGCACGTACACTGTGGCGTTCATCGCGTTTGCGTGGGACCTGGCGAAGAGCAGCAAGACGCTCCGGGCCGTCGACCTGAAGGCGGCCGCCAGCGCCACCGCCGGGAAAGTGGCCGTCGCCGCCGGGCGGGTGGGCCTGGGTGCTTCGGACACTGCCGGACCGGCAGACCGCGGCGAGCGTCCGACGTCGGGCACTACCGTTACGGAAGCCACTGCGGCAGGCGACATGAAGTATGGCGGCGAACGACGCGCACCTGCGCGCGTCGCCGTCGCCTTGTCCATCCTTGGCGTGCTGATCCATGCCGCCGGCGTTGTGACGCGTGCGCTCGGCGCGGGCCGCGTGCCGTGGGGCAACATGTACGAGTTCCTCACCACCGGTGCGTTCGTGGCCGTGGCCGTGTTCCTGATCGCCTTGATCCGGCGCGACCTGCGCTTCCTTGGCACGTTCGTGATCGGCCTGGCCATCATCATGCTGGTTGCCGCTTCGGTGGCTTTCTGGACTCCCGTTGGCCACCTGGTGCCGGCCTTGCAGAGCTACTGGCTGATCATCCACGTCTCCATCGCGGTGTTGTCGTCAGCACTCTTCACCCTGACGTTCGCCATGTCGGCGCTGCAGCTGCTGCAGTCGTACCGCCAGAAGAACCTTGCCGCGGGCCGTCGGGACAACCTTGCCTTCATGAGGGTGGTCCCCAACGCGCTGAGCCTTGAGAACCTGTCCTACCGCATCAACACGGTGGCTTTCGTGGGCTGGACGTTCACCCTCATGTTTGGCGCGATCTGGGCCGAAAAGGCGTGGGGACGCTTCTGGGGCTGGGATCCCAAGGAGGTCTGGACGTTCGTGATCTGGGTTGTCTACGCCGGTTACCTGCACGCCCGCGCCACCCGGGGATGGACCGGAACCCGGGCGGCCTGGCTGTCGATTGTGGGCTACGCCTGCGTGATCATCAACTTCACCCTGGTGAACACGGTCTTCAACGGATTGCACTCCTACTCCGGGCTGTAGGCCTTCCAGTGGCCTGAACTGGGCTTTCTCCATCGAGTCGACTATCACTTGGAGAGAGCCCGGCAGGAACCCGAAATTAAGCTGTCGCCTGTCAAAGGCAAGTGTTACCTTATGTGGACCCCGCTTGTGATGAAGACCGCATGCGCCATGCCATGTTCTTTTTCGAGGTAACCATGAGCTATGTTCTCGCCATTGACGTCGGGACAAGTTTTACCGCGGCAGCCGTGCTCAGGCCCGGCCAGGGCTCCACCAGCGCGCCGGAAGTGCTCCCCCTGGGACTCCACGGAAGCGCCGTGCCCTCCGTCCTCTACTACGCGGAGGACGGCCGGGTCCTTGTGGGCGAAGCGGCCGAGCGGCGCGGCCTGGACGATCCCCGGCGCATGGTCCGGGAGTTCAAACGACGCATCGGTGACTCCGTTCCCCTGTCAGTGGGGGACGGCTGGCTGGCACCGGAGGACGTTTTCGCGGCCCTGGCCCGGTGGGTAGTGGCCAAGGCCGAAGAGCGCGAGGGCGGTCCAGCCTCCTCGATCGTCATGACGCACCCGGCTTCCTGGGGCCACCACCGGACATCCGTGGTTCTGGCGGCGCTCAACCTGGCGGGCCTGGGGGACATCCGCCTCATCAGCGAGCCGGAGGCCGCAGCCCTCCACTACGCCTCGCAAACCAGGGTGGAGGACGGCAGCACCATCGCGGTGTACGACCTCGGCGGGGGCACTTTCGATACCGCGATTCTCCGCAAGGCCGGAGCCAACCGGTTCGAACTGATCGGCCATCCGGACGGCATTGAAACCTTGGGCGGCGCCGATTTCGACGCCGCTGTTTTGCGTCACGTGGTGGCGCATCTGGGAGACGCCGTCCAAGCCCTGGACGCGGACGATCCTGCAACCCTTTCGGCGTTGTCCCGGCTCAAGAGGGAATGCCGTGAAGCCAAGGAAGCGCTCTCCCTGGACAGCGAAACCAGCATTTCCGTTGCGCTTCCGGGCACGCAGCAGGCCATCCGGCTGGTCCGGTCCGAGTTCGAGGCGATGATCGAGCCGCAGGTCCAGGACACTCTGGATGCCCTGGGGCGGAGCCTGCAGGCCGTCCACGTGGAACCTGAGGATTTGACGGCCGTTCTCTTGATCGGTGGATCGTCGCGTATCCCGTTGGTGGCCGAGTTGGTTTCAGCGGAGCTTGAACGGCCCGTCGCGGTTGATGCCGATCCGAAGTCGTCCATTTGCCTCGGCGCGGCGCTTTCGGCCAGCCCGGCGCTTTCGGCCGGCCCGGCGCTTTCGGCGAGCCCGGCCCTTTCCGGCGGCTCCGCAGCACTGACGGCGGCTGGCCAACCCGCGGACAGTGAGGCTGCCGCCGCTGGTTTGACCGCCCTGGCTGGCCACCACACCCGGGGCGTGGGCCCGGTGGCGCGTCCCGGCGTCGGGCATGGACGGACGGCACTGTCCGCGCTCAAGCAGGCGGCAGCGGGCACGTCGAGAGCAGGGCGGCACGCGCCGCGCTCCCGGATGAGGATGACGGCTGCCGCTGCTGCCGCCGCCACTGTGCTGACGATCGTCACCGCCACTGCGGCCCAAACTCCGGAGGGTGCGGGGTTGTTGTCCGTGTTCGCGGCCCAAGGATCCGACGTGATGCGCGACGGCGGCACGAAGGCGGGCGGGGGACAGGCCGCTGGCGCCCCGGGCACGAAAGCCGGGGAAGCGCCCGCCGCAGGCCAGGCCGGCAGGGGTTTGGACGCTTCCGTCAGGACGGGCACGGCCCGGACCGCCACCGGAACCGGGCAGAAGGGGGCTGCGCCGAACGGTGGTCCGGCGGCCGGCAGCGGAGGGACCCCAGCTGCCGGAAACGGGCCGGCCGCTCCGGCACCGGGTACGCCGGGCGCCTCCACACCCGGGACGCCTACGTCCGCGCCTGCTCCAGGCACCGTCACACCGGTGCCGACCCCCACCGGGGTCGCTGCGAGTGGGCCGGCTCCAGAGCCCACCACCACCCCAACCCAACCACCTGTGACTACTCCGGCCGACCCGCCACCCACCACCGTGCCGGACCCCACCACTCCCGCACCCGAGCCGACAACCCAAGCACCGCCATCTGCGCCGCCCGCGACCCAGGACCCCGTACCTTCGGAACCCGTCACGGAACAGGCACCCCCGCCAACTCCAACCGCGACGATCCCGGGCGAAACTCCTGCTCCGACCGCGGTGGCTTAGGCGATGACGGAACAGGACCATACTGAGGCAACCCCGGGGCGCGGGCGTGGCCTTGAAGGCACGACGGCGGCCGTCCGGGAGTTGCTCCTGGCGTTGGCAGTCGGATTCACCTTGCCATCGCCATTGCCTGCTTCCCTGAAACGACGCCAGGACCTGGAGCACCTCAGGGAAACTGCCACGGAAGCGGGGCTTTTGCTTCCGGACGGTTCCTTGGTGGGGACGGCACACCATGCGCTCCTGAACGGCACCCCGGACGCCATCATCCATGCGCTGCAGCGGGAGCTGGTGGACTGCTACCGTGCCGATGGCCGGCCGTTGGGCGGGCTGGCCCGGGAATTTGCCCGGAGTGGACTGCGGCACCCCCAGGTAGCAGCAGAGCTCGAAGAAGCGGCCGAGGAAGCGCTCGAGTCCGATCCCGGTTTGGCCTCCACGCTGTTTGCGGAATCCTTGCTGTCCGGAGCCAAGGAACTGCCCAAGGCAGCGCGGCGTGCACAGGCAGCCGCGGCCACCGGAGACCTTGACGCCGCGGGCCGCCTGGTGGACCGCTTGCTGGCCCTGCCCGAACCGCCGGAGCTTGCTTTGGGCGTCGACGTGGCCGCCGCCGTATGGGCCGAGCGGGGAATGCTGTCCCGCAGTGCCGATACATACCGTTGGCTGGGTCCTGAACGGATGGGCACCTCAGCCCCGCTGGCCGCCTTGGCAATGATCGGCTCCGGCGACATGGCGGGCGCGCACGGCGTCCTGGCAGATGGCGGGTCCATGGGGTCGCCCACGCTTTTGGCTGTGG
This sequence comes from Paenarthrobacter sp. NPDC090522, assembly GCF_044769225.1. Classification (NCBI taxonomy): domain Bacteria; kingdom Bacillati; phylum Actinomycetota; class Actinomycetes; order Micrococcales; family Micrococcaceae; genus Paenarthrobacter; species Paenarthrobacter sp. NPDC090522. Next base: position 37,427 of record NZ_JBIVXL010000012.1, read on the forward strand.
CGTTATCCCTCATGGGGGACGGCCTGAGCCGAACATTGGAATCCTCGCCGGAGCTGGGACTCTCGGAGCTGATCCGGGCCTCGGACATGATGAACGCGGCGGGCGTCGCTGCTCCGATGCCCGAGATACCGGCCGTCCTGGCCGCACTGTGCGCCCTGCATAGCGGCGAGCCGGCGGTGGCGGACACCGTGGTGAGGGCCGCCCTGGCCGCCTCCCAGGGTGGCGATACCGCCAGGCCGCGGTTATTCCTGCTGCAGGCGTGGTGCGCCATGCAACAGGACAACCCGGACGACGCCAGGCTTGCCATCAACGAGGCCGTCAAAGCCAACCCTTGGGATCTCGCGCCGAGGGACCGGTTCCTTCGAGCCGCCCTTGAGCTTGGCCTCGCGCGGCGAAGCGGCGAAGTCCATCAACTGGTCCTGGCCTGGGACCACGCCCGTGAAGCCATGATGCACGTCTCCGTGGACCTCTACAGCCTGCTGCCGTGGGGCGAAGTGCTCATTACCGCTGCCCGACTGCGCGAAACGGGTCGCGTGGCCCACTACCTGCAGGGCGCTTGGGAGCTGCTGGACCGTCTGGAGAGCCCGGTGCTGTGGTCTGTCCCGTTGCACTGGGCTGCCGTCCAGGCGGCGCTGTTGGGCGAGAACCCGGCAGAGTTGGCCCCGCACGCCACGGCGCTGGTGCGCGCCTCCGGGCACAGCCACTACGCGGCCATGTTGGCCGCTGGGGGCAAAGCCTGGGTCTCGGTCCTCGCCGGGCGCTTCGTGGCGTCCGACGTCGAAACAGCGGCCCGCGGGTTGGCCGCCGTCGGGATGCCATGGGAAGGGGCCCGGCTGGCAGGTCACGCGGCCGCACGGGCCGATGAGCGCCGGGACATGGTGAAGCTGCTGGCGTGCGCCCGGGACATCCATCCCCAAGGAAGCGCCGCGCAACCGGAAGCCCACCAGGATCCACCTGCGGGCATAGGGGCCCCCGAAACGGCCGAGGCTTCCGGACTGAGTGCGCGCGAGACGGAAGTTGCCAGGCTTGTGCTGGAGGGCAAGACCTACCGGGAAATCGGCGATGCGATCTACATTTCGCCCAGGACTGCCGAGCACCATGTGGCCCGCATGCGGCGGCGTTTGGGGGCGGAGAACCGCTCGGAACTCCTGGTCCGGCTGCGCTTGGCGTTGGGCGACGCGCACCCACCCCACGCATGACCCCCTCCACCCCCTAACGGGCCGGCGCCGGATCCCCTAACGCGGGCGCCGTCGGTAGGGGGACCGCCCCCGATGCCCCCGCCGTCCCCCTGGCCATAGCTTGAAGGCAAGCCCGGCAAAGGCGCCGGGCGTTCTCCACCCAACACAGAATGTGAGGGAGCGTTCCCATGCCAACACTTGCACAACAGCTCGTCCAGTTCCTGATGAGCCTGTTCAACAACCCGGAAGCCGCAGAGGACTTTGTCCGCGACCCGGAAGCCGCCCTTTCCGCCGCCGGACTTGGGCATGTTTCCTCCGCCGATGTGGATGCCGTCCGGCCCGTGGTCCTGGACTACGCTCCGATCAACGCGCGTTCGTCGTTCGACCGTGAGTACAACACCGGCGGCAACCACGCCACCACGGGCGGGGGCGGGGCAGCGGGACATCCTGCTCCGCAGCACAACGGCGGCAACGGTAACACCGGTGGTTGGGATGATCACGACGACGATCATGGTCACGGTGGTGGCGGTGGCGGTGGTCGGGATGATCACGACGACGATCACGGCCACGGTGGTGGCGGTGGCGGTTGGGATGGCCACGACGACGATCACGGCCACGGTGGTGGCGGTGGCGGTGGAGACTGGGACGACCACGCCCACGCCGTGCAGCAGCTCGTCCACGTGGTGAACAACTACTCCTACACCACCAACATCGATGACCGCGACACGATCAACGACCAGTCCGTCAACCAGAACATCTGGGCCAACGGCGATGTCAACCAGATGTTCAACCAGGAGGCCGTCATCGCCTCGGGCGACGGCGCCATTGCGGCCGGCGACGACGTGAAGGACTCGGGCAACACCACCACGACGACCACTACCACCACCACGACGAACACCGACAACTCCGATGACCACTCGCTGAACATCACCAACGGCGACGGGGAAGTCAACGTGGGCAACACGGACATCGACGTCAGGGACTCGTTCAACGACAACTCGGACCACTCGGTGACCAAGGACTCGTACAACACGGACGATTCCTACAACACCGATGTTGACCTGGACGTGGATATCAGGGACTCCTTCAACGAGGACAACTCCACGACGACGGACAACTCCGACCACTCGACCAACGATTCGTACAACGACAACTCCGATAACTCGGACAACTCCGTGGACAACTCCGACAACTCGACGAACGTTGCCATTGCGGACTCGTTCAACGACAACTCGGATAATTCGATCAACGATTCGTACAACGACAACTCGGTCACCGACAACAGCGACAACTCGGACAACTCGACGAATGTCGCCGATTCCTTCAACGGCAACGGATCGGGTAACACGGACAACTCGGTGAATGACTCGTTCAACGGGAACACGGATAACTCGGTCAACGACTCGATCGTCGTGGCGGACAACGAGCTCGACGTGGATTACACCAACATCGAGGACAACACCGTCATTGCGGACAACGAGCTCGACGTCGAGTACAACGACATTGACGATTCGCTGGTGGTGGCCAAGAACGACGTGGACATCGACTGACAAAGGAGTTGATTGCGGCGTAAGTACAGACCGGAAGCAATCCCCAGCAGTGCCCGGCAGGCGGGAAACCACCTGCCGGGCATTTCGCCGGTTCTGAAGATGAAGGTTCGGGAGCAGAGGAGCAACTGTGGCGGGAACGGAACGCATGGCCGCCCTGGTGGAACAGGGCATGGAACTGGCGGGGGAGAGGAACGACCTTCGCCGACGCCTGGAGCAAACCCGCGGGCGGTTGCGTGATCCGAGCGTCCGGGTGATCGTTGTTGGTGAGTTCAAGCAAGGCAAGAGCAAGCTCATCAACGCCCTGGTCAATGCTCCGGTATGCCCGGTGGATGACGACATCGCCACCTCGGTTCCCACGGTGGTCAAGCACGGCGATCCCGCGTCCGCTGCAGTCCTGGTCCCCAAGGACACTCCGGGCCAGGGGGACACGCCGTCACTGGAAAATCCTCCCGGTGATCCGCAGCTGGAGCGCCGCCCGGTGGACATCAACCAGCTCGCAGCCTACGTCTCGGAAGCCGGGAACCCCGGGAATACCAAGAACCTGGTTGCGGCTGAGGTGGCGTTGCCCCGGCAGCTCCTTGCCGGTGGATTGACGATTGTGGACTCCCCGGGCGTGGGCGGATTGGGATCCTCGCATACCCTGACCACGTTGACGGCCCTTCCCTCGGCCCACGCGGTGGTGTTCGTTTCCGATGCCTCCCAGGAATACACCGAGCCGGAAATCAGGTTCCTTCGGCAAGCCATGCGGGTCAGCCCGAACGTTTTGTGCGTCCTCTCGAAGACCGACCTCTACCCGGCCTGGCGGCAGATCGCAGAGCTCGACCGCCAGCATCTCTCCGACGTCGCACCGGAGATGACGCTGCTGCCTGTCTCCTCCGAACTGCGACTCCAGGCCGCACGCCTGCAGGACAGGGAGCTGAACGAGGAGTCCGGGTTTCCCGCGTTGATCGCCTACCTGCGGGACACCATCGAAGGGCGGGCGGCAGCAATCCGGCAGAAATCCGTGCAGCACGACCTCGTGTCCGTTACCGAGCACCTGAGGCTCTCCTTGCAGTCCGAGCTCGCAGCCTTGGAAAACCCGGACGGCACGCCCCAAATGATCGCTGACCTGGAAACCGCAAAGCAGGAAGCAGATGCCCTGCGCAAGCGTTCGGCCCGCTGGCAGACCACCCTGAACGATGGGATCGGGGATCTCATCGCGGACATGGAATACGACCTCCGGGACCGGTTGAGGCGTATCCAACGCGAGGCGGAGAACGCCATCGACCAAGGCGACCCGGGACCCGCCTGGGAACAGTTCTCCCTCTGGCTGGAACAAAGCGCCGCGACCGCCGTCTCCGACACCTTCGTCTGGACCAGCGAACGGGCCCAATGGCTCGCCAACCAGGTCGCTGAACACTTCTCCGAGGAAGAAGTGGCCCTTCCGCTGACCCAGGTGGCCGATACTGGCGGAGTCCTGGATCCCGTGAGCGAGATGCCCACCATGGAGGACGGAAGGATGGCCCCGCTCCAGAAGGTGCTGATCGGAATGCGCGGTTCTTACGGCGGCGTGCTGATGTTCGGCCTCCTGACAGGCATCTTCGGCATGGCCCTGATCAATCCCCTGTCCGTGGGTGCCGGACTCCTGCTGGGCCGCAAGGCGTACCGGGAAGAGAAGGAAGCGCGCCTCAAACGCCGCCAGGCAGAGGCCAAAGCGCTGGTCCGCAAACAGGTTGACGACGTCGTGTTCCAAGTGGGGAAGCAGCTCAAGGACAGGCTGCGCCTGGTTCAGCGGGCCACCAGGGACCATTTCACCGAGATCGCGGACGAACACCACCGTTCCCTGACGGATTCGGTGGCGGCAGCCCAGAAAGCCGCTGCGACGTTCGCCGTCGAGCGGGACCTGCGCATCAAGGACATCCGGTTCCAGCTCAAGAAGGTGGACGCGCTGGCCCAGGCCGCGGCTGCGCTCCAGGACGGGGTCTCACCCAGTGCCCAACCGTCCGCTGTCAGGGCGGGATGAAGGCCATGGAGGACTCCGGCATCGCCGAAGCTGCCGGGCTCCTCGTCAAAGCCCGGGAGGTCTTCCATGGAGATCCCGGCGCCATGGCCGTGCTGGACGAGCTCGACGAAAGGCTCTCCGGGCCACTGCGCATTGCCGTGGCAGGGATGGTCAAAGCCGGAAAGTCCACCCTCCTCAATGCGATCATCGGAGAGGAAATCGCGCCAACCGATGCAGGAGAGTGCACCAGGATCGTCACGTGGTACCGGCACGGACCCACACCGCGTGTCACCCTCTTCCCAGTGCACGGTGAACCGCGTCCGTTGCCGGTGACCCGGGAGGACGGACGCCTTATGTTCCCCTTGGGCGGCATCAAGGCCGAAGACGTGGTGCGCCTGGTGGTGGATTGGCCGGCAGCTAGCCTGAAGAACCTGACCCTGATCGACACCCCCGGAATCGCGTCACTCTCCCAGGATGTTTCAGGCCGGTCAATGGCTTTCCTGCTGCCCGAAGACGCGCCCTCAGCCGCCGACGCCGTCATCTATCTCATGCGCCACATGCATGCCTCGGATGTGCGGTTCCTGGAATCGTTCAGGGACAAAGCGGCGGGGCAATCGGGGACCGTCAACGCGCTTGCCGTGTTGTCCAGGGCGGATGAGATCGGCGCCGGGAGGATCGACTCCCTGATTTCCGCCGCAGTGATCGCCGACCGCTACAGCCGCGACGGGAACCTGAAACCCCTGGCGCTCGGCGTCGTACCGGTTGCGGGCCTGCTGGCGCAGAGTTCCCGGACCATGCGGCAAAGCGACTATGAGGCATTGGTGTCTCTCGCAGGCCTTGGGAAGCCCGCATGGGAACGGATCATGCTGTCCGCGGACCGCTTTGTCCGGGCCACTGAGCCCACCGGAATCGCAGCGGAAACCAGGGTTTCGCTCATTGAACGCTTCGGTCTCTTCGGCATCAGGCTGGGCGTTGCCCTGGTTCGGGGCGGGCTCGACGATCCAACCGCACTGGCCCACGAGCTGGCCCGGCGGAGCGGTCTGGGCCAACTGCTCCAAAGCATCGCCTCGTTGTTCCAAACCCGTGCCGAGGCCCTCAAGGCGCGCGCCGCCGTCGTGGGTTTGGAAGCATTGCTGCGAAACCCAGCCCCGGAAGACGCAACGTCACTGGTGACGGCGTTGGAGCGGCTCCAGGCGGGAGCGCACGAGTTCAGGGAACTCAGGCTGCTGGCAGCCCTCCGGACCAGCGGCGTGGGGCTCGCCCCGGATGCAGCGGCCGAGGCCGAACGCCTGGTGGGTGGATCCGGGACGGGAGCTGCGCTGAGACTGGGCCTCCCTGACGATTCAGGCGAAGACAGTGTCAGCGACGTTGCCCGGGCGTGCCTGGACCGCTGGCGTGCGATCGCGGAGAACCCGCTGACGGCACCGGCTGCCGTGGGCGCATGCCGCGTGGTGATCCGCAGTTGCGAAGGGATGCTCGCGGCGATTCCGGCCAGACGATGAACGCCCTCGCCTAGCCGCGTCCCCCTCGATTCGGGGTCACCGGCGGGGCCGTCCGTCCACGACGGAGCCACGCCGACACCGACGGCAGGAACAAGAGGATGAGGCCGGCCGCGGCGAGGATGTACTGCGCTGCGAGCAAGAAGGTTGCCAGCACTCCGTCGGCGCCGGGAGCGATGACGAAGTCGGCGATCACCACCGTCACTACAGCGTGCAACAGGACCACGGGAGCAAGCGCCCACCGCGCCCACCCGCGGTGCCGGAAGACGACGGCCAGCAGGATGGCTTCCATGGCTGTCACCAGCGCGAGCATGCCCAGGCTGCCGAGGAACACGACGGCGGTGGCACCGTCGAGTGCCTTGGCGTCCCCGTCCGGGACCATCCCACCGATGACGCCCTTGAGGCGTTCGAAATGAGCGTTGCGGCCCAGGAAATCCGTCAGGATGACGCCGAAGCCCGCCAGGAAGCTGGCCAGCCACAGGGTCCGGGCCCAACGGGCGGGGCCGGGCGGGCGCACGGCGACCGCAATCGGTGGGGGTGCCGAAACGGACACGCCTGGGCGTGGCGGTGGTGCTGGGGTGTTCAGAGGTGGCCCGCTGAGAGGCGTCCCGGTTTGTGCTTGGAGAGACCGCGATTCATCAGCTTGTTGGGCCATGTTCCCTACTTCAGTTCGTCTGTGTCAGGGCTTTGTGAATCCTTGAGCTTGCGCTCCTTGGCCTCGAGGTCGGCTTTGAGCTTCTTGAGCCGCTCTTCTTCAGCCTGGTTCCGGCGTCGGGCTTCCAGGTTACGCAGGAATTCGGGGTCGTCGTCCGGAGCCGTGGGGTAGCTGCGGACCGGCTTGGCTGAGGGCCTTCCGTAGGGGCGGCCGAAAATGAACCAAAGAATGGCACCCAGCACCGGGAGAACGATCATCACCACGATCCAGGCCGGCTTGGAAATGCCGCGCGTGCTTCGGCTGTCAGTGCGAATGACATCGATAAGGGCGTACACGAACACAACCAGGACGACGACGACGCCAACAACGCGGAGCATGCACCAAGTCTAGTCGCCGAAAGCCGTTCGCTGGATCCCTCATGGAGGCCGTGATCAGAGTGCAACCATCCGGGCGGCTAAACTTGGATGGTGGCTTTCCTGAAGTATTCCCTGATCCGTTTGGCGCTCTTCGTGCCGTTGTTCGTGCTTTTCTACTTTTTGGGGACGGGTGCGATCCTGGCTGTGGTCTGTGCCGGCGTGATCGCCTTCGCCATCAGCTATCTGTTTTTCCAGAAGCAGCGGGATGCCGCAACAGGGGCCATGCGTGAGCGTTTCTCCGGCCGGGCCAAGCCGCTGCGCTCCGCCGGCGAAGTGGACGACGCCGCTGCCGAGGACTCCCTGGTGGAACAAAACCCGGACGTTGCCATCAACAATGACAAGCGCCCGGGTTCCGTCTAGGGACCTTCCGGCTGGATTCAGATCCGCGTCAGGATCAGCCCCAGCGAGAACAGCAGACTGTAGCCGAGGTTGATCAGGCCCGTCTGCTTCAGTACCGGGATAAGGCTCTTGCGCTTCTTCCCGTTGACCATGAGCCAGGCCGGCATGAGGCAGGCCGGGATCAGCAGCAGCACGATCAGCATCCACGGCTTGGTGGGTGCCAGCACCACCACCAACAGGATGGCTACGCCGAGCATCAGCACGTAGCTTTCACGCGCGTGCCTGTCACCCAAACGCACCGCCAGGGTCCGCTTCCCGGCGGCGGTGTCCGTGGGGATGTCCCGGACATTGTTGGCCATGAGCAGCGCGCAGGCGATGAGCCCGGTGCCGATCGCTCCGATCACCGCCGCCAGGCTGACCTGCCCTGCCTGCGTGTACGTGGTTCCCAGTGTTGCCACGAGCCCGAAGAACACGAAGACGAAGACGTCGCCCAGTCCGAGGTAGCCGTACGGGTTCTTGCCACCGGTGTAGCCCCACGCCGCCAGGACGCAGCCGATACCTACCAGGATGAGCCACCACGTCTGGGTGATGATCACCAGGATAAGGCCGCACACCATGGCCAAGCCGAAGAGGCCGAACGCAGCCCACTTCACGTGTTCCGGCTTGGCCACGCCGGAGCCCACCAGGCGCAGCGGCCCCACGCGGTCCTCGTCGGTGCCGCGGATGCCGTCGGAGTAGTCGTTGGCGTAGTTGACGCCGATCTGGAGCAACAGGGCAACGAGTGCCGCCAGGATCGCGTTGGGCAGCCGGAAAGCATGGAGTTCGAAGGCCGCAGCCGAGCCGATCAGGACCGGCGCAATCGCTGCGGGCAGTGTGCGGAGCCGGGCTCCTTGAATCCATTGTGCAGCTGTCGCCACGTGCAGTACCTCGTGTGTTGGGGGTTGATCTTCAGTCAGGTTCGTTAAAGGCAGAACCTGTCTATTGTCCCTGATGCAGGGCTTCGAGCTGTTCGATCATGGCCAGCCTGTCCGGCTTTCCGTTGGGGAGCATGGGCAGTTCGCTGACCGCAAGCACGGTTTTCGGGGCCAAAACACCCAGTGCGGCCTCGCGCTTTGCAGTGAATCCGCGGATGCCCTCGCGTGTTGGATCCGCCACGGCCACCACCGCAGCTACGGCCTGTCCCCACTCGCGCGACGGGACGCCTGCCACGAAAGCCGCCGTCACGCCGTCGAGCCCTTCCAGCTTTTCCTGGATGTACGCGGCGGAAGCCTTGACCCCGCCGGTGATGATGACGTCGTCGGCGCGGCCCAGGACGGTGAGCTTGCCCTCCGGCGACATCTCGCCCAGGTCGCCGGTGACGTACCAGCGGGTGTCGTCGTCCTCGAAGAAGGCCTCGGGGCCGTTCTCGAGGTAGCCGGCCGCGACCGTGGCGCCGCCCAGCAGGATGCGTCCCTCCAGTTCGCCCTCGCCAAGGCGGATTTCGACGCCGTCCAGCGGCTCGCCGTCGTACACGCAGCCGCCGCACGTCTCGGCCGAGCCGTATGTGGTGACGACGTTGAGCCCTTCCGCGTGTGCCGCGGCGAGGAGCTCGGCCGATGCCGGTGCGCCACCCAACAGGATCGCGTTGAACCGGCGCAGGACCGCGAGGGTTTCCGGGGCGGGGGAGTCCAGGAGACGCTGCAACTGGGTGGGTACCAAGGACGTGAAACGGATCTTGTCCGTGAGCTCTTCCGCGGCCGCCGTGAAGGCTTCAGGGGTGAAACCGTTCGACTGGTCCATCACCCACGGACGGGTTCCGGCGTACAGGGACCGGACCAGAACCTGGACACCGGCCACGTACTGCAGCGGCAGCGCCAAGAGCCACTGCCCCTCACCGCGCAGCGCCACGGCCGCACCCACCGACGACGCCGCGAGGGCATCGATGGTGAGGACGGTTGCCTTGGGAGTCCCGGTGGAACCGGAGGTGCGGACCACCACTGCGGCGTCCTCGACGCCGGTTTCCACGGGAACCGCGCTCGGCCGGCCCGCTTCATCCGTGACGATCTCGACGGCGGGACCCTCGCCTTGGAGGGCAGCGGCCAGTGCTTTGAGGATCGGATCAATGTCCAAGGGAGGTCCTAGAAGTAGTAGGGGAAGTTGGACCAGTCGGGATCGCGCTTCTGGAGGAACGCTTCCTTGCCCTCCACGGCTTCGTCCGTCATGTAGGCCAGGCGCGTTGCTTCGCCGGCGAAGACCTGTTGGCCGGCCAGTCCATCGTCCGCGAGGTTGAACGCGAACTTGAGCATGCGGATGGCCTGGGGTGACTGCCGGGCGATGTCCGCGGCGTACTCCAACGCGACTTCTTCAAGGCGCTCGTGGTCCACAGCCTCGTTGACGGCGCCCATGCGGACCATGTCCTCGGCGGAGTATTCGCGGGCCAGGAAGAAGATCTCGCGCGCGGCCTTCTGCCCGATCTGGCGGGCCAGCAGCGCGGAGCCGTAACCGGCGTCGAAACTTCCCACCGTGGCGTCGGTCTGCTTGAACTTGCCGTGCTCGCGGGAGGCGATGGTGAGGTCGCTGACCACGTGCAGCGAGTGACCGCCACCCGCCGCCCAACCATTGACGACGGCGATGACCACCTTGGGCATGGTCCGCATCAGGCGCTGTACTTCCAGGATGTGGAGGCGGCCCGCGCGGGCTGGATCGATGGATTCCTGCGTCTCGCCGTCTGCGTAGCGGTAGCCGTCCCGCCCGCGGATCCGCTGGTCGCCGCCGGAACAGAACGAATGGCCGCCGTCCTTTGCGGAAGGCCCGTTGCCCGTGAGCAGTACGGTGGCGACGTCCGGGGTCATGCGGGCATGGTCCATGGCGCGGTAGAGCTCGTCCACCGTGCCGGGACGAAAGGCGTTGCGGACCTCGGGCCTGTTGAAGGCGATGCGGACCGTGGGGAGGTCTTTGACTCCGTCAGCCGTCCGCTCAACCTGCCGGTGGTACGTCATGTCCTTGAAGTCATCGAAGCCGGAAACGGTGCGCCAGCGCGTGGGGTCAAAGACGTCGGAAACCTTGGCAGGGAGTTGGTTGTTCACAGACCGAGTCTAGTCAGTTGGGAAGGAGCTCCGCGGGGACCGCGTAGATCAGGACCACGGCGAGCAGGTTCTTGGCGGCGTGGACCAGGTAGGAGAACATCAGGTTCTTGCCTGTCCACACGTACACGCCCACCAGGACCACGGCCATGCCCAGGTAGGGTGCCAACGCGGACAGCTCAAGGCCCTCCCTGCCAATGGTGTGGATCGAAGCGAACACCACAGTCGACACAATGCAGCAGATCCAGATGTTGACGTACTGGGACAACTTCCCGATCAGCAGGTGCCGGAACAGGTACTCCTCAACGAACGGGCCAAGGAGCACCAACAGGGGAACCATGAGCCAGGCGGGCACGTGCTGCAGCAGGCCCTGGATGCCCATTTGGTTCTCTGAACTCTGCGCGCCACCCAGTGCTGCAACCAGGATCGCCGTCATGATCAGCATGACCACCACGGCCAGGGGGACCATGCCCAGCGTGAACCACGGCCGGGTGCCCAGGATCCGGAAGTCCCGCCCCACCACGCGCCAGGCCGAAGCCAGCGCGAAGATTCCGACGGCGGCATAGAAGACCGCGTTCACGGCATAGGACGCCGTGGCCGGCTCCGGGAAAAACTGCAGCATGAGCCGTTCCACCGACGCGCCGGCAAAGGTGAAGTAGGCAGTGAAGCCCACATAGGCCACGACGGCGGCAGCATCAAGGATGTTGAACCGGTACAGCCTGGTTTGCGTCGAAAGGGAGCCCATGTGACCAGCCTATCTTTGCCATCCACGACTTGACTGGACAGCGTCCGCCCGGGCAGGCTGGAGCGATGGAGTCCTAACAGCAGCCCCTTCTTCCGGCTGCCTTCCCAGTGCCCACATGGCGTTCGGCCATTAACTGCGGACCTGCAAGGACATCTCTTGACCCATCATCTTCACCTTTCCGGCGTTTCCCACGGCTACGGGGACCGCGAACTTTTCACGTCCGTCGATGTGGTGGTCCACCACGGTGAACATCTTGCTGTCGTTGGCGAAAACGGCGCGGGCAAGTCCACGCTGTTGCGCCTGCTGGCCGGTGAGGAAACGCCCGACGGCGGCACGGCCGGCCCGTTGGGCACCGGCGGGTACCGCGTGGGTTACCTCGCACAGACCCACGGACTTCCCTCCCATTTGACGGTGGCGGATGCCATCGACACCTCCCTCTCCTCGCTGCGGTCCTTGGAAGCCCGGATGGCGGACTTGGAGGAGAACCTGGCCGCGGCGGACCAGGAGTCCATGGACCTCTACGGGCAGCTCAGCACCGAGTACCAGCTCCGGGAGGGGTACGCCGCCGAATCCCGCGTGGACGCAGCGCTGGACAAGCTGGGGCTGGGAGGCGTGGACCGGCGTCGGACGCTTTCCTCCCTGTCCGGAGGCGAACAGGAACGGGTGGCACTGGCCTGTTTGCTGGCCGACCCGGCCGATGCCCTGCTACTCGACGAGCCCACCAACCATCTGGACGCCGCCGGAACCGAGTGGCTGGAGTCCCGGCTGACCGCCCACCGGGGGACCGTCGTCGTGATTTCGCATGACCGGGTCCTGTTGCGGAAGCTGGCCACCACCGTGATCGAAGTGGATGCCGACCGTCGCTCAGTGACGCGGTACGGCAACGGCTACGAGGGATACCTGGGCGAGAAGGCGGCTGAGCGTGCCCGATGGGTGCAGCAGTACGACGCGTGGATTGACGCCATGGCCGCAGAGAAACGGCAGGCCGCGACGGTGGCGGACGGCATGGGGTATGGCCGCAGTCGCGACAACGACAAGATGGCGTTCGGTGTGAAAACCGGCACGTGGGAAAGGGCCGCGGCAAGCAAGGTCCGCAATGCCAACGAGCGGCTCCGGCGGCTGGAAGAGAATCCTGTTGAACGGCCGCCCGAACCTTTGGCATTGGCAGCCTCGCTTGACGGGCTCGACGGTGCCATTGAGGCATCCGGTGTTGCCGTTCCCGGACGCCTCGAGCCGACGTCCCTCCGGGTTTCGGCCGGCGACAAAATGCTCCTGACCGGGCCAAACGGGGCTGGGAAGTCAACCTTGCTGTCCGTGCTCGCGGGGGATTCCGAAGACTACGCGGGCGAGGTGCGACGTGTGGGCACCGTGGGCTATCTGCGGCAGGAACTGGACATCCCGGCCAAACCAGGGCTCCGGCTTCTCCCGGCATTTGCGGCTGGGCTGGGCGGGAACATCGACGAGCATGCCGAGGCTTTGCTTCGACTGGGGCTCTTCCGGCCCGCCGAGTTCCACGTTCCGGTGGGGAGCCTCTCTGCGGGACAGCAACGGCGCCTTGCGTTGGCCCGACTGCTCCTGGGCGGCTTCGACACCCTGGTCCTGGACGAACCCACCAACCACTTGGCGCCGGTGCTCGTGGAACAACTCGAGGAGGCGATCGCGGGTTTTGGCGGCACCGTGCTGATCGTGAGCCATGACCGTGCGCTGGGCAAATGGTTCGATGGCTGCGCGTTGGCCGGAGGCGGGAACTGGGTGCGTCGGCGGATGGTGGACGGGACCCTCCTCTAGCAACGCGGGGTCGCTTAGGGCCTATGTTGCGCTGCCGGATGGGCCATGAGTGACCCCGCGTTGCTCGCCGACGGCAAGGGTTTGTTGCCTGCGTCACGAGCTCCGCGTCATATGCCGTAAGATGGACGGGTTGCCCGAACGTTCGGCGTTCTGCGGTCTGCGTCACACAGAGGATTCCTCAACGAGGAAAAATCCGAATTTTGTGTGCCGGATCGGCCCCTGCTCCGGCACCGGCGCAACCACAACAGCAATACCCCAACCCACAAGGAACAGCTGTGCCGCAAAGTACTCCCACAGATCTCCAGAGCCCCAAGGCGTCATCCGCCGGCGGGAGCTCCACCCTCAGTGCCGAGGGTTACCAGAAGACCCTGAGCCGCCGTCACGTGACCATGATCGCGATGGGCGGCGCGATCGGCGTCGGTCTCTTCATGGGTGCCGGTGGCCGCCTGGCCTCCACGGGTCCGGCCCTGATCTTCTCCTACGCCATTGCCGGCGTCATCGCCTACCTGCTGATGCGCGCGCTCGGCGAACTGATCATGTACCGGCAGACGTCCGGTTCGTTCGTGAGCTACGCCGGTGAAATGTTCGGCAAGAAGGGCGCCTACCTGTCCGGGTGGATGTACTTCATCAATTGGGCCATGACCGGTATCGCGGAGCTGATCGCGATCGGCCTGTACTTCCAGTTCTTCTTCCCGAACGTGCCCGTGGAACTGTCCGCCATCGCAGCGCTGGTGCTGTTGGTGGCCGTGAACCTGTTCAGCGTCAAGGCATTCGGTGAATTCGAGTTCTGGGCTTCCTGCCTGAAGGTCGCCGCTATCGTGATCTTCCTGGCCGTGGGCACCTTCATGGTGGTCACCAACGCCCAGGTCGGCGCGGGCCATGCTTCCGTGGGCAACCTCTTCCACGATGAAGGCGGCATGTTCCCCAAGGGCGGCCTGGTGATGATCCTGGTCCTGAATGCCGTGATCTTCGCCTACAACGCCATCGAGCTCGTCGGTATTACCGCTGGCGAGATGGAGAATCCGGAACGTGAAGTGCCCAAGGCGATCCGCGCCGTCGTGATCCGCATTGTTGTCTTCTACGTCGGTTCAGTGACCCTGCTCGCCATGCTGCTGCCGTCCGACCAGTACAAGGCCGGCACCTCGCCGTTCGTCACCGTGTTCGGGCAGATGGGCCTGGGCTGGATGGGCGATGTGATGAACATGATCGTTATCACCGCAGCGCTGTCTTCCTGCAACTCGGGCTTGTACTCGATCGGCCGGATCTTCCGCACCATGGCCAACAACGGGCACGCCCCGCAATGGCTGACCAAGATGTCCACCCGCCACGTGCCGTATGCGGCCATCCTGGCGATCGGCGGCGTCTACCTCGTCGGCATCCTGCTCAACATCTGGCTGGGCGGTTCCCACGCGTTCGACCTCGCCCTCAACACGGCCTCCATCGGCGTGATCTTCACGTGGGGTTCGATCTTCGCGAGCCAGATCGCGCTGCGGAAGAAACGCGGGAAGGTGTCCTCCCTGCCGATGCCCGGTTCGCCGTGGACCAGTTGGTTGGGCCTCATTGCCCTGCTGGCCATTACGGTGCTGATCGGCTTCGACACCGTCACGGACAAGGCCACCGGCGATGTGTTCCTGTTGGGCCTCTGGACCCTCGCGACCATCCCGTTCTTCGCTGTGGTCCTCTGGCTCGGCTGGCAGAAGGTCAAGAACAACCAGCCCAAGAGCGAGCTGTTCAGCTAGGTCCTTTTCAAATGCTCGACGGCGGGTGCCTCCTTTGCGGAGGCGCCCGCCGTTTCGCGTTGCGTGGCCGCTCTGTCGCGTTGTGTGGCCTGCTCTGCGCGCTGTATCAGGGGAATGGGGCGCACAGCGGGCCTCACAACGGACGATCGGTCAGGGAACCCGGGCGGCGTGGGCCTTGCTTGGGAAATGGGGCGCACAGCGGGCCTCACAGCGGATGATCAGTTGGGAGTGTCAGTGCCCGGGTCTAGGCTCGATGTATGGATCACACCACCTCCCTGACCCAGCACGTCAACGCCAGCCCGGAGAAAGTCTGGGCCGTCATTTCCGACATCCCGGGTTCTGCCGGAACCATCTCCGGAATCGACGCCATCCAGATGCTCACGGACGGTCCCTACGGCGAAGGGACCCGGTGGAAAGAGACCCGCACCATGATGGGTCGCCAGGAAACCGTGGAGATGTGGGTGTCCCACACGGACCCGCCCCGCAGCACCACCGTCAAGGCCCTCCAAGGCGGCGCGGATTACACCACGCGCTTCGCCCTGAACGGGCGGGACGGCGGCACGGACATCACCCTGACGTTCGGTGCGGAGATCCTCAAACCCACCTTGCTGAGCAAGATCACCATGGCGCTGTTCGGGAAGATTGGCATGAGCGTCACGCGCAAGGCCCTGGCCAAAGACCTCGCCGAGATCGCTGCGAAGGCGGAATCCCTCTGATGGCGGCGGCGAAGGTGGCGGCCCCCAAGATTTCGCCGGTGCGGTTGGAAGAACTGCGCGACGACGACGCCCCGGACTTCCAGCGTGGTGAAAGGTACGACGGCGTCCGGCTCACCCGCGTTTCGGCGGACGGCGAGGAGCTCAGCGGCGCCGACTTCATCGAGTGTGAGTTCAACAGCGTCTCCTTCAATGAGGCCCAGCTTCGTGGTGCGACGTTCCGGGAGTGCATCCTGTCCGAGCCCTTTGCCCCGGTCTTTCCAGCGGCGCGGACTTCCTGGCAGGACGTGGAGATCACCAACCCGCGCTGGGGTTCGGCCGAACTTTATGAGGGCACTTGGCGCTCTGTCCGAATCGACGGCGGCAAGCTCGACTATGTGAACCTCCGCGGCTCCAAGCTGATGGATGTCCAGATTTCGGATTGCATCATCAATGAACTGGACCTCGGGGGCGTGACGGGCACGCGCGTTGCCTTGAAGAACTGCACCATCGGCTCGTTGGACGTCACCGGCGCAAAGCTGAAGGACGTGGATCTTCGCACCTCGGAATTCCGCGGAATCAACGGCCTTGGCGGACTTTCAGGCGTGGTGATCGATGACTACCAGCTGAGCCTTCTTGCGCCTCTTCTAGCCGGGCACTTGGGGATCCGGGTGGTCTGATTCGCCAGTGGGACGGTCGGGCACGGCAGCTTCATCTGTTGACCGTCCCGCCGGGCCGTGTAATCTTTATAGAACGAACGGTCGGTATATTATTCCGTGCCGGTCCCTTTCACTTCGCGAAGGATGTTCTCATGGTCGAGGCTTTTCTTGTTGGCGGCGCACGAACGCCGGTGGGTCGCTACGGTGGGGCACTGTCCTCCGTCCGCCCCGACGACCTTGCCGCCCTGGTGGTCCGGGAAGCAGTGGCGCGTGCCGGCGTCGACCCTGACGCCATTGACGAGGTGATCCTCGGCAACGCGAACGGAGCAGGCGAGGAAAACCGCAACGTTGCCCGCATGGCCACCATCCTCGCGGGACTTCCCCTCCACATTCCGGGAATCACGGTCAACCGCCTCTGTGCTTCGGGCCTGAGCGCCATCATCATGGCAAGCCATATGATCAAATCCGGTGCGGCGGACATTGTTGTGGCCGGTGGTGTGGAATCCATGAGCCGAGCGCCGTGGGTGCAGGAGAAGCCCACCACGGCCTTCGCCAAGCCCGGCCAGATTTTCGACACGTCCATCGGCTGGCGCTTCGCGAACCCGCTCTTCACCAAGGGCGAGCTGTCCCGCGACGGCAAGATGACCTACTCCATGCCCGAAACCGCGGAAGAGGTTGGCCGGGTGGACAACATTTCCCGCGAGGACGCCGACGCCTTCGCCGTCCGCTCCCACGAGCGTGCCTTGGCCGCCATAGCCGGTGGACGTTTCAAGGACGAGATCGTTCCCGTCACCGTGAAGACCCGCAAGTCCGAGACCGTGGTGGATACGGATGAAGGACCCCGCGAAGGCACCACCATGGACGTCCTTGCAGGGCTCCGTCCAGTAGTGCCAGGCGGTTCGGTGGTCACGGCAGGCAACTCCTCCAGCCTCAACGACGGCGCTTCCGCAATCATCGTTGCGTCCGAAGCGGCCATCCAGAAGTTCGGCCTGACGCCCCGGGCCCGAATCATCGACGGCGCCTCTGCCGGATGCGAGCCCGAAATCATGGGCATCGGTCCGGTTCCGGCAACGCAAAAAGTCCTGGCCAGGACCGGGCTCACTGCAGAGCAGCTGGGCGCCGTGGAACTCAACGAAGCATTCGCAACGCAGTCGCTCGCGAGCATGCGCCGCTTGGGCCTGGACCCGGACATCGTCAATAACGACGGCGGTGCCATCAGTTTGGGACACCCGCTCGGTTCCAGCGGCTCGCGTATCGCCATTACGCTGTTGGGCCGCATGGAGCGCGAACTCGCGTCCACCAGTGGACGGAAGCTCGGCTTGGCAACCATGTGCATCGGCGTGGGCCAAGGAACCGCAATGCTGCTGGAAGGCGTGTAATGGCACTGAATCCCGAAGACTTCAGCACCCTCTTGGTTGAGGAGCGCGAAGATCGCCTCACCGTTCTCCTGAATCGTCCCGAGGTCCGGAACGCCATCGACCAGAAAATGGTGGACGAGCTCCACGCTGTGTGCGCCGAGCTTGAACAGAACCCGAAAGTGCTGATCATCGCCGGGACGGACGGAGTGTTCGCCTCCGGGGCCGACATCGGCCAGTTGCGGGAGCGTCGCCGTGACGATGCCCTCCAGGGAATCAACTCGACCATCTTCGTGCGCATCGCCAAGCTGCCCATGCCCGTCATCGCTGCCCTGGATGGATACTGCCTGGGTGGGGGAGCGGAGCTTGCCTACGCCGCCGATTTCCGGATCGGAACACCCAGCGTCCGGATCGGTAACCCTGAGACAGGCCTCGGCATCCTGGCTGCAGCCGGTGCCAGCTGGCGCCTCAAAGAACTCGTCGGGGAGCCGAAGGCAAAAGAAATCCTCCTGGCCGGAGCTGTGCTGCGGGCAGAGGAAGCGCTGCGGATCAACCTCATCACGGGCATCTATGAGGCTCCGGAACTCATGGATGCCGCCCACGCTTTGGCCGATCGCATTGCACGCCAGGATCCCTTGGCAGTCCGCATTACCAAGTCCGTGTTCCATGCTCCCGCCGAAGCCCACCCCTTGATCGACACCCTTGCCCAGGGAATCCTCTTCGAATCCCAGGCCAAGTTCGATCGCATGCAGGCTTTCCTGGACAAGAAGAGCGCAGACAAGAAGAACAGCAAAGCCGAGCCAGAGAGCAGGACCCAGAAATGACAGCAGTTCCCGCCATCCCGCACGTGATCGGAGTACTCGGCGGGGGCCGCATGGGCGCCGGAATTGCCCACGCCTTCCTGACCAAGGGTGCCACCGTGATTGTCGTGGAGCGAGACCATGAGGCAGCTGCGGGCGCGCATGGCCGCGTCTCGGAAGCAGTGGCGAAGTCGGCAGCACGCGGCACGTTGGCCGAGACGCCGGAAGAGGCCCTGTCCCGCTTCAGCACCTCCACGGACTACGAGTCCTTCATCCACTGCGGTCTGGTGGTGGAAGCTGTTCCTGAGGACTACGACCTCAAAGTCAAGGCCCTGCGGTCCGTGGAGGAACACCTTTCAGCGGATGCCTTCCTGGCCTCGAATACGTCCTCGCTGTCCGTGACGGGCCTGGGCAACGAGCTTCACCGTCCCGCCAATTTTGTTGGCCTGCACTTCTTCAACCCGGTGCCCGCCTCCACGCTCATCGAGGTGGTTCTGGGCAAGGAGACCTCACCCGAACTTGCTGCCGCGGCGAAAAGCTGGACCGAGGCACTCGGCAAGACCGCCGTCGTCGTCAATGACGCCCCGGGGTTCGCGTCCTCGCGGCTTGGCGTGGCGATCGCGCTGGAGGCCATGCGCATGGTCGAGGAGGGCGTGGCCTCGGCGGAAGACATTGATGCCGCCATGGTGCTGGGCTACAAGCACCCGACGGGTCCGCTGAAGACCACGGACATTGTTGGCCTGGACGTTCGTTTGGGCATCGCCGAGTACCTCCACTCCACGCTCGGCGATCGCTTTGCGCCGCCGCAGATCCTCCGCGACAAGGTGGCGCGGGGTGAGCTGGGCCGCAAGACCGGCAAGGGATTCTTCGACTGGACAGACTAACGCCCGGCAACCCAACTAAGTCGCAATTAAGCGCGTTTTGAAGCCTCAGAACGCGCTTAACTGCTACCCAGTTGGGTCGGTTAGGCTGACCGGGTGACTGCGATCGAACCCATCACCCTGACCGGCACCTTCGTTACTCTTGAACCGCTCCGCACGGACCATCACGACGGTTTGGTGGACGCCGCGCGAGATGGCGAGCTGTGGAAGCTCTGGTACACCTCCGTGCCCACTCCGGAGGGCATGGCTGCAGAGATTGAGCGGCGGCTTGCCCTCCAGGAATCCGGTTCCATGCTGCCGTTCGCCACGCGGCTGAACAGCACGGGCAAGCTGATCGGGATGACCACGTACATGAACATCGATCCGGCGCTGCCGCGTGTCGAGATCGGCTCGACGTGGAACGCCGCGTCCGCCCACGGGACGGGGACCAACCCTGACTCCAAGCTGCTGCTCCTGCGCCATGCCTTCGAAACGCTGGGTTGTCCCGCCGTCGAATTCCGCACGCACTGGCTTAACCAACAGTCACGCGACGCGATCGCCCGCCTCGGCGCCAAGCAGGACGGCGTCCTTCGGAACCACACGCGGAGCGCCGATGGAGCCCTGCGTGACACCGTGGTGTTTTCCATTCTGGAGCACGAGTGGCCTGCCGTCCGGAACGGGTTGGAGTACAGGCTCTCGAAGTACACCGCTTCGCCGAGGGGTTAGCTATTGGGGCTAAGCATGCCCCTAAAGCCCGGAAGCCAACCCCTCGTGGTGCGCACCCGTGTGGTTAGCTGGCTCTTATGGATGGGATGACTTCTGCTCCCCAGGCGGTCCCTTGGGACGGCGCCGTCAATGCGTGGCGGGTCGCCGGCGATGTGTACCGGATGGGCCGCCATGAGTGGGTCACCGCGGCCGGGTGGCAGCAAATGTACGACGACGGCGTCCGCACCGTGATCGATCTTCGCGCCTCGCGCGAGCGGCGGCAACGCGACACGGATCCCCAGGTGCCGGACGATGTGAAGGCGCGGATCGACGTCGTACACTGCCCAACAGAAGACCCGGATCATAGCCAGTTCACCACGCTCTTTGGCCCGTACCTCAAGGAGCCGGGCCAGTACGGGGAGTACCTCGCGCTGTTTGCGGACAAGATCGCGCTCGTTTTCACGGCGATCGCGGCCTCGCCGGGCAAAGTGGTGGTCCATTGTTCCGCGGGGCGGGACCGCAGCGGAGTGATTGCGTTGATGCTGCAGCGACTGGCGGGTGTCGATGACCGGGAGATCGTCCGGGGCTACGAGTTGGCTGCCCGCGGAATCAATGAACGGCACCGCACCCATGGTGCGCCGCATGCCCATGATCCCTACCTGCCGGCCGCGGATCTTGAAGCGCTGCTGGAGCGTCGACGCACGGCGCTTGAGGCCTTCCTTGTCGGGCTTGATGTGCAGGGCTACTTGCGCGCCAACGGTGTTACGGATTCCCAGCTTGAGGTGTTGAAGGCGAAGCTCACGGCCGCTTGATACGGCTGCGGCGAAATTTCTTGCTGACCTTGGCCGGTCCTTCATGTACCCTGTATATATTACCGAACGGCCGGTCAGTAATGTTGGGCCCCTCCAGCAATGACCGTGCCGCTTTCATGTGCCTTGGAAGGACCCGTCGACGATGACCACTACAGCAGTCGCCCCGGAAACCACAGCCGTTGCCACCGTCCCCAGCTATGTCCAGGATGCGTGGTGGACTCCCGCGCCCGAAGCCAAGACAGTGCCCGTGCGTGATGCCAGCACGGGAGAAGTCCTGGCCAACGTGAGCACCGACGGCCTGGACCTTGCCGCCGTCGTGAATTTCGGACGCACCACCGGCCAGTCCGAACTGGGCAAGTTGACGTTCCACCAGCGCGCACTCAAGCTCAAAGAGCTGGCCATGTACCTGAACGGACGCCGTGAGGAGCTGTACGCAGAATCCTCGCAGTCCGGTGCCACCAAGATCGACAACATGATCGACATCGACGGCGGCATCGGCGTGCTCTTCACGTTCGGCTCCAAGGGCCGGAGGGAACTGCCCAACTCACAGGTTGTGGTGGATGGTCCCATGGAGATCCTTTCCAAGGACGGGTCTTTCGCCGGCGAACATATCTACACCCGGATCCCGGGCGTCGCCGTGCAGATCAACGCCTTCAACTTCCCGGTGTGGGGCATGCTGGAGAAGTTCGCGCCAGCGTTCCTGGCCGGCGTTCCCACCATCGTCAAGCCGGCCACTCCCACGGGTTACGTCGCCGCTGCCGCGGTTCGGGCGATCGTTGAATCAGGCATCCTTCCCGCTGGCTCCCTGCAGCTGATCTCCGGCTCGGCCCGGACCCTCCTGGACGAACTCGACTACCGTGACCTCGTGTCCTTCACCGGTTCGGCATCGACTGCCAACTCCCTCAAGTCTCACCGCAATGTTGTCCAGGGCGGCGTTCGCTTCACCTCCGAGACCGACTCCCTCAACGCCGCGATCCTCGGCCCTGATGCCGTCCCGGGCACCCCCGAGTTCGACGCCTTCGTCAAGGCCGTCGTCACTGAGATGACGGTGAAGGCCGGCCAGAAGTGCACCGCGATCCGGCGTGTCCTTGTCCCGGCAGCACTGACGTCCGAGGTCGCCGCCGCCATCGGTGCCCGCATCAACGAGCGCGTTGTAGTGGGGGACCCGCGCGCAGAAGGCGTCACCATGGGTGCGCTCGCTTCGCTGGAACAGCTCGCCGACGTCCGGGCTGCTGTCCAGTCAATGCTCGACGCCGGCGGTGAGCTCGCGTACGGATCCCTCGATGCGCCGTCGGTCACCTCGGTAGGTGGAAACGTTGGCGTCGTGGAGGACGGTGCCTTCATGGCGCCCGTCCTGCTGAGCTGGGCGGATGCCGAAGCCGAAGAAGTGCACTCCCTGGAGGCCTTCGGTCCCGTGTCTTCCGTCCTCGGGTACACGGATCTCGCCGACGCCGTGCGCTTGGCTGCACGAGGATCCGGCTCGCTCGTGGCTTCCGTTTGCACGAACGACCCCGCCGTGGCGCAGGAGCTGGTGCTGGGGATTGCCGCCCATCACGGCCGCGTTCACATGCTCAACCGCGAGGATGCCCGTTCCTCCACTGGCCACGGCTCGCCCGTTCCGCACTTGGTCCACGGTGGCCCGGGACGTGCCGGCGGCGGCGAGGAGCTCGGCGGTATCCGTTCCGTGCTGCACCACATGCAGCGCACGGCTATCCAGGGCTCACCCAACATGCTGACCGCGGTCACGGGTCAATGGCACACGGGGGCCGACCGGAACTTCACCGTCGAGACCGAAGGCGAGCACCCGTTCCGGAAATCCTTGGCCACGCTGCGTATTGGCGACGCTGTCCGCTCGGAGCTTCGCCAGGTCACGCTGGAGGATATTACGGCGTTCGCCAACTCCACGGGCGACACCTTCTACGCGCACACCAACCAGGAAGCTGCGGAAGCCAACCCGTTCTTCCCGGGCATCGTTGCGCACGGCTACCTGCTGCTGAGCTGGGCAGCCGGGCTGTTCGTGGAGCCTGCCCCGGGTCCTGTGCTGGCCAACTACGGCCTGGAGAACCTGCGCTTCATCACGCCCGTGGCCGCTGGTGATTCCATCCGGGTGACCTTGACCGCGAAGAAGATCACCCCGCGTGAGACGGACGAGTACGGCGAGGTTGCCTGGGACGCCGTCCTGACCAACCAGAACGACGAGATCGTAGCCACTTACGACGTCCTCACCCTCGTAGAGAAGTAGCCCTCTCTCACCGAATGGCCGGTTTGGTGGGTCCCTCTCTCACCGAATGGCTGGTTTGGTGGGTCCCTCTCTCACCGAATGGCCCCTTAAGCGCGATGCTCTCTCACGAAGAACGCCTTCCCTAACGGGCAGGCGTTCTTCGTTTTCATCTACAACTGATATTCGGCTTGTTGGCCCAAGGTTTCATGGATGCATAGGACGTTATTTTCCGAGTCCATGAACCAAGCGCACTTTTCAGCATCCGTGGTGCAGATGTGGTTTTCGGTCTTGAGGTCAGGCTGGTCGTAGTCCTGGAAGGTGACACCCCGTGCTTCCATCTCGGCGACCAGGCGCTCGATGTCCTGAACCTCAAAACTCAATGCGGTATGGCTCGAGTGCATGCCATCCGTAATGGGCAACAGTTGCAGCATGGCGCCGCCGTCATTGCCGAACAAATCGTTTCCATCCCAGGTCCTGCCCCTGTGCGGCAGGCCGAGCTTTTCCGCATAGAACATGCGTGCGCGGCTCATGTCATCGACGGGCAGGACAGTTGTGGCTGTGTTGAGGGCTAGATGCATAATGGCCACCTCCTACGCTGAAAATTTTACGCTTGGGGAGGCCATCGTGACCTTACGATTCCTAGTCGGACTGCCCCTGTGAGAGAGGGATCGCCGGAGGGCGGTTGGGTGAGAGAGGGAGCACCAAAATGGGCGGTTGGGTGAGAGAGGGAGCAACAAAATGGGCGGTTGGGTGAGAGAGGGATCGCCGGAGGGGGCGGTTGGGTGAGAGAGGGTCAGGCGGCGGCGTGGAGGCCGTCGAAGGCCATGGTGATGACGTCGTCGGCGAGCTTCTCCGGGGACAGCGAGCCGCCGGGCTTGTACCACTCCACGATCGAGTTGATGGTGCCGAACAAGAGTCGCGTGACGGTGCGGGGATCGATGTCCTGACGCAGCGAGCCGTCCTCGCGGGCCGCGGAAATCAACGCGGCCACTTTGTGGTCGAACGCGCGGCGACGTTCCAGGGCATCGCGCTCGATGTCCGTGTTGCCCCGCAAGCGAAGCAGCAGGGTCACGAAGGGCAGCCGGTCCACCAGTACGGCGATGGTCTGGCGGAGCACGAATTCCAGGCGGGAGTCGGCCGGGCCGGTCAACGCGGCGGGCTGCTCCAGGATTGCTTCAAGACCGCCGAGCGCGTGGTCCAGGGCAAGCTTCAGGAGGTCGCCCTTGGAGGGCACGTGGTGGTAGATGGCTGACTTGGAGATCCCCAGGTTCTCGGCCAGGATGCCCATGGACGTCGCGTCGTATCCGTGGCGGTTGAAGACGTCGACGGCGATGCGGAGCACCGACTGCTGGTCGTAGCCGGGCCGTCCGCGCTTGGCTGTGGTCTCACTAGGCATGGTGGCATCTTCTCACGTTCTCTGGGCGTGACTGCCGTTCAGCGACTTCGCATGTCAGGGCAAACATGCGAAGCCGCGAGGAAGAACGTCAGCCTTTGGGGCGAAGGTCGTAAATCCGGCGGAGCTTACCGTTGGACCTTTCAAGCGAACCGGGTTCAACGACGTCAACGACGCAAGACGACCCGACATGGATCTTGATTTGCTCGCGCAAGGTGTGGGCCGCCGTCGTGCCCGCCTCGACTGGAACCGTTTCACGCCGTTCGATCCGGACCGTCAACGAATCCATGCGCTTGCCCTCGGGCCGGGTGATTTCGAGCTGGAAGTGCGGGCTGAGCTCCGGGATCCGCAACGCGATTTCCTCGATCTGGGACGGGAAGAGGTTCACGCCGCGCAGGATGATCATGTCATCGCTGCGGCCGGTGATGCGTCCCATGCGTCGGTGTGCGGGGCGGGCCGTGCCGGGGAGCAGACGGGTGAGGTCCTTGGTGCGGTACCGGATGATCGGCAGCGCTTCCTTGGTCAAGGACGTGAAGACCAGTTCGCCGGGTTCGCCATCGCCCAGGACGGTGGAGTGGTCGAACGGGTCGATGATTTCGGGACGGAAGTGGTCCTCCCAGATGTGGCAGCCGTCCTGGGTTTCGACGGCTTCGCCTGCGACGCCCGGGCCCATGACCTCCGACAGTCCGTAGATGTCTGAGGCCTTGATGTGCATGGTGGTTTCCAGCTCGTGCCGCATCTCCTCGGTCCACGGCTCGGCACCAAGCACCGCGTACTTGAGCGAGGTGGACGTGGGATCGATGCCCATGTGGGCCATGGCGTCCGCGATGGTCAGCAGGTACGTGGGCGTAGCCAAGATGGCGTCCGGCTTGAAATCCTGGATGAGCTGGATCTGGCGTTCTGTCTGGCCGCCGGACATCGGGATGACCGTGCAACCGAGGGCTTCGGCTCCGGCGTGGGCGCCCAGGCCGCCGGTGAAGAGGCCGTAGCCGTAGGCGTTGTGGACCTTCATCCCGGGACGGACGCCCGAGGCACGCAGGGAGCGGGCAACCAGCGTGCCCCAGTTGGCGAGGTCCGTCTTGGTGTAGCCAACCACGGTGGGCCGGCCCGTGGTTCCGGAGCTCGCGTGGATGCGGGCCACCTGGTCCTGCGGAACGGCGAACATGCCGAACGGGTACTCCAGTCGCAGGTCCTCTTTGGTGGTGAAGGGGAACTTGCCGAGGTCGCCGAGTTCGCGGAGGTCCGTGGGGTGCACGCCCGCCTCATCGAACTTGCGCTTGTACAGCGGCACGCGGTCGTAGGCGTAGGCCACCGTGTGCTGGAGGCGGGTGAGCTGCAGGGCCTCCAGTTCGTCGCGGGACATGGTTTCCTCGCGGTCCAGCACGGCATCGGACGTGGACGCAGTCGGTGAGGCGACGGTGTTCTGTGTCATGAGCTTCCTACTTCTTGGAGATGGTGCGGCTGCGGCCACGGAACTCTGCGATGAGTTCGCCGGGCGCGTCTGTGGAGGGGGAGTCGGCCGGGTCGGCGGCGTAGAGCTGGATGTCATACAGTCCGCTGCGGCCGGTACTCGCGCGGCGGTTCGCGACGGCGGTAATCACCTGGCCTTCGAAGGCCGGCTTCATGAAGTTGATGTCGACGCCGGAGGCCACCGTGATGGTGGCGGCTTCCTCGGGCGTGGGGTTGGCTGGGTTGCAGGCCAGGGCGAAGGCTGTGTCACCGAAGGCGAAGATCATTCCGCCGTGTGCCATGCCGAAGCCGTTGAGCATTTCCTGCCGGAGCTTCATGCGGATGGTGGCGTGGCCGTCGTCGAGCTTGAGGACCTCTATGCCCATCCATTCGGACGCGTAATCGTTGGTCAGGATGTGGTGCGAAGCACCGGAGAGGGTTGTTTCAACCATGCGTCATTGCCTCCAGCTTTATTTACCGAATGTTCATTAGGTAATCCCAGATCGGGCGAACTGTCAAGACTGGACGAGGATTCGGGCGGTGAAGCAGCCCGGAAAAATGACAGGGAAGGGACTGGGATACGCGGTGGGGTCCGTGCCCGGATGCCAACGATTGGACACCGCTTCGGGCGAACACTGTAGCCTCGGAGGCATGCCCGACATTGAGCTTCCCATCCTCACTGAACGACTCATCCTCAGGCGCTTCGAAGCTGAAGACCTTGAGCGCTTCCACAGTTACCAATCCCTGCCCGAGACCGCACGGTTCCTGCTGCGCCCCGAGCTGAGCAAGACCAAATCCATGGAGGTGCTGGGACGCTACGCCAACTTCGAGTTCAAGCAGGAAGGGGACTGGGTGTGCCTGGCCATCGAGCGGCAGGACAAGCCGGGACTCCTGGGCGAAGTGGTGCTGAAATGGTTGGAAGGTCCCGGGCAGGCGGAGATCGGATGGATCCTGCACCCGGACGCGAGGGGCCAAGGGATCGCCACCGAAGCGGCCGAGGCCGTGCTGGACTTGGCCTTCGGACTCCTGGCCTTCCATCGGGTGGACGCGAAGCTTGACGCGCTTAACGCCGGCTCAGCGGGAATTTGCCAACGAATCGGTATGCGCCTTGAAGCCACGCTCGTGGACATCTGGCACTACAAGGGCCAATGGGCTTCGGAAAACATCTACGCGATCCTGGACTCCGAATGGCGGGCACGCAGGGTCGCGAACAGCCAGGACGCCGACGCGCCCCATTAGCAAAACCAAAAGGACGCAGGCAACGCACCCAACCCGGCCCGCCGCCGTCGTGCGGCAACAAGCCGCAGGCTCAATCCCGGACCGGCCACGCCTTATGGTGCCTGAGCTGTTCGGTGAGCTGCGCCTCGGGCAGGGGACGACTGAAGAAATAACCCTGGCCGCTGGTACAGCCAATGCTGAGCAAGTACTCGGCCTGGTCCTCAGTCTCGATGCCCTCCCACACAGCACCCAGGCCGCATGCCCGGATGAGTTGCAGCACCGCGGCAAGCAGTGCCGGCTGCGAAGGGTCGCTGCCCAGGGCCGAGAGCAGGGAACGGTCCACCTTGACCGCATGCACGGGCAGTCGCCGGAGGTAGTCGATGGAGGAGTAGCCGGTGCCGAAATCGTCGATCTCCATGCCGACGCCCAAGCGCTCCAGGGCTTTGAGCGTGTACCGGTCAAGGTCGTTGCCCTGGATCACGGCTGACTCGGTCAACTCCAGAACCAACTGGGACGGGTCCAGGCCTGCCGAGTTCAACGCATCCCGGACGTCCTCCACGAACTCCAGCCGCTGGAGGTCCGCCGCGGAGACGTTGATGCGCATATTGAAATCGTGGTGGGCGGTAAGGGGGTCGCTGCGCCACTGCTGCAACTGCTCGACGGCGGTGCGCAGCACCCAGGTGCCCAGTTCGGAAATCATCCCCGTTTCCTCGGCGATGGGGATGAACTCGTCCGGCATCACCATGCCGCGGGTGGGGTGGTTCCACCGGACCAGAGCTTCCACTCCTTCGATCCCGCGCGTATCAAGCCGGATGATCGGCTGGTAGAACAGCACCAGTTGTGACCCGGTGATGGCTTCCTTGAGTTCGCTGACCAGCTGGTTGCGGAGCTGGCGGGCATGCAGCATCTCCTGCTTGAACACCTTCAAGCGCCCACGGCCCTCGGCCTTGGACTCGTACATGGCGATGTCGGCTTCCATCATGAGTACTTGGGCCGTCTGCTCCGGCTGCGCCATTCGAAGGCCCATGCTGGCGCCGCAGCGGAGGTGGTGCCCCTCGATTTCCATAATGCCGTCGACGGCGGAAAGCACCCGGTTGCCGATGGAATTGGCGATCGCCGGGGTCACGTCGCGCAGCAGGACCGCGAACTCATCGCCGCCCATGCGGGCCACCATGTCCTCTTTCCGGACTGCTCCGCTGATCCGCTGGGCCACGATTTCGAGCACCTGGTCACCGATGGTGTGGCCGAGGGAGTCGTTGATGCCCTTGAAGCCGTTCATATCCAGGAGGAGGATGGCGGGCCGTTGTCCGCCGTTGCGGGCGCGTTCCTGGGCATCGGTCAAGGCGGAGGTGAAGGCCGAGCGGTTGTTGAGTCCGGTGAGGGAGTCTGTCATGGCCATGTGCTGCATCTCGCGGTGTGCCTCGTGCAGCTGCTTGGTCCGGGCCGCTACGCGCTCTTCGAGCTCGGCGTAGATGATCTGGAGGTCCTCGGCCAGGAGGTTGGTCCCCATGATGACGGCATCGATCTCGTCCCGGGCATCGGAGACTTCAATACGGGCGTCGAGATCTCCTGCGGCCAGTTTGATGATGCCTTCCAGGAGCAACCCCAGACGCGGATCGTTGCCGGCGTCAGACTTCTCCTCGGACATGCTCACCCCCCGTGCGGTCCGCCTCGCTCATCTGCGGTACGCCCAACATTATCGCGGAGATACTCGTGAACGGCAGAGCTGCGTTCCGGGAGGGCTGCCTGCTCGAACAATGCGGCCGATTCGTCGAAGGTTGCCTGGGCCTCTTGCTGCCGTCCCAGGGCCAGCAGGGTCCGGCCCAACAGGAAATGCGCCTCGGCCGCTGTCTGGGTGGCCAGGACGGAGGAACGGTTGCACAGCGGCTCCAGGATGGCCAGGGCGGCGGGCATGTCCTGGTTGAGATAGTTCCAGCGCGCCCGGACCAGTGACATCTCCAGGTGGTCCCGTTCCGAGCCGCCCACAATGTCCGTGGCCAGCTCGGCCCTTTCGATGCAGCGCAGGGTAGCGGCGTCGCTCAGTTTGGCTTGGAGGCGCATTTCGGCGGATGCCCGGTTGAACCGTGCCCACAGGTCCACGTCCTTGGAAGGGGACAGCCTTTCGGCCGCGAGATCGTGGTAGAGGCCGCCGTCGGAAACCCTGTCCGCGAGGAAGGCGACGTTGCCGATCACCCAATAGCCCTTGCCTGCCGTGTCTTCGTCCACGTCGGCCAGCAGGTTCTCGAGTTCCAGGCACTCGCGCCACGCGTCTTCCAGCATCCTGCTTTCTGCAAGCGAGGCGATGAGGGCACGCTGGGCCAGGATCTGCACATACAGCAGGTCCGGATCCCCGGCAGCAAGTTTCGCGGCGTCCGAGGCCATGGCAGCGGCTTCGGCCAGGCGTCCGAGTCCCTGCAGGGCGACAGCCACCATGGTTCCCGCCATGGCGCCGCGTTCGGCAGAGGACGCGGTCAGGGGAAGGTCATTGAGGGCCGTTGCAAGTTTGAGGTATTCCTCGATCCGTCCTTGGTCGCGGCGGCACTCTGCCTGCAGGTAGAGCATGTTCCACCAGGCATCATCATCACCGGCCGATGTGGCCAAATCGGCGGCTTCGCCGGCCAGCCGGAAGGCTTCGTCGAAGTCGCGTTCCTTCCACTTGGCGCGTGCGTTGAGTCCGGCTACGACCACTGGCGTTAGTTGGGGACTCTGCATGAGGCCATTATCCATGTTATTGCGGAAGAAAAGCTCGTATAGTTTGCCCCGTGACTTTATTCAAGTCACGAACAAGAAATTCGCATCAGAACGAAAGGGCACAGCGAATGAAGAAATTTGCGGCAACACTGCTCATGGCAGCAGTCTTGGCGGTAACAGGCTTTGCTGCTCCGGCCAACGCCGAGCCTTCGCAGGACAGCACGGCAATCGGCTGGTGGCCGAACAGCGTCACCACCAAGACCAACACCACCAGCATCGGTTGGTGGCCGAACTAATTGGGGGGACGCCTGTAAAGGCCCCATGACGCAAATTGATGCCCCGGGTTACCACCCGGGGCATCAGTTTTGTTTCGGCATGTGTCGCGGATTAGTGACGATCCGCGTCAGGGCAGGCTGCCATGGTTGACAGTCTTGTCACAAGCTAGGGTCCCCCGACGGGCAGTTCCACGGACACGGTGGTCCCGGCCCCAAGCGTCGAGTCCAGGTCCAAGCGACCCATGTGCCTGCTGACGATGTCCTGGGCGATGGCCAATCCCAGGCCGCTTCCGGGGACAGCAGCCGCCGTCGCATTGGAGGCGCGGTAGAAGCGCGTGAAGATGTGCGGGAGATCGTGCTCGGGGATGCCCAGCCCGGTGTCTTCGATTTGGACGAGGGCCGCTTGGCCGCCATCCTCGGTGGCCGCCAGAACACTCGTGATGCCCACCCGGCCACCCTCGGGGGTGAACTTGATGGCGTTGGCAACGATGTTGGTGAACACCTGTTCCAGCTTGGCCTCGTCCGCTGTCACCTCGATGTCTTCGGAGGCCTCCACATAGGAGATGGCGACGTGCCGCGATTCCGCAAGCGGACGCAGCGTGGCAACCACCACCTGCAGCAGCTTGGCGATATCCACGGGTTTCAGGTCCAGGTTGCTGCCGTCCTGCATGGACACCGTGAGCATGTCTTCGATAAGCCGCCGCAGCCTGTCCGAATTCCGGGCGATGACATCCAGCATCTTCTTGATGCCGTCCGGCACGGGACCACCCGAGCCGTCACGGATCATGTCGAGGTAGGCGGTGATGGAGGTCAGGGGAGTACGCAACTCATGGTTCACCGTGGCCAGGAAGTCCGTCTTGGCTTTGTCGAGCTGCCGCAGTTGATGGAGAACCCGTTGCTGGGCGCTGATCAGGTGGCCCTGGATGAGGCCGTGTGCAACGTTCCCGGCAACGTGCTGCATGAGGTTGATTTCCGGGCGCGTCCACTCGTGGCTCGCCTCTTCGGTGGCCAGGAGGATGACGCCCAAAGCAGAAGCACCCTCACCAACGGGAAGGATCACCGAGGACACGGGGCTGAGCTCGGGCGACCATTCACGCAGCGCCGCAGTGATGCGTGAATCGGGTTCCGTCCGGTGGTCCAGGATGGCCCGGACATCCGCCTGGGTCCACAGCTTGTTGGCGAGGCCCATGATGACGCTCTCCATGTCGCCGAGCTTCGCGGGCAATTGCGCGACGCCGGTTCGGTTCCATTGGGCGCGGATGGAAGGAACCCGTTCGTCGCGGAACGTCGCGAACCACACATGGTCAACATCCAAGGCTTCGCCGAAGCCGCGCACCACCAAGTCCGCAATGAGCTGGGGATCGTTGGTTTCCCGGATGGCGGCGGAGACGTTGCGGAGGCTCTCGCGCAAGGTTTCCACTTCGCCGCGGGCACGGGCCCGTTCCTTGGATCGGCCGATCAGCGTGTTGACGCGATACACCAGTTCCTCGGGGCGGACCGGATTGAGGACGTAGTCCACCATGCGCCACGCCTCGACCTCTTCGAGGTCCACCTGGTCACCGGCATCCAGCAGCAACAGGACGGGGACGCCGGGGCTGCGGAGACCGTGTGCCAGGGAGTTGTCGAGCACCACCACAGAATGGCTGTTGTGTTCCAGGCTGATGGCCAGAGAGGCGGCATTGGAGGCAGGAAACACCTGGAACCCCGCAGCGGTCAGCGCAGCAGAGGTCACCGTCAGCCGTTCGATGTCAGAGTCCGCCACCAAGGCGGAGAGTGAGACCTGCTGGACATCGGCCCTGTCCGAAACCACTGAGCCCCCTCCGATACAACGTTCGTTCCACGGCAAATACCAGATTTGGCAACACCCTATCAGCGCATGCCCCGGCAGCGGACCAGCGGCGCAGAATGCGTCGGAGGGTTCTTTCGCATCCTTGCCCCAGGGATTTGCCGGCCTTAAAGTGCCTGTTAGGGCTGCCCCGCCCCGACCAAACGCCAAGGAGCATAGTGGAGCACCCAGAAGCTTCGGAGGACCTTCAACCGGTCACCTTCCAACTGGAACTCGAGGAGCAGGGCATCCTGCGGCTGACATGGCCGCGTGGAGCCAGGATCAAGGAGACGGACGCCCAACGTGCCATGGACCGGGTCAACGAGCTTTGCGGAGCAGACCGGTACCCGATGATCGTGGACATGGCCACCACGGACGATGTGACCCGGGGCGCCCGCTCGGTTTTCGCCAAGCCGTGCCAGGCCAACCGGATCGCCCTGTGGGGTTCGTCCCCGGTGGACCGGGTCATCGCCAACTTCTTCCTGGGGATCATGAAGCCACCCTGCCCCACCCGATTCTTCACGGACCAAACGGAAGCCCTGGAGTGGTTGGTTGAGGAATAAGTGCAGGTGAGGGCGGCGTGGCCCCCTATATTGGGAGAATGCTCTCCGCTCTCCGGAAATACCTGCTGATTCCACGCCTGATCCGGCTTTCCTCCGGTGCGCCCAAGGATCCGCTGACGGCATGGGATACGTACTGGGGCAATGTCCGTTCCACGGGGGCCGCGGGCGATGTCCTCTGGGATTCGGGCAGCAACCACGAGCTTGAGGGCTACCTTCCCAGGTTTTCCCTGCTTGATCGGTCCCTTCCGATCGTGGACGTCGGTTGTGGGAACGGCAGTTTCACGCGCTCGCTGGCGCAGCATTTCCCGCACGCCCTTGGCCTGGATTATGCGGAAAACGCGGTGGACCGGGCACGGCTGGAATCGGACGGAAGTACAACGGCGAGCTACGGGGTCTGCGATATGACGGCACCCGACGCCGCGCGAACTGTGGCGACGGCCTTGGGCCGGGCGGGTTACTCCGGCGACGCGAACGTGTTCATCCGCGGGGTGCTCCACGTACTGGACCGCAAGGGCCGTGCCGCCTTGGCAGCGAACCTGCTGCCCGTCGTCGGAAAACGCGGCCTGGTGTTCCTCGCCGAGACCAACTTCCCAGGCACGCCGGTGGACTACGTGACCCATCTGGGCGCGACGAAGGACTCCATTCCGGCGCCGCTCGAATGGGCCATCCGCGGCCTGCCGATGCCGGGCCGCTTTGGTGCCGCGCAGCGCCGCAAGGCCTTCCCGGCGGCGGATTGGGAGCTTGTGGAGGAGGGCGAGGCGAAGATCGAGACAAGACCCCTGAGCAACCCGTCCAAGCCGGACGTGATCCCGGGTTACTTCGCGATCCTCCGAGCCCGCTAGTACCCAACTGAGTCGCATTTGTGCGCGTTTTGAGCCCTCAAAACGCGCTTAACTGCGACTCAGTTGGGTGCCACGAGCGCTACTTGAGGCCCGCGCCCGGGAGGAGTTCGGTCGCGCCGAGGGAGTCAGCCACGAACGCGTAATCCCAGGCCCGTTCGCGCCACTGCACGTAGCGCCCCGAAGCGCCACCGTGGCCGCCGTCCATCTCGATCTTCATGACGATCGGCTCGGACCCGGTGGACGCCGAACGCAACGCCTGGACCCACTTGGCCGGCTCCACGTACAGCACGCGGGTGTCATTGAAAGACGTCACGGCCGCGATCTTCGGGTAGGCCACAGAACGCACGTTTTCGTACGGAGTGTAGGACTTCATGTACGCGTAGGCCTCGGGATCCAGGATCGGGTTGCCCCACTCTTCCCACTCCAGCGCGGACAGCGGAAGGTCCGGGTCCAGGATGGTGGTCAGGGCGTCCACGAACGGCACTTGTGCCACCACGGCCGCGTATTTCTTAGGAGCCAGGTTTGCCACGGCACCCATGAGGAGCCCGCCGGCGGACCCACCCATGGCCGCAATCCGCCCTGGAGAAACCCACCCCGAGGAAGCGAGCCAGTCCGTGGCTGCGATGAAGTCCGTGAAGGTGTTCTTCTTGGTGAGCTTCTTGCCGTCCTCGTACCAGTGCCGGCCGAGTTCGCCGCCACCGCGGATGTGCGCGATCACCATGACGATGCCACGGTCCAGCAGGGACAGGCGCGCAACACCGAAACCGGGGTCCATGCTCATTTCGTACGAGCCATACCCGTACACCAAACCCGCTGCCGTGCCGTCCTGCTGTACCGAAGCGTGCCGCAACACCGAGAGCGGAACCCGGGTGCCGTCGTCGGCCGTTGCCCATTCGCGCGTCGCTACGTAATCGGTGGGGGAGTAGCCGCCCAGCACCGGGCTCTCCTTGCGGAGAAGCAATTCGCCGGCGGGCTGCGAAGCGGTGGGCAGCACGAAGTCGTAGACCCGCGATGGCGTGAAGTAGGACGTGTAGCCCATGCGGATCACCGGGGCGTTGTAGTCGGAGCCGGAAACACCCGCGGTGTACAGCTCCTCGTCGAAGGACGGCTCAACCGGCGAGCCCTGCGCGGCAGTTCCCAGGCCCTCAAGCGGCAGCACCTGGACGCGCTCGATCGTGTCCTTGCGGATGGACAGCACAAGGTGGGTGGCGGTCACTCCGGCACCGTTGACGCGCACCTGGTCGGAATGCCCGACGACGGTACGCCAGTCCTGCTCGGCCAGCGGCTTGGCGAGTTCCTCCGGATCCACCAGGCTCACCTTGGAATTGATGGCGTCCTTGTTGTGGGTCAGGAGGACCGTTTCGCGACCGTCCAGGAGGAAGGGCTCCGCCTCATAGAGGATGTGCTCGTCGCGGGAAATGACAGTGGTGAGGCCGGCTTCGTAGTCCTCGAAGCGCAGGAGGCGCGTTTCGCTGAACTCGGAGCAGCCGATGCTGAGCACCAGGTGACGACGGTCGGAGGCGAGCTCGAAGCCCAACCACATGGCGACGTCGTCCTCCTGGTACAGCACCTCGTCCTCGGTGACGGGGGTGCCCAGGACGTGGGCCTTCACCTGGTACGGCCGCCAGGAATCGTCCACCACGGTGTAGAAGAGGCGGGTGCCGTCGGGGGAGAAAGCAATGCCGTAGAAGATGTTCTCGATGACATCCGGCAGGAGCTCACCCGTGCGGAGGTCCTTGATGCGCAGGGTGAAACGTTCGTCGCCCGCGTTGTCCACGGCGTAGGCGTAGAGGTTGCCGTCGATGGTTACGGCGGCCCCGCCGATGCTGAAGAACGGCTGGCCCTCGGCTTCTACGTTGCCGTCCAGGAGGATCTCCTCGCCCGCGATCGGCACACCGGGCTCCACGGATGGCGGCGTCCAGTCGGCCACGCGATCTCCGGTGTCTTCAGCCTGGACGCGGCACTGGATGCTATATTCCTTGCCCTCCACCGAGCGGCTGTAGTACCACCAACCGTCCTTGCGGCTGGGCACGGAAAGGTCGGTTTCCTGGGTGCGGCCCTTGATCTCCTGGAACATGGCCTCGCGGAGGGGCTCCTGGTGCGCGGTGACGGCCTCCTGGTAGCTGTTCTCAGCCTTGAGGTGCTCCACTACCTCGGGGGACTCCTTGTCCCGCAACCACTCGTAGTTGTCCACGAAGACATCGCCGTGGTGTTCGCGGTGGACAGGGACCTTCTTGGCGACAGGAGGCTGAAGCGCCGGTTCCGTGGCAGCGGCAGGTGCGGGGGAGATGTGGCTCATGTGGTCACTTTATCGACGGGCTCTGACAGCGAGCCAGCAATTTCGCTGAGAGCGCCGTCGCCTGACTTCGACCCGCGGCGTCCGGTCCAGTTCGACGCCGGACGCCCCACAGGCGGAGCCCAGATAGACCTGGGGTCCTCGTTCGTAGTCAGCAGGTTCCTGTTTGCACCGTGTTGTTCTGGTTGATGTTGCCGGTGCCCGGTGCGACATAGACCTTTCCGGCTGCGCACGCCCTGT
This sequence comes from Paenarthrobacter sp. NPDC090522, assembly GCF_044769225.1. Taxonomy (NCBI): domain Bacteria; kingdom Bacillati; phylum Actinomycetota; class Actinomycetes; order Micrococcales; family Micrococcaceae; genus Paenarthrobacter; species Paenarthrobacter sp. NPDC090522. The sequence continues at coordinate 73,275 of NZ_JBIVXL010000012.1, forward strand.
TGTTGGTTGCGACCACGTTCGTGATCGGGCCGCGGGCGCCAAAGTCGCCGATGTGGATGGCATCGAAGCTACCGTCGGGGAACGCGTAACCTGCCTTCAGGTCGTGGATGTAGTTACCGGTCAGCGTCACCCCGTTGACGGACCCAGTGCGGTTGTCGTAGTAGCCAGTGCGGATGCCGTACGGAGCCCCGTAGAACTCGTTGTCCGCGATCTTTAGGTTGTAAATGGAGTAGTTGCCAACGGCCAGTTGCATGCTGTTGCCCCGGTGCCCGCCCCGAACCTTGTTCCCGATGTAGTTGATGTCGTGGGTGGTTCCGTTGATGGTGTGGGCTACGAGACCGTCGTCGCCGTCGGTACCGACGCGCTGGTCAATGGTGTTGCCGGTAACGTCGCCGAAGGATGAGTCCAACACGTGGATTCCGTCGAGCTGGTCGTATTTGCCGCTCGTAGCGACGGTGGTAGTGCTGTTCTTCACGCAGAACTTAGTGGTGGCGACGGCGACGATGGAGTAGGTGAAGGGATTCTTTACGTGCACGCCATCCACCACGTTGTTCGAGCCGCCCCGAATGTCAACTACGTACTCGTCCAGGCGCCCGTCCAAGGTGACGCTCGCTGCGAGGGTGTTGCCTGAATGGTCTGCGGTGAGGTTCCTGATGGTGGTGTTCTTCGAATTGTTGGTGCTAACGATCGGGTAGCCGCCCGCAGGTCCCCTTGTAGACAGGAAGTTCGGGCCCGCCTTAAGGATCGTGGTGGGGCCTGCGCCCTCCAGTTTGACGTTGTTCGCCATCCGAAGTTTGCCGTTGATGATGTAAGTGCCGGCCGCGAGTTTGACCACGCCACCGCCTGCTGCCCCTGCGGTGTTGATGCGGTTCTGGATGGCACTCGTGTCATCTCCGCTGTCGTTGACGGTGGTACTGACCGAGTAGACCGTGGTTGCATTGCTGCCCGTCGCGCCACTCTTAGTGCATGCCGCCACCGTGGTGGTGGCTGTGGGAATGGCCGATACCGCGCCCGTATTGGCAGCTGATGCAGGGGTCGCCGAAGCTGGGGCAGCAGGGGCAAAGGCCAAGGCAAGCGACGCGGCCGCGGAGGCAACCACCAAGGCTGACCACCGCCGTCGTGGTTTTGTCCAAGTGCGGTTTTGGGCGAGTCCCGGATCTATGTCAACAGTTCTCATTGCAGTCCCTCCAAAGTGATAGAGCGCTCCGTCCGCGCCGCTCGCTGGAGTTTAGGTGTTGACAGATGCACCCGGAAAACCACTCCCGTTGCCCTGTGGATAACGTCTTGAAGTAACTGGCATTTGTGGTTGTTCTGAGGGCCCAGAACAACCACAAATGCGAGTCAGTTGGGGGAGGAGCCGGGGCTGGCCAGGGTTACCCGGTTCCTGCCCGAGGCCTTCGCCGCATACAGCGCCAGGTCCGCTTCCTTGAGGAGTTGCTCCGTTCCGGCAGGGTGTTCATGGCTGTGCGCGGCGACCCCCGCGCTGATGGTCAGCACGCCGTCCGGATCAGCCGAGTGTTCGATGTCCAGCGCGTGCACGGCCGAGCGGACGCGCTCCATGACACCCTCGGCACCTGAAGCACCCTGCCCGCGAAGGACCAGCAGGAACTCTTCCCCACCGAATCGGTACACTCCATCGGTCTCCCGCACCTCCGCGGCGAGCGTGGCCGCGATGGCCACAAGCGCGGCGTCTCCCGCCTGGTGTCCGTAAAGGTCGTTGTAGCTCTTGAAGTTGTCCACGTCCACCATGGCCAGGCAGTACTCCTGCCCGTAGCGGTCGCTGAGACTGTGAAGCTCTGCCAGGTCCTCAGTGAGCTTCAGCCTGTTGTGAAGCTTGGTGAGCGGATCGGTGCGGGCCTGCTCGGTCAACGCGGAGCGGTACCGGGCCAGATCGGCGTGCAGGGAAGTGATCCGTTGCGCAGCGAGCAGGCGAATGCGCAGGTTGAACGGGTCCAGCGGTTTGGTGACATAATCGTCCGCGCCCGCTTCCATGCCTGCCAGCACGTCGTCCCGGGAACCATGGGAAGTGACCAGGATGAGGTACGTGTACGAGTCGCCTTCGGAAGAACGGATGGTCCTGCACAGGTCCAGTCCGTTCATGCCCGGCATCATGAGGTCCGTGACCACCGCTTCAGGACGGTGCAGTTGGTACAGCTCCCAGGCCTGGTCCCCGTCCAGCGCCACGATGCACTCATGGCCGGATTGCTCCACCGCGGCTTTGGTGATGAGGCGGGAAATCTGGTCGTCATCGGCGATCAGGACTTTCATGGGGCTCCCAACAAGGTCCGCTCGAGTGCGTGCTCAACCCGGGCGAGTTCGTCTTTCAACTGTTCAATCAGCGGCGTGGCGTCGGCTTCCAACCCCGGGCGGTCCTCCCGGCCCAGCTTTTCCAGATCCTTGGCCAGACCGGCGGCGCCAACAGCTCCAATGTTGCCCGCCGCTCCCGACAGCTTGTGCGCCGCCAGTTGCAGGGCCTTGCCGTCGCCAGTGGAAAGTGCCTTGCTGAGGTGGGCAAGGGAGCGTTCGGCTTCGTCGCGGAAGGCCGTGACGGCTGCCGGCAGCAGGCTGGGGCCGAGTTCGCGCAGCAACTGCAGCCGCTCGGCGTCCAAGGGCGCGGGACCGTCCAGCACCGCGGAAACGTCCGACGCCGGTGCTGCCGCAGTCGAGGGTGCTTTGCCCGCCGATTGCTGCGGCGCGGCATCCGGAAGGTGCCCGGCACCCACGGCCGGTTGCACGGGGTCCCGACCATCCGGCGTCGTACGTTCTCCTGAAGCGGCGCTGGCAGGCGCGGCCGGGACCCACTTCGCCAGGACCGCGCCCAGCTTGTCCACATCCACCGGCTTGCTGACGTAATCGTCCATGCCGGCGGCGAAGCAGCGCTCGCGGTCCTCGTCCAAGGCCCCAGCGGTCATGGCGATGATCGGGATCCTATGAGTGCCTGCGTCGCGGGCCCGGATGGTGCGGGTTGCTTCGAAGCCGTCCATCACGGGCATGTGGCAGTCCATCAACACCGCAGCGTATTTTCCGGTGAGGGTGGCAGCGACAGCTTGCGAGCCGTCGTCCACGATTTCCACGTCGTAGCCCAGACGGTTCGCCATGCCCCGGCCCACCAACTGGTTCACTTCGTTGTCCTCGGCTACCAGGAGCGTGCCGAGCCGTGGGAGGGTTTGCACGGGGATTTGGGGTGCGACTGGTTCGGCAGCCGTGCGTGGGCTCGTCTTAGTGGCCATGAGCCTTAACAACCGGTTGTAGAACTCGGAGCTGCGCACCGGCTTGGTGAGGTACTCGCGGATCCCGGCGGAGGTTAGGTCTGCCTTGTCAACGGCCATGGTGGAGGTGAGGAGGATGATCCCCGGCGACGGCGTTCCGTTGCTTTCGGCCTTGATCCGGCGGGCGAGCTCCAGGCCATCGGTGTCCGGCATGCACATGTCCACCACGGCGAGGTCATAGGGGGTGTGCGCGGTGGCGGCTGCGTGGTATTCGTCCAGCGCGCTCCGGGCATCGGGGAAGGCGACCGGCACCATGCCCCAACTGGCGAGCTGATTCTCCAGGACCAGCCGGTTGGTGGCGTTGTCGTCCACTACCAGGACCTTCCGGCCGGAGAGCGAGGCAGGGAGGGCTACGGTGTCCGGGGAAACCGGACCGACTGGCAGGTCCAGCACAAACCAGAACTTGCTGCCCACGCCGACGCGGCTGTCGAGCCCGATGTCGCCGCCCATGGCTTCGGTGAGCTTTCGGGAAATGGCGAGGCCCAGTCCGGTCCCGCCGTAGCGCCGCGTGGTGGACGCGTCTGCCTGGGCGAAGGAGTCGAAGAGACGCCGGTGGTCTTCCGGCCGGATGCCGATCCCCGTATCACGCACCTCGAAGCGCAGTTTGGCGTCCTCACCATCCTGTTCAAGGACCGCCACCTGGATTTCCACCTCTCCGCTGGAGGTGAACTTGACCGCGTTGGAGGACAGGTTCAGCAGGATCTGGCGAATGCGTCCGGAGTCGCCCATGAGCCGCGCTGGAACGTCAGGGTGGCAATAGGAAATGAGTTCGAGGTCCTTGCTCTGCGCTGCCTCGGCCACCAGTCCGGCGACTTCGTCCACCAAGGCACGCGGATCGAAGGAGGCGATGTCCAGGTCCACTTTCCCGGCCTCGAGCTTGGAGAAGTCCAGGATGTCGTTGATCAGGGTCAGGAGCACTTCGCCGGCGCCCTTCACGCCTTGGGCGTATTGGCGCTGGGCCTCGCTGAGCTCCGTGTCCATCATGAGGGAGGTCAGGCCGATCACGGCGTTGAGCGGGGTACGGATCTCGTGGCTCATGGTGGCCAGGAACTCGGACTTGAGCCGGCTGGCCTCGAGCGCGGCTTCGCGGGCGTCCAGGAGTTCGGCCTCTGCCGCCCTGCGCTCGGTGATGTCCCTGGAAATGGTTGCTACACCGCGGATCCCGTCGGGGCCGCGGACGGGGGACATGGTGATGGAGACGGGGATGGTCTTGCCGTCCCGGCGCGTGCGCTTGGTTTCGTAATTCTGGATGGTGCCGGAGGCTGCAGTCAGGGCGATGGCGTCGCGTTCCTCCACCAGCAATTCCTTGGGAATGAAGAAGGTGCTGTTCCGGCCGATGGCCTCCGCGGACGGGTAGCCGTAGATCCGTTCGGCGCCCGGATTCCAGCTGGTGATGATCCCATCGGTGGTCTTGCCAACAATCGCGTCGCCCGAGGAATTGACGATCGCACCCAGGCCCTCGAGTTCGGCCGTGCGTTCGGCGACTTTCGTCTCCAGTTCGCGGGTCAGCGTGACATTCTCGACGACGATCAGCACCTGCCGCACGATGACGAACGCAACGACCACCAAGCCTGTCACCAGCAGGATCGGGTCCGTGCCGATGGGGCGGCTGCGCGAGAAGAACACAGCGCTGAAGACGGGGAGGTAGGGGAGGAGTTCCAGCATCGCAGCATAGGCCCGGCCGTCCTTGCGCTGCCGGTCTGCTTCCGGGACCAGCGGGCTCAGTGCTACCAAGAGGAACGCAATCACCCAGCCAAATGCCAAAGGAGAACCGGTGACCCCCGTAATGCCTTCAAGGGTGAAGCGGACGTAGGTCAGGTCGGTGATGGCAAGGATCCAGAAGCCGATACCCAGGCACAACCACGGCAGGCGGCGGCCCCGTGCCGCACGCATGGTCAGGACAATGACCACCGACACCATCAACACGTCAGCAATCGGGTACGCCATCTGCGTCAAGTGGGCAAAGGCGTCCTGGTTCGATTCCTGTGCAAGGGGGCCCAGCACCGAACTCCACGCGATGAAGAACGTGGCGCTGGCAACCACACCAGCATCCAGGATGGTTCGCCGCAGCGACAGCTTCAGTCCCTGCCCCCGGAGCAGGAGGACCAGCCCGATGGCCGTTGGCAGGGCGTACCAGACGAACCCGACATCCGCGAAGGAAGGGAAAGGGTACTGGTGGTCAAGGGTGATCCCATTGACTGCCCATACAGTTTGTCCCGCGCTCCACACAGCCAGCCCGGCCACCACGAGCCAGCGGCCCACTGCGTTGCCGCGCCGTCTGAAAGCGGCCCGCGCGTGCGTGGCGAGTGCAGTGAGCACAGCCAAAAGGATGGCCAGATCGCCGGCGAGTTGCGCCGTCGTGCTTCCAATTCCGCTACCCAGACCGACGGCGAGCAACACGGCGCAGACGCCCGCAGCGATCAGGAACAGCGGCAAACCATGCCAACCGGTTGGGCGTACCGGACCAACCCCAAGCTTCACTTCTGCCACTGAACCCCTGCCTTCAACCGTGGCCCCACCAAAAGCGAACAGCGCCTCTTGCCCTCGCGCTGATGCGAGCATACGTGAAACCAACCTGAGTATCAGCACCTATCGGCATCAGTCGTCATGCCGATAGGTGCTGAGCACTATTTGGGTGAAGCAGTGGCGAGAAGTTTCGCCAGTTCCTCGTTGGAGAGCTTCGTCCAGGCCGTGTCAGAGGAGCCCTGCAGGGCGGCCTCCGGGCTCTGGGCCTGGACCCACCACTTGGCCTCGAAGACCTTCTGGTCGAACATGACCCGGTCGCCCTTCCGGTAAACCGTGGCGGACGACCATTCCGGATACGTCCCCGCCGGGACAGTTACTTCCGGTTGGGGCTTGTCTCCGGGAAGGACCGGGCCGATCAACGTCCATGGTGCAGCTGCCCCGTTGGCCACGGGGTTGTTGGGCACATCGTTCTTGGTCCACCACTTGGCCTCGTAGACATTGCCCTGCCAGACAATGCGGTCCGATTTGGAGTACGTGGCGATGGGCGACCAGATCGGGTACGGACTCGTGGCGGGATCGTCAACCACTGCGCTCGCCGTGCCGGTGTCCGTAGGAACCGCCGCGGAGGCCGGGGCACCCTTCTCCGAAATGTCGGCACCAAGGACGGCGGAGAAGAGGGCGCCACCTTGGGAGACACCGCTGCACGCATCAGAGACCACGGAGATGGTGGGGTAGTTGGGGCCGCACTCGGCGTCGCGGTTCAGGGACCACATGGACATGCGGCCCACGCCCTTGTTCTCGGCGAAGTCGTGCAGGCCCTGGGCATCGGCCAGGGTGAAGACGTCGGCAACAACATCGTTCTGGCCGATCATGGGGGTCAGGCCGACCTTCCGCCACAGGGTCTGGGCGCCGAGGTCCTGGTTGGCGGCCTTGAACACGTCGCTCAACTGGGCGTGCGTTGCCTCGGCCGCGGCAATGGAAGCCTGGAGCATCGACTGGCCGGGAACGCGGCTGTCACCGTAGTCCATGGTCATGATGTTCACGCCGGCCAGGTCAACGCCTGCGTCCAGCATTTGCTTCACTGCAGCAGTTCCTTCGGCGGTGAGTCCGCTGGGTGCCACCGGGAGGGTGAGCCACACGGCCAGGCCCTTGTCCGAGGCCTTCTCCTTCTGCAGCTCCCCCACGGACTTGGCCAGCCGCGCCAACGCCGCCTTGTCTGACAGGGCGGCACCCTCGATGTCCAGGTCGATCGAGGTCAGTTCGTACCGGTCCACCACGCTGGCGTAGGCAGCTTTGAGCTTGGTCTCGTCGGTGCAGGCAGTGGAAAGTTCCTTGTTGGTCAAGCCGCCGAAGGAAACGCTGACGTTGCCTCCGGACTGGCGCAGCCTGGCGATGCGCCGGTCCAGGTCCAACTGTGAAGCTGCCGCGTCCAGGCTGTAGAAGGTGCCCCACGACGGGGTGCAACCGTCCTTGGCGTCGGCCACGATGAAGGACAGGACCACGGATTTGGCGTTGGCATTGACGGGCTGTTCAAACGCGTACCGCGGGGTGGCCGTGACGTCCACGTATCCGGCGAATACAGAGGGTGAGGCTGCCGCGGCCCGGGTGTCCGTGTAACTGCGCCATGAAACAACTCCAGCAGTTACGAGTCCTCCCAGGAGGAGCAACAGAACGGAAAGCCTCACAATGGAGAGCTTCCGCCCCGGGAAATATTTCGACATGGAACACCCAAACGTTGAGGGGAATTTTGAGGTGGAGCAGGTACAAAGCGTGGTGCGGAGCTGCCGAATAAGACCGGCACTGTCAACCCTTAGAGACAGGAAATAACAGATGCCCAACGTCGATTACTATAAGGGCAATCGACGTGACTTGGGGCATAGAAGGCGCACGTCGAACCGGACAACGGGCCCAACGTCCCGTAATGCAGTCTGATGGGGAAACATGACAGACCAGCTGGTTGATTCACCTGATCTTGCGCGAAATTCGGCGGAAACGCCGGAAGAAGCAGCGGAAGGCAAGGGACGCAAGAGGCAGTGGGGATCCGAACGCAGGTCGGAGCCGCTCGCTATCGTGCACCCGACGCCGTCGTCACGGAAGATCGTCCTGGGCCGTTTGGCTATTTTGGTTACGATCGCCTCGTGGATTTATTACGTGGTTTCCACCATCATCCGGCAGTTCGTGGATAACCCGAACTCCGGATTCCGTTTTGGTCTGGAATCGGTTTCTTACCTTGTTGTAGTTACTTTCTTGACCTTTTCTGCCCTCATGTACCTCCTGGCGCGCCAAGGGGCACTTTACCGATTCAAGGAACACCGCCGGGTACCGCGGGGTGAATTGGATAATCATTTCACCGACTATTCGGAGGGCATTACAGTCCTGGTGCCTTCTTACGCCGAAGAGCCGGGAGTGGTCCGTGGAACTCTCTGGTCCGCGGCATTGCAGGAATTCCCCGATCTGAGCGTTGTCCTGCTCCTGGACGATCCCCCCAACCCCACGGACCCGGCGAAGATCCAGCGGCTGGATCAGACGCGGGCCCTGGCGGGCCAGATCCAGAAAGCCATGTCCGGGCCGGCCCAACGTGCCAGCAAGGCCTTGGAAGGTTTCCGTGCGGCCTACGGCCACTCACCTGCCACCTCCGACGCCCCGTCTGCCACCACCAAAGAACTCCAGTTGCTGATCGCCGAGTACGAGGCCGCCGTGGAGTGGCTGGAGGCCATGGCGGAAGCAGAGTCCGTCCAGGACCACGTGGACGAATTCTTTGTTGACCTGGTGATCATGGGCCTGGCCCGGGAACTCCGGCTCGTGTTGCTGGCGCTGGAGGCGGCGAAGGCCCAAAAGACGGCGCCGAGCCCGGAGCGCATGGAGCAGTTGTACCTGCGCCTTACCTGGATCTTCAACGTCCGCATGGACACGTTCGAGCGGAAGGCCTACGCCAGCCTGTCGCACGAGGCCAACAAGGCCATGAACCTCAACGCGTACATCTCCCTCATGGGCAAGCGGTGGCGGAAGGACCAGACGGACGGAAGCGTGGTCCTGCGGCCTGCCACCACCGAGCGCGAGGATGACCTGGTGGTGCCTGACAGTACCTACCTGTTGACCCTCGACGCCGATTCCCTCCTGTTGCGTGACTACTGCCTGCGGTTGGTGTACTTCCTGGAATCGGCCGGCAACGAGCGCGTAGCGGTTACCCAGACCCCGTACTCCTCGTTCCGCGGTGCCCCTACCCGCATCGAGCGCATCGCCGGTGCCACCACGGACATTCAGCACATCCTGCACCAGGGCATGTCCTACTACGGAGCCACTTTCTGGGTGGGAGCCAACGCGATCATCCGCAAGTGTGCCTTGGAAGACATCGTTGAAGTGGAAACCGTGGGCGGGTTCGAGGTCCGGACCTACATCCAGGACCGGACGGTCATTGAGGACACCGAGTCCAGCATCGACCTGGGAACCCATGGCTGGACGCTGGTGAACTACCCCGAACGCCTGAGCTACAGCGCCACCCCACCGGATTTCGGTTCGTTGGTGGTGCAGCGGCGGCGGTGGGCCAACGGTGGCCTCTTGATCCTGCCCAAGTTGTGGAACCAGTTGTCCCAGCGACGCATGCAGCGCCAACGGATCCTCATCCGCGAGGTGCTCCTGCGCGTGAACTACATGGCCTCCATCACCTGGGCCAGCTTCGGACTTTTGTTCCTGCTCGCCTACCCCTACGACAGCAGGCTCCTGAGCCCGGCTGTGTTCATCGCGGCCTTGCCTTACTTCCTGTGCATGGGTTCGGACCTGCGGGACTGTGGCCACCGGTTCAGCGACATTTTCCGGATCTACGGCTTCAACCTCATCCTCCTTCCGGTGAACCTGGCCGGCGTCCTCAAGTCCCTCCAGCAGGGCCTGACCGGTGACAAGATTCCGTTCGTCCGCACCCCCAAGGTCAAGGACCGGACCGCCGCGCCGGCCATCTATGTGCTGATTCCGTACCTGATTGTCGCGTTCTCCGTTCTCACCATCTGGCGGGACGTGCAGCAGCAAAACTGGGGTAACGTAGCCTTCGCCACCCTGAATGCCGTGCTGGCCATGAGCTGCATCCAGGCCTACATCGGCATTTGGAACTCCGTGGTGGACATCGCCCTGGGCGCCGTCAACTGGCTCTACGTCACGCCCAAGACCAAGGCGCCGCAGGTGTCCCTCGTGGTTCCCAAGACCGCGGAGGAAGTGGACTGGAAGTCGATCCTGTACCACGGTGACCGCAGGCTCAACCGGGACCTGCGCGGCGGAACCGACCGCCGTCGTCGTATCTCGCTCCGCTAGAGCACTCTGCTGAGGCGCCTAACCCAGGCGCTCCGCTGAAGCACCGTAAACCCGGGCCCGGCACACTGCCGGGCCCGGGTTCTTGCGTATCTGGCTCGAGATTTTGCTGCATCATTCCGCAGGGCGAACCTCGCAGGCCCGGAATGGCGGGCCCGGCCCGCGGCGTGCCGGGAATGATCCAGCAGAATGTCACGCCCGCGCTGAATCGAAGCCAAAAGGTTGACTGTAATCACCCGCTCCGCATATTCTGAACGAACGGTCGGTAATTTATTAGGAGCAACCATGGCATCGCAGAATCTGCAGTCTGTGCCCGCTGAGCTGTCCCCGGAGGAACAGGAGCGGGAGGCAGCCGGTCAGGCGTACTTTGATCGCATCATCTCGGAAGACTCGCGCATCGAGCCGCGCGACTGGATGCCGGCGGCTTACCGCAAGACTTTGCTGCGCCAGATCTCGCAGCACGCGCACTCGGAAATCATCGGCATGCAGCCGGAAGCCAACTGGATCACCAGGGCACCGAGCCTGAAGCGCAAGTCCATCCTCATGGCAAAGGTCCAGGACGAGGCGGGCCACGGCCTGTACTTGTACTCCGCAGCAGAGACGCTGGGGCAGTCCCGGGACCAGATGATGGAAGACCTCATTGCCGGCAAGGCCCGGTACTCGTCCATCTTCAACTACCCCACCATTTCCTGGGCGGACATGGGGGCCATCGGCTGGCTTGTTGATGGCGCGGCCATCTGCAACCAGGTGCCGCTGTGCCGTGCCTCGTACGGTCCTTACGGCCGCGCAATGGTGCGCATCTGCAAGGAAGAGTCCTTCCATCAGCGGCAGGGCTTCGAGATCCTGCTGGAACTGTCCAACGGCACGCCTGCGCAGAAGCAGATGGCCCAGGACGCCGTGAACCGCTGGTACGCGCCGTCGCTCATGATGTTCGGCCCGCCGGATGACGATTCACCCAACTCCAAGCAGTCCATGGCGTGGAACATCAAACGGTTCAGCAACGACGAACTGCGCAGCCGGTTCGTCGGCATGATGGTGGAGCAGGTGAAGGTCCTGGGCCTGACCCTCCCGGACAAGGACGTCCGCTTCAACGAAGAGACCAAGAAGTGGGAGCACGGACCCCTGGACTGGAACGAGTTCAAGGAAGTCCTGGCCGGCCGCGGTCCCTGCAACTCGCAGCGCATCGAGCGCCGCCGTGAAGCACACGAAGACGGTGCCTGGGCTCGGGAAGCCGCCGCAGCCTACGCCCGCAAGCAAGCAGAGAAAGTGAACGCAGCATAATGGCTCCTCACGGAAACCCCGAAGCACCGGCCAGCGCCGCCGGCGAAGTCGCCAGCGAGGCGCCCAAGGTTGCAACAAGCACGACGGCGGCACCGGTCACCTCCGGTGCGGCGCACGAAACACCGTGGTCCCTGTGGGAGGTCTTCGTCCGCTCCAGCCGTGGCTTGTCCCACGTCCACGCCGGCTCCTTGCACGCCCCGGATGCGGCCATGGCCCTCCGGAATGCCCGCGACCTGTACACCCGCCGCAACGAAGGCGTGTCCATCTGGGTTGTCCCGGCCGAAGCCATCGCTTCCAGTGATCCGGACTCCAAGGGTGCGTTCTTCGAGTCGCCCCAGGGCAAGGATTACCGCCACGCGACGTATTACACCAAGAGCGAAGGCGTGAAGCACCTGTGACTTCCCACGAAACGAACACTGACTTCGCGATCGACGGCCACGGCGACATTTCCGTGGGCGTTCACGGCGCCGGTGCCTCCGGTGACGGCTCGGCCAGCGCCACCCGCATCACGCCGGGCAACGCGCTGCGCCCCGAGGACATCGCCCTTGAAATCCGCCGCGGCGAGGTGAAGCCCAGCGAAGACGTTGCCGAGTTCGCCCTGCGGATCGGCGACGACGGACTGATCCTCGCCCAGCGCCTGGGCCACTGGATTTCCCGTGCCCCTGAGCTTGAGGAAGACATTGCCCTTGGCAACATCGCGCTGGACCAGTTGGGGCATGCCCGCTCCTTCCTGACCTACGCCGGTGCAGCCTGGGACAAGTCCGAGGACGACCTCGCCTACTTCCGCCGCGAGCACGAGTTCCGTTCGGCGCACCTGTTCGAGCAGCCCAACGGCGACTTCGCTGTGACCATTGCGCGGCAGTTCATTGTGAGCTTCTACCAGTTCGAGCTGTACACCGCGCTCATGGCGTCCACGGATCCCACCATCGCAGCCATCGCGGCGAAGGCCGTGAAGGAAGTGGATTACCACCGCGACCACAGTGCCCAGTGGGTGCTGCGCCTGGCCGGCGGTACGGACGAGTCCCGTGCACGCATGATCCAGGGCTTCAAGCTCGTGTGGCCGTACGTGGACGAACTTTTCGAGGACGACGAGCTCACCACCCGCCTGGCCGAGGCCGGGGTTACGGTGCAGCCGTCCAGCCTGCGCGAGGCCTTCGATCGGCTCACCGGCGAAATCATGGCCGAAGCCGGACTCGAGGTTCCCGGCACGCCGCAGTCCCTGGGCGGCGGACGTCGCGGTAAGCACTCAGAACACTTGGGCTACGTCCTGGCCGAAATGCAGGTCCTGGCCCGTGAACACCCCGGCGCGAGCTGGTGACCAGCGTGATGACGCCGTCACGAACACAGTCAAGGACTGAAGAGCAGCGGGCCTGGGATATCGCGTCCACGGTCTGCGACCCGGAAATCCCCGTGCTCACCATAGAGGACCTGGGGATCCTGCGCGGCGTACGGGTCACCGAAGCACCTCACGCTGAAGGCAACCACGACGGCGGGACCGCACGTCCCGCCGTCGAGGTCACCATCACGCCCACCTACTCGGGTTGCCCGGCGATGGACGCGATCGGTGATGACCTGCGGACCGCGTTCCGCAACGCCGGGTATGCGAGCGTGCACGTGAACCTGGTGCTCTCGCCGGCGTGGACCACGGACTGGATGACAGAATCCGGCAAGGCCAAGCTGGAGGAGTACGGCATCGCCCCGCCTTCCGGCCGCGCCGCTGCTGGTGGCCACTCCGGCCCCGTCCGGTTGAGCCTCGCCGTGAAATGCCCGCAGTGTTCGTCGCTGAACACCAAGGAGCTCACCCGTTTTGGTTCCACGTCCTGCAAGGCGCTGTTCGTCTGCCAGGACTGCAAGGAACCGTTCGACTACTTCAAAGTCCTCTAAGGAATTCCATGACCACCGAAACCCAGACGGCCAGCCGCCGTCGTGCGTCTTTCCACAACCTGACCGTCGCGGAAGTCCGGCGCCTCACGGACGATGCCATCGAGGTCACGTTCGGTGTGCCCGCGGAGCTGGCCGGCCAGTACGACTACCTTCCGGGCCAGTACGTTGCCCTGCGCACCACGCTGCCGGATGAGAACGGGGAGCCGCACGAGGTCCGCCGCAGCTACTCGATCTGCGCAGAGCCGCGCAGTTTCGAGGACGGCAGCAGCGAGATCCGGGTGGCCATCAAGAAGGACCTGGGCGGACTCTTCTCCACGTGGGCCAATGCCGAGCTGAAGGCCGGTGACGTGCTGGATGTCATGAGCCCGCAGGGTGCGTTCATCTCCCGGCACGGCAAGGATGGTGCGGCCGTGCAGCACAACGTGATGAACTCCATGAACCACCCTGAGGAGCTTGCCGGTGACGCCGGGAGCTTCGTGGCCATTGCTGCTGGATCCGGCATTACCCCGGTTATCGCGATCGCCCGGACGCTGCTTGCCGCTAACCCGGAGACCCGCTTCGACCTGATCTACGCCAACAAGGCCGCTATGGACGTGATGTTCCTGGAGGAGCTCGCGGACCTGAAGGACAAGTACCCGTCGCGCCTGGCCCTGCACCATGTGTTGTCCCGTGAGCAGCGGATTGCGCCGCTCATGACCGGCCGCATTGACGCGGAGAAACTGCAGTCGCTGCTCTCTTCCGCCATTCACGCGGAGGACGTGGACGAATGGTTCCTGTGCGGCCCGTTCGAGCTGGTCCAGCTGTGCCGCGATACGCTCGCTGCGCGCGGTGTCGAGCCCGAACACGTGCGGTTTGAGCTGTTTACCACCGGCCGCCCGGACCGTCCCGAGGGCCACGCCGGCCGTCCCGTGGTGGAGGACGAGTCGCAGGAAACGTTCAAGATCACGTTCAAACTGGACGGCCTCACCGGCGACGTCGCGAGCCCGACGCATGCCCGCGAATCGATCCTCAACGCCGCGCTGCGTGTCCGTCCGGATGTGCCTTTCGCGTGTGCCGGCGGCGTGTGTGGCACCTGCCGTGCCAAGCTGGTCACCGGTACCGTGACCATGGATGAGAACTACGCCCTGGAACAGGACGAGCTGGACAAGGGCTACGTCCTCACCTGCCAGGCCCACCCCACCAGCGAAGAAGTGACCGTCGACTTCGACGTCTAAGGAGTCCCCATGATCGAGCTCTCCCTTGAAAACGGCATTGCCGAAATTGTCCTCAATGCCCCGGAAAAGCTGAACTCGCTCAACGAGGACGCACTGGTTGAGTTGGGCAAGGCGTACGACGACGCTGCTGCCGCCGCCTCCCGCGGTGACGTGCGGGCGCTGCTCCTTCGCGGAGAAGGGCGTGCGTTCTGCGCCGGCCGCGACATTGCCGGAGTCACGCCCGAAACGGACGATGCCCAGGCGTACCTGGGGGGACTGGTTGAGCCGTTGCTGAAGAAGATGGCGGCGTTCCCCGCACCCACGTTTGCCGCTGCACACGGTGCCTGCCTGGGTGTTGGCCTCGGCCTTCTGTTGGCTACCGACGTGGTGTACGTGGCGGAAAATGCCAAGTTCGGCTCGCCGTTTGCCAAGCTCGGGGCCACGCTCGATTCCGGTGGGCACTGGTACTTCACCGAGCGCCTGGGCATGCACCGCACGCTGGACCTGATCTACACGGCGGACCTCATCTCGGGCTCGGAAGCCGTGGCGCAGGGGCTGTTCAGCCGGGCGATGCCGGCTGAATCCTTGCTTTCGGAGACCCGCGCGATCGTTTCACGGGTAGCTTCCGGAGCTACCCAGGCGTTTGTTGCTTCCAAGGAGCTCGTGGCACACATCCGCGACCAGCGGCTGGGACTGTGGGAGTCCATGGCCGAGGAGAATACCGAGCAGGCACGCCTGTGCAAGACCGACGACTACGCCGAGGGTTTCCGCGCGTTCCAGGAGAAGCGGGCCCCGATTTTCAAGGGATAGCCCGCTGGGGCCTAGGTGAATTCCTTCAGGAGCTTGTAGCCGGCCACTTTGCCCTCCAGGGCAATGACGGCGATCCCGTTGTCCGTGGTGTCGACGTCGGTGAGGGCGCCGTAGGTGAACGATGGGACGGCTGTTCCGCCCTTCGTGCAGGGGAAAGCGGTAAAGCCGCCCGCGGCGGTGGCGCTCTTATAAGGCGCGTTCGGAGGCACGTCGAAGTCAGTTTCCTTCAGGCAGACAAAGACGTCCTCGAACGTAGTCTTGCTTCGGAATTTTCCCGTGCGGGTGTCTACAAGGTTTGAATCCCAGAAAGTGCCTGCCATCACCTGGTCGCCGCGGTTTACCGATGGAAGCATGCCGTGGCTGTACCAGTTAACGTCCACAGGTTTCGACTCCCACTTTGAATCACCTGTTTGGGGGTCGTAGCCAACTACCTTGCCGCGGGAGCCGCGGTAATTGCCGGAGGGGTAGTCCACGAACCCTTCTGTGTACTCGCAACGAATAGGGAACGCATCGCCTCCTTCGAACTTGGTGGCCGCCGTTCCCATGGACCTGGCACACATGACATGCGATCCGGGCGAACTCCAGAGGACACGGCCGCTGGATGCACGGAACCCCACAGTCTTGAAGGCATCGCGTAGGTCGACGCTAAGAGTGGTCTCCCAGAGTTTGGCTGCCTCTTTGTCCGTGGGGTTGTAGCCCAGGGAACCAACATAGAGGTCCAACTTTTCCGAGTAGGTGAAGTACCAGCCCAGATCCGTGGTGGCACCTTTTCCGAAGATTTTCTCAACGTCCAGTTGCCACAAGACTTCGCCGTAGGAAACGCGGGCCAGCGATTCGGTTGCGCCTGTCACCACCGAGTACAACCCCTTGCCCACTGGACGGAAGTTGCCCGTAAGTGGATTGATGTCAGGACCGGAGAGGTCCTCGCCCGATGTGAGATCGATCCAATGCTCCACTGACAGCGACGCATCATCCAAGGAGATAAAGCACAAATCCACGTGGTCATCGCAGGCAAACGGGGGTGTGGTAACCAGTTCTGCCCGACCACGGAAAAGCTCCTTGCCCGTCTTCAGGTCCACGGCCACTGGAGTTGTCCACCAGGAGGTGCCGCCGTTATCAGCAGGGGGAGTTGCAGCTTGGAGAAAAATCGCTGCGGTTTGTCCTGCCTCGGTTTTGGTGAGGGCAGGTTCCAGAGGGATGGCAGGTGCCCCGATACCGGGATGCACGGGTTGTTTCCAGAGCTCCTTGCCAGTGGAAACAGCGATGGCGTGCGCCTCCACTCCACCGGAAACCTTGGCGTAAACCAATGCGACGCCATCGGAAACCACAGGCTGCCCGAGAGGTTCGAGCGGAAGCTCCCAGGCCGCCGTCGTGGTTTCCGTGTTCCGCGCATCAGGCGCCTTGGTTGGGGCCGGTGAGGTGGGTGTTGCCTTCGGCATTCCCGGCAAAGGGAGGGCAACGCAGGAGGACAGCAACAGTGCCCCCACAGCGGCCAGACCCACGCCGAGGAGCTTAAAGCGCTTACGCCCACGGGCGGTGGAGGCGGATGACATCATGGTTCCCCCAAGGAACGTTTGAGGTTCAGCACCTGTTGGGTGTTTGTTCCAAACCAGAGAGTGCCAACTGGACGTGGCTGAGATAGAGGATAGCTGACATCGGCGGCGGTGTTACTGTTGCGACGGCGCGGAGTCGCGTCCGGGATATTCATGGGGGTTCAGTGACCAACGAGACGAGCGATTCGGTCTACGGACGGCAACCAACGCAACCCGTGGGAGCGCCGCCGCTCCAGGCCCAAGGTTTCGCGCCGCCGTCGTACCCGCCGCCGATGCCGCAGTACTACCAGCCGCAGCAGCCCTTTCCCTACCAGGCGTATCCGGCGCCTGTACCGCCGTCGTACGCTGTGCCCGGCCCAGGCCCCGGCCCTGTGCCCGCACCGGCGCCTTACCCTTCGAGAGCGCGCGGGGCGTTTGGCCCATCATTCTGGTTTACGGGCTCACTCCTGGCCATTGTGGCTTTGGTCGGCGCAGTGCTTGGCAGCGGCGAGGCCATCCTGGTTTTGCTTGGCGTGGCGGCGGCGATCACCGGACTCTACGCGCTCGTGTTCAGGAGGGCTTCCTGGGCTGGGCTCTCCGGGAGGAGAGCCGCAGCCGCTGTCGCCATAGCCGGTGCCGTGTCGCTGGTCCTGGGCGGCATCGCCGCTGGTGTTGAAACGTGGAAGGAGAAGACGTGGCGCCAGGCGAGTACAAGACGGTCAACGAAGTCACGGATGGGTGCTACTGGCGGATTACCAGGCCCGGCGGAGGAAGTGACGGCACCATGGGCGCCGTCACCAGTGGATACCCTGTGGTGAAACTGAGCAAGGGGCAGAGGTTCACCACCCACGGCTGCGGTACCTGGGCCAGGCAGTAGGCCGTCCAGCCAGTACGCAGGGTTCTCCCAGGTGGGGCCACCTACCATGGACCACATGACTTCTGCCCGTGACGTACGCTCTGCTGCCGTGGTGATCAATGCGGCGTCACGTCGTGGCGCCGCTGCCACTGACGCCGCCGTCGCTGCGATGGGGCAGGCAGGCTTGCCGCTTTCCTCGGTGCACGCGGTTACCTCCGGCGCGGAGCTGGGGGCAGCACTTGAACGGGTGATCGCGGAGCAGCACGACCTTGTGGTGGTCGGCGGCGGGGATGGCACGGTCAGCTTCGCGGCGGGGCTCTTGGCCGGCACGGAGATCGCCCTCGGTGTCCTTCCGCTCGGCACGGCGAACGACCTTGCCCGGACGCTTGAGATTCCCAGCGGCCTCGCCGAGGCGTGTGCCGTGGTGGCCGAAGGCAAGGTAGTGGACATCGACCTCGGGCGCGCCAACGGCAAGCCGTTCCTCAACGTCGCCTCAGTGGGTCTCTCGGTGGGAGTTACCGAGGCCCTGAGCCCACGCTTGAAGAAGCACATTGGCCCTCTCGCCTATGGCGTCGCCACAGTACAGGCGTACGCCCGCCACCAACCCTTCCGGGCGCGACTGGAGTTCCCGGACGGGGACCACCAAACCCTGGAGCTTGAGGACCTGCTCCAGGTGGCCGTGGGAAACGGCCGGCACTACGGGGGCGGGAACACCGTCTCGCCCATGGCCGGAATCGACGACCACACCCTGGACATCTACGCCATCCTCGCCGCGCCACTCCGGGAGCACGTCAAGATCGCGCGCCTGCTGAAGGATGGAAGCTTCATTGAGCACGATCGCGTGTACCACCTGGAAACCCGAAACGTCCGGCTGGTCACCGAGCCGGCGTTGTCAGTGAACCTCGACGGCGAGATCGCCACCGAAACGCCCACGGACTTCAGTGTGCAGCGGAACGCGGTCCACGTCGTGGTGCCGCAGGCGAGCACGAGTGCCACGTTCGATGGTCCTGTGAAGTGACTCGCCGCGGATCGGAGAGCCCCGACGGAGTCTACGAGGCACTCATACTCATCGACATCAGCTCGGATGCGAACTCACTTCCGGACACCATGAATGGCTTGCCTTGCCCGAAGACATCAATTGCCAAGAGCCATTCCTCAACTGTCATGCCACCGGTGACGTCAACAGTGTCTTGGGTCTTTCCTTCAGCGGGAATCGCGGATGGTGGAGACTTTCGGTTGACTCGAAAGGACGTTACGTTGACCCGGTCGTCCAGGATGGTCACGAGCGTGAGCGCCTGTTCGTGCAGTTGCTCCATGCGATGAATGGTGACGACTGCGGACTCGGAGGGGTCGGCGACAACCACGGAGTACTCACCTTGGGAGTCAACAGGCATGACTTCGCTGGCGGCGTCGTAAAACTTCGGGGTGCGCATCAGGGCAGAAAACCGGGCCGCGATGTGTGCGCGACTCTTCTCGATGTTCTTGAGGGCAGGCCGGGTCTCACGGCAGTCATCGCATTTTTCGTGGTGTAAGAGGCCCTGATCGAGCGTCTTGTGGTCCCCAATTCCCATCCCACAAGGATAAATCCATTCGCAGACAATATTGGACCGAGCGAAGCCAAGAGGCCGGCGTTACATGCTTGTCAAGCACTAACTCCCGTCGGCCGGCCCATTAGGCTGGTCGAATGACCACCGCCGAGGACTCCGCCACCCGCCGCGCGCAGAGGTGGCTGCAGGCAGCCTTCGCTGCCTACCTGGTGGCTTTGGCCTTCGTGGTCTTCCTGCCGTCGAAGGAAGCCAGTACGGTCACGGGTTTCGTCGGGATCATCGCCGGTTGGCTTGCAGCGGTGGGACTGCCCCTCAAGGAAGCGGCTGTCGCCGTCGAGTTCGTCTCCAACATCGTCATGTTCGTCCCCTTCGGAGGACTGGTCCGGCTCCTCTGGCCAAGGCGTTGGAACTGGTGGCGCATCCTGCTGCTGGGAGCCGCGACGTCCACGTTCATCGAGCTCACGCAGCTGTTGGTTCCGGGGCGGGTGACGGCGTTGTCGGACGTCATCGCCAACACGGCCGGCGCAGTGATCGGCGCTGCTGCAGCGGGCTGGTGGCTGCGCCGGAGCGCCTAGAGGTGCTTGCCCAGGATCGCCACAACGTCGTCGCAGTACCCTGCGATGCGGTGGCCCACCTCGCGGTGCACTGCCTCGGTGGCGTTGATGGGGTCCGGGATATCGTCGGCGACGACCAGCACGGCGGCTGACCGGACGGCCGCGGTTCGCCGCACCAAAAGCGCGACGGCGGAATCGGCACCGCTGCCGGTCACGGCGGCCCAACTGGGCGCGGCGGGCTGGCTCATGGTGACAGGCAGCGTCTGCGCCGCCCTCACGAATTCGGCCATGGTGAAGGTCCGCTGGGCTGCGCCGGGGAACCTTTTGACCAGTTCGTCACGCTGCTTCCGGGTCATGGTCAGGACCAGGTTGGCTGCCGCTACGGATTCGTCCGTGATCTGTTCGCCCACCGAGCCGTCGGGGTTGCCGCCGTACTCCCTGGACAGGTCAGCGGGCAAGGGCTCCATGGGGGCGCCGACCGCTGCGTGCAGGCCAGCGCTGGCCACAGAGAAGTTCCCGATTCCGGCCTTGGCCAGCCGGGCACGGATCAACTGTTCCGCGAGCGGTGACCGGCAAATGTTGCCGGTGCAGACCGTCAGGATCGACGACGCCGATTGGCTGCCGGCGTTGGACGGCATCACAGTGCGGGGGTGCTTTCGCGACGGCGGCCGCGGCGCTGGGTGGGCAGGGGGATGTGCTCGGAAGAGTCCACCGGCTGCGACTCCGACGCAGGAACGTGGGTGGCATTGGGGGAGTCGCTGCCTGCTTCTTTGCGGTTGTAGTACGTGTAGTACTGGTAGCCGTAGTCTTCGCCCTTTGACGACTTCCGGGAGACGCCGTTGATGATGAGGCCCAGGGGGCGTCCTTTGACCCGATCCAGGTTCTGCAGCGCCCTTTTGAGCTGGTCGTAAGTGGTCTTGCCCGCCCGGCTGACCACGATGGCGCCATCAGTGCGGGCCGTGAGGATCGCTGCGTCCGTGACCGGCAGGAGGGGTGGAGCGTCCACCAGGACGATGGCGTGCTTGGCGATGTCCTCCAGCAGCGTGTGCATGACATTGGACCCGAGCAGCTCGCTGGGGTTGGGCGGGACGGAGCCGGCGCCGAGGACGAACAAGTCGCCGCTTTCGCCCCACGGCTGCAGGACGTCGTTGAGCGTAGCGCGTCCGATGAGTACGTCGGTCAGGCCGACATTGGTGAGGAGCCCGAAGGTTTTGGCCAGCTTGGGCCGGCGGAGGTCGCCGTCCACCACTACAACGCGCTGGCCTGAAGCCGCGATGGTCTGGGCAAGGTTGGCGATGACGGTGGTCTTTCCTTCGCCGGGGAGTGCGGAGGTGACCACGATAATGCGCGGGGGATTGTCCACGTCCATGAACTGCAGGTTGGTTCGCAGTTCACGGATGGCCTCGGCCACGGCGTAGTCCTGGTGGTTCTTGTTCTCCAGGTCGTTGCCGCCCTGGGACAGCACGATGCGGTTGGAACCATCGAAGTTCTTGTGGAAAGGGACCGTGCCGATCACTGCTACGCCGGTTTCGGATTCCAGGCGTACGGCCGAGCGGACGCGGCGATCGAAAATATTACGCAGCAGGGCGTACGCGATGGCAACCACCAGGCCCGCTACCAAGCCGATGACCAAAGCAAGCCGGGTGTTCGGGGACGTCGGTGATGTTGGCAACTGTGCTGCATCGAGGGAACGGAAGCTGACAATCGATGTGTCAGTGCTGTTGGCGCCGCCCTTTTCCAGCTCGTCAACTTGCTTGCCGACCGCCCGGACCCATGCCTCGGCGAGGTCGCGTGCAGACTCGGGAGTGCTTGCCTGGGCGCTGAACTTCAACGTTGCCGTGTCCTGGGGGTTTTGGACGGAAACCCGTGCGATCAGTTGCTCAGGAGTGGTGCCTTGGAGCCGAAGGTCCTGGATGACTGTTTCTGCCACGGAACGGGACTTGGCGACATCCATGTAGGACTTCGCCCTGGACTTGGAGTAGGTCTCACCGGCCATGGCCGTTCCAAGGTCCTTGTTCACACCAACGGAAATGATGCCACTGGCGTCGGCACTATAGACCTTCGTCTGGGTCAGGGTCCAGCCAAAGGCAACTATTCCACCCAAAACCGTGATGGCAATGACCGAAATCCAATGCGCCCGGAGGACCTTCCAATAGTCCGTCAGCTCCATGAAAAATGTCCCCCTGATGTTGTGTGCCCTCGACACAATAAAGAACGCGGTTCTTGAACTGCGCCACGGATATCGTAACGTGCAGTTCTATAGGGGCGACTCACCACTGGGTGGGATGGGGGATTTATGACAATGCAGGATACTGACTTTCTCGAACGTGAAGCAGCCGATAGTGGTCTCGGCAGTGCACCGTCAAGGGGCCACCACGAGTGCATATTCGGTGCTGTTTCCCTTGGGTCCATTTCCGGTGATTTGGAGCTGCATGATCCAAATGCTTCGCCGGACAACGTGAATATCTATTTCGTCGCTTCCGGGGCTGTCCGCGATCCGGGCGCGGGCACGTTGATTCCGGCTGAAGGAACGGTGGTCATAGTGCCTGGCGGGCAGGAGCTGGCGTCGCCCTTCGTGGGGGAGGGCGAGGTCAAACGGATCTCCATCCAACGGGCTGCGGCTGAAACATTTGTGCCGCAGGCCTTGGACAGCGTGACTGTGACCCAGGTGAAGTCCAGGCTGGATGCAGCGGCCGAGGCTTTCATTGGTGCCATCCTGGAGCAGCCATCCCGCGAAGGTTCTGCCATCGAGTCCTATGCAACCGAACAGATCCTGTTGGAACTGACGGGAAGCCTGCTCCTGGACCACTGCGGGGTCAGTTGGAATTCCACGTCAGTGACGTCGGTGCTGAGGGACCAGGCCATGGCCGTCATCGCTCAACGCTGTGCGGACAGGGAGCTGAATCCGGACGCTGTGGCCAGGGCCGTGCAGTCTTCGTTGCGACGGGTGCAGGCCGCTTTTGCCGAGGTGGGGAACTCCATTGCTGCCGAGATCCGGAGGCAACGGGGCAGGCTCGCCCGCACGCTGCTCACCGACACGCGGTATGACGTTCTCAGCGTCCAACAGATCGCCGAGCAGACCGGCTTCGGAACGACGGCGGCCCTCCGGCGGACGCTCGACGAACTGTACGGCTGTGGTCCCTCGGACCTGCGCGACCGTCGGGGAAGAGACTAGCCAGCGCCTGGAAGTGGCGGAATGCCGGGCGTGACGGACGTTTCGTGCAGACCTTGAACCATACAGCGACAATCTGCGCGCAAACACCGAATCTGTTCATTTGGGCCAAAAAACCGTGGGTAGTCTCTATCCCAGATGGGGGAACTCGGCATGTGCTGGATTCCAACCGATGGTTTTCATCCCTAGCTGAAAGAAGAACTATGAGCGACGAACTTACGGTCTCCAAGCCGCACACACGCCGTGCAGTGGTCAAGGGCGCAGCTTGGTCCGTTCCGGTCATCGCGGCAGCTGTTGCAGCGCCTGCCGCTGTTGCCTCCGTGAACAACGCGGCCCTCGCCGTGACCGGCACGCAGACCGGTCTGCTGACCCTCAACCTGCTGGATGGTGGTGGCACCCTTACCGCGCAGGCGCTGACCACGGTTCCCACCCAGCTCACGCTGACCAATGGCCCCGGAGCCATCAACGAAACTGCAACGATCACGGTGACGGTTGCCCGCCCTGCCGGTATCAACATTCCGGTTGGACGTGCCCGCGGTTTCGGCGTCTACTCCTACAACGGTGTCAACAGCACTGCCGGCCAGCGCACCACGAGCTACCAGACTGCCCCGATCATCGGCCAGTACGGGATGCCAACCACAACCTTTACCACCACGCAGGCCATCAACGTGGCGAGCAACGGCACGTTGGATATTCCCATCGTGTTCGGTCTTGCAGGTATCAGCACCGGCGTTGCAATTAGCCTTTTGGCCACCTTCCCGGTAACCATCACTGTGCAGTTCAGTACCAGGACGCTTACCGCCAGCGGAACGATTTCCGTGCCGGTGGGTGCGGGTCTTCTCTAAGGTTTCTTTGAGGAAACTTTAGAATCGAAAACGCGTCAGCAAATTTGGCTGACGCGTTTTCGTGCGTCCTGATCGCGGAGGTCGATTCTTTCTGCACAGGAATATGCAAGGATGCTTAGCTTGCACCTCGGGCTGATGATTTTTTGGGTGGGATAAATGCGGACCGGTGACTTTACGGTAGATGCCTTGGGTGGCCATGTCAGGATTCGCCTGGATTTTGCCGAACATGCTTTTGACGAACAACGTTTCCGGGAATTCGAGGAACCCTGGCGGGATGCCTCGCCGCACAGGAACGAGGCGGGTGCCGCCGTCGTAAATCCCGTAGCCGAACTGGTGTGGCGGTTTCCCGACGCAGCCGGAACCCCCGGATCCATAGCGGAGTTGTCCACGTACGCCACCCTCGCGGCCATCGAATCCAAACGGGGCCGCCTGCTGATGCTGCACGCAGCCGGTATTGCGGACGCATCCGGGGAAGTGTTGGCGTTCATCGGGCCCTCCGGCAAGGGGAAAACCACCTTGGCGCGCACTCTGGGCTCTGACTACGGCTACGTCACGGATGAGACCGTCGGCATCGATTCGGACGGCGCCGTCCACCCTTACCGCAAGCCCTTGTCCGTTCTGCGATCAGGCCAGGATTTCAAGGAGCAGTTGGCGCCGTCGGCACTGGGACTTCGCGAATTGCCAGGCGTGCCGCTCCGCCTGGGCGGTCTTGTGGTGGTTGACCGCGATGAAGATTTCGCTGGCCCACCGCGTATTGTCACCCTTGGGCTCTGCGGGGCCTTGGCCGCGATCGTCCCGGAGGCCAGCTATTTGGCCGACATGGACAAGCCCCTGCAGAACATAGCCCGGCATGTGGACCGAAGCGGGGCGATCCAGCAGGTGACGTACCGTGAAGCTTCGCAAGTCCTGCCCCTTGTCCCCGAACTTCTCTCAAGAGTTGAACCCGGCCCGTGGGCTGCGGTGATGCCGGCGGTCAACGCCGGTGTACGGAGCCCGTTCGCGGACGAATCCTTTGTGCCTTCCCTTGTGTTGGACGCGGTGGAGGCTGACGGCCAAACTGCTGTCCTTGATGCGAACCGCGTGGTGCACGTCCTGGACGGCGTTGGTCCCTTGGTGTGGCGGACCCTGAGCGACGGTCTCGATTTCGAGGCCATCCTGGGGGAGGTGCAACGGGAGTTCGGCGCGCCGCCGGAACAGAACCTTGACGCCGCCGTCGTCGATGTCCTTGCTGCGTTCGCTGATGCCGGGCTTGTGCTCCGCCTTCCGGAACCACACGCATGAGCGGCGCACCCGCGACGGCCGCCACCCGCCGTCGACGATTCCTTCGGTCACCTTGGTTCCATGCTGTCCTGGCGCTGATCCTGGTTTCCTTGGTCCAGGGATTCTTCCTGAAGGTTTACAGCGTCCCTTCCGGCTCCATGGAACAGACCCTCAGCGTGGGCGACCGCGTCCTGGTGAACCGGACGGCCTACGCGTTCGCTGAACCGCAACGCGGGGATGTAGTGGTGTTCCGGAAGCCGGCCACGTGGGGACCGCCGCCCCAGCACGGATTCGCTCGGACCGCCGTCGGCTGGTTCGGGGAGGTGACGGGCATCGGGCCTGGCAACACCGAATACCTGGTGAAGCGCCTGGTGGGCTTGCCCGGGGACACAGTGGAATGCTGCGGCGCCAGCGGCCAGGTCATGGTCAACGGCCAAGCGATCGCTGAGCCCTACGTCTTCGAGGACCTCCCTTTCGATGTAGGAAGCCTCGACTGCACGACGGCGGTGTCTTCACCCCGCTGCTTTGGGCCGATCCGGCTGGGTGATGACCAGTACCTGTTCTTGGGTGACCACCGTTCCAACTCTGACGACTCCGTTGCAGCATGCCGGAGCGCCTCTGCGGGCAGCGACTGTGCCAAAACGGCGTCGCGTTCGGACGTGGTGGGGACCGTCGGCTGGTTCCTGTATCCGTTCAACAAATGGGGCAGCGACGGCCTGAATGCTGCGATCGGCGGCTCGCGATGACCAAAGCCCGCAGGATAATGCGCATGAAGAAATGGGGATGGACCTGTGGGTAATCTCAACCGCCTGGTTGCCGGATATGCGGCGCCGACGCTGGTCAACGGCCAGCGGAGAATGCTGGGATTTCAAAGGCCGGCACAAACAAAACCCGGTGTCACCGCGGTACTTTCGCCGGCCAGTTACGGCTCATTCGGCGATGAAGGGATGATCCTGGGGAGCCGGGACAGCATCATCGCGTCTTCAGGCACGCCCCAGTTGTACACTCCCGGACCAGTGGAACCCTGGACTGCGATGGGAGTGGCCGGCGTACGGTCGATTGACAGGGTCATTGCCCTTGGCCGGATGCACATGGATGCCCGTAAGCTGCGACTCCTCACTCGGGCAGAACGGGTTGTAGTCCTGGGGGCCGACTCCATAGACGGCGCCTACGGTATCCGGTCCATCTCCCAACGGGTCAGCCTGCTGAACGTCTCGGTTGCGCAGGGCCGGCGTGCGGAATTGGCCAACTTCAGCTTCCGCCGAAATCCCAGCCCGGACGCACTGACGTCTTTGCGACGCCTGGACAGGCGGGTACGGCTGACCGCCCGCGACAAGAACTCCCAACGGCGTGCCGCAGAAGCCCTGCAACGCGATGTAGGAGTTCACCCTGATGTGGCGGCTTATATGAAGCCGGGCAAGAGCCCTGCAATCGATGCGCTGCAGTCCTGGGTTGCGGGACGTGACAGGCCTGTTGCTGTCCTTGTTCCGAACGCCCACTTGGCGGCGTTCAACGGTACCGGGTACAAGGAAGTGGCGCGCAGATTCCAGTCCTACATGATTGCTTTGCTGAACGCAGGGTTCGCTGTGGTGGTCCTCCCGCATGATGTTCGCGACGAACCCGGAGACATAGCCATGTCAGAGCAACTGGTAGGTGGTACGTCCGCCGAGGACGTGATGTTGGCCGTGCCCCGTCATGCGCAGGAAGCGAAAGGCATGCTGGCCCTGGCCGACGTTGTGGTTACTGCACGCATGCACGCCGGCGTCGCCGCGCTCAGCCAGGGTGTCCCGTGCGTCGGGCTGGACTACGTGGACAAGTTCTCGGGACAGTTCCATTGGTACGGAGCAGATGACGCCGTGGTGGCTTGGGAAGACAACCCCGATGCTCACTTGGTTGCCGAACTGGGAGTCAAGGCCGCGATGACCCTTCGCGGCGCGACTGCCAAGCCTGATTTCGTCAGCACTCCACCACTATGGTTGCTGTAGACCTGCCCGTCAGGCGCAGCCACCATGCACTGAATGCCCTGGGTTCAGTGCTCGTGCCTTTGAGTTCGTTGCTGGTGGCCCCGCTGCTGACACGTGCCCTGGGTCCCGCAGGACAAGGCGATTTCTCCACCAGCCAATCCATTATTGTGGTGGCCGCTTCAATCCTGGGACTCGGAACCTCGGACTCACTCGCTGTCTACGGAAACTACTGGCTTCGGAGGTTTCGGTTCGGGGCCTGGATGGCAGTGCTTGCCGTCGCTTTCCTTCTCGCGGCGGCAGCGGGTTACATCTTTGTGCAGGCCGGCTACTTGCACCCCGATTCGAGCATGCTCCTGGGCCTGGGGGCTGTCATGTTCGCCGCAGCCTTGGTTCAACGCGGAGATGCACTGAACCGCAACATGATCCTTGCCATCTCGGTGGAAAAGTGGATCACGGCGATGTCCAGACTGTGCTTGACCGCTGGGTTCTTCGCCACAGGATTCCTGAATCCGCAAACGGCGGTTTTGACCTTGGTGGTACCGCAGGCTCTGGGTTACCTGTACCTTCTCTCCGTTTCCTTCCGGGTTCCACGCGAGGTGGGCATCCCAACAACGCGGGTCATGCGCAAGGTGACTTTGAGGCCGCTGAGGACGCTGAACTGGGCAGTGCTGGGTGGCCTCGGGGGCGTACTCCTGGTCAATCTGGACCCCATTGTCCTTCGACCCCTGATCGGTGCGGAGCAACTGGGCTACTACGCGATCGGCATGCTGGTTGCTGAGCTCTTCACCGTCGCAGCCAAGCCCTTCAGGGACGCAGCCATGGCTGGGGGGCACGGATTACGAAAGGCCGGAGAGTTTACCGGTGTCATCAAATGGTGCGCACTGGTGATGACCGTTGGAGTAGTGGTTTGCGCCGGCAGCCTCTGGGCCGTCATTCCCTTGGTTTTTGGCGAGGAGTTCCGCGGAGCCGTTCTGCCGGCACTGATCCTCGCTTTCGGTGGCTGGGCCAAGGGCCTGGGTTTCCTTGTCAACGGAATCCTGGTCAAGACGGGACACGCGAGGATGCGGGCCTATGCCACCCTCACGGCGGTTGTTTTCAGCGTGGGTGGAATGGTGGTGTTGTCCCCTTTCGGGGCAGTGGGCGCAGCAATTGCAGGTTCCATTGCATACCTGGTGATGCTTGTCCCCGGGGTAATATTTTTGCGGGCAAAGAAATCAAAATTGGGTGGGGGCCTCAAATGAGCAGACCGGCAGACTCAGCCGCGGTCTCCTTGCCCATAGCCGCTGCTACGCCGCTTGCATATGCACTGGTGGCCCGCATAGCTGCGGAGCATTCCGTACGCATACTTGCCATCAAGGGTCCCCTCCTTGAAAAGATGGGACTTCGGAGCAAGAAGATTTCCAGCGATGCGGATATCCTCGTGGAGCCGTCCAGGATGTCGGAGTTCTGCGCCATTCTGGAAAAGTATGGTTGGAATGACCGTGAAGTACGCTTTTCGCCAAGCATCCTGGATCCCCACTCACGAACCCTGATCCATGCAAACTGGCCCAGCGATATTGACGTGCATTCCTATTTCCCGGGTTTCTTTGGAAAGGCAGATGAGGTCTTTGACCTTCTGTGGGAAACCCGGATAGAAGGTGAACTGGCCAACGTCCCGGTCCCGACAGCCAGTCGTGTGGCAAATGCGGTTATCGCGCTGCTCCATGTTCTGCGGAACTCACCTACCGCCGAGGACAACGTCCAGCATGCGGAGATCATGGCCGCCTTGAAGCGGGACATGGAACCGGCGGAGTTTCAGGCACTCGTCCGGTTGGCTGATGTTGGTCGAGTCAGGCGGGTCCTGGAGGAGGAGATGCGGGAACTGGGCGTTGCAGGCCCCTTTGATGATCTGGATTCTGTTGAACTGGCGCGCTGGAAGATCAACCGGACCAGTGCCGAGGCCACCACGGGTGGTTGGCTGTACGCCATAAGGACCGCTGGATGGAAGGCCAAGATCGGCATCTTCTTCAGGGCTCTGCATCCCAGCAATGAAGAGCTCCGGAAAGATCCGGGGATGGCGGATGCCAACCATCTCGAAATGGTGAGGACACGTGCAAAGAGACTGGCCCGAGGAATTCGAACGTTGCCTGCGGCTTCTATAAACCTCTTCAGGAACAGGGTCAACTAAATGGACAGCTGGTACAGGCCTCCGGGGGTGGCCTTCGAATATTACGGTGATTCCGTTTACGTCCTGGATCTGCGGGATGTGGAAGGGGAACTGAGTCCGCGTGCCCTCCAAGGACCAGCGGCCCTGATCTGGTCGTTTCTCGGAAGTGCGGATAATCCTCGACCAGAAGATGATGTCCTCGGAAACGTGGCGGATGCTTTTGGGATTTCAACCGAAGAAATCAGGACCCAGACGGTTTCATTTCTCTTGGATTTGGAGCGGGCCGGTCTAGCACAACGGGTAGAATACAAAGGAAGATCATGACGGCTCTTCCTAACCGTCTAACTGGGGGAAATAGAAAATGCAAATGATCCGTCGTGGCTGCACATTTCTTGAGAGGGATGCAGGCTAGTGACCACTTTGCTCCAGCCGGGCTCGGCCATTGCCCAGAAGAAGCCCGTTTTTGTCAGTTGGATAGATTTCCACGGTCGCAGTGAGGGAATTGCCCGCCGCTTGGGGATAGATGAATGGTCCGACGGCGGCGGGTCCGGACCGCTGCCGTTGCGTTACCTGCGGTTGTGGCTGTCAACCAGGAAGTTTCTTCGTCAATACAAACCCACTGAGGTCATCGTTATGCAGCCGCCTGTCGTGGCGCTGCTGGCTGTGAGGGCCGCCGTCGGGAAGGATGTCCGCATTTGCGGTGACCTGCACACCGGCACTTTTTACGACCCCAAGTGGAAGTGGGCCAGCAAGCTGGTGGCCAAGCTCCTTGGAGCTCCCAATCTGGCGATCGTCACCAACCAGGCCTTGGCCGATCAAGCCCAGGACAACGGCGCCGAAGCGCTGGTGCTTCACGATCTCATTGAGGCGTACCCCGAGGTAGGCGAACTGGGCGAATTTGAGGACGTGAACCTGGCCGCATTGCAGGCAAAGACATACGTTTTGGTTCCCATCACCTACTCGTACGACGAACCGTTGGCGGAGTTGGCTGCCGCCACCCATTTGGCTCCGAACCTGGTGTGGGTCTTCACGGGCAGGGCCCCGGAGTCATTCAAGACGGACTGCAATCCTGGAAACACCGTGTTCCCGGGGTTTGTCTCAAGGTCGGAGTACCTCAGGCTCTTGGGCCATGCCAACGTCCTGGTGGCGCCGACTACCGAAGAAGACACCATGCAGAGAGCCGGCTACGAAGCCATGTGCGCAGGGAAAGCGCTGATCACGTCGGACACTGCCGTCCTCAAGGATTTCTTCGGTACCGCCGCCCTGACCGTTCCGCCTGAAGCAGAGCTTTACGCCGAGGCAGCCAACAATGCCGTGCACCGCCAAGCGGAGCTGGAACGTTTGATTGTGGATCTCAGGACCCGCAGGGTCCGGGAACAGACCACGGCGCTCAAGAGGCTTTCGGAGTGGATACAAGGTGATGGGGGAACAAGCGAATGAATGATGCCAACCAGGTGGTCCGTAGAGAGCGCGTCTTCGATCTTCCCCTTGACCTGTTGACCATGGAGGAATCCGTGGAGCTCTGCCATAACCTTCTTGCCCAGCGTGGTCATTGGCGTGCCGACCTGAACGCTTCGATTGTCCTTGATGCACTGGAAGACGAACTGTTGAGGCAATACGTGGAAACCAGCGCAATCAGCAACGCTGACGGGCAGTCGATCGTATGGGCCAGCCGTATCCTTGGCGTTCCTGCTCCCGAGCGCGTCTCCGGCATTGACCTGTTCCTGGAACTGATCAAAAAGGCTCCCCAACGTGGAGACCGGGTGTACTTGTTGGGGGCCAGGGAAGATGTAGTCGCAGCGGTTGCCCAGGATTTCGTAGGCAGGGGCGTTAACGTGGTGGGCTATCGCGACGGATATTGGACACCCGGTCAGGAGAACGATGTTGTCCAGGCGATCGCAGCAGCCAAACCGGACCTGCTTTTCCTGGCGTTGCCCAGTCCCCGGAAGGAACACTTCGTGCTCCGCCACAAGGAGCAGTTGAATGCAGGCTTGGCATTCGGTGTGGGGGGATCTTTCGACGTCATTTCCGGGCGCTTGAAGCGGGCACCGTTGTGGATCCAGAGGCTGGGCCTCGAGTGGTGCTACAGGTTCGTTCAGGAGCCGAGGCGTTTGCTAAAGCGGTACCTCGTTGGGAACACCCGGTTTGTTCTGTTGACGTTGAGGACCCGGCTCCGACAGCGCGGAGAGTTGAAAGCATGAACATTCGTGATGCGGGCGGACCCGTGATCGGTGCCCTCTGTGTTCTGTCGTTGCTCCCCATCACCTACCTCGCAGTTACGGCTCCATGGGTCGCTGTCGTGATCGTTGTTGGCATCGCCGCTGCTTTGATGATTTGGCAGAAGCCCTCTGCCTTGTTCGGGGCCTATTTGGTGCCGCTGTTGATCGGTGAGCAAGCTTTGGCGGTTCTCATTGCTCAGGATCAGGGAAACACGGTCCAAAAGCTTTCGCTCATTCTCATCACGGTGCTTGCGTGCTTGATGGCGGGTGTTCGGCGTCCGCCAGCTACCGTACTCATGGTCATAGCGCTCTATGGGGTCCTTTTGGGCAATGCGCTCCTGACGAACCTCGAGCCGCCCCAGACTCTCACAGGCTTTCTGGCGTCAACGGCGGGTTATCTGGTGCCGTGGCTGATCTTTGCCGTCGACTGGCGAAAGGTGTCGCCTGATGAGCCGCTACGAGTGGTTTCACTCGTCCCTGTCATTGCTCTGGCGCTGAGCCTATTGCTCGACGCCGCAGGAGTGATTCCGCTGTTCACTTCCGGGAACTTTGACATGTCGCGACTCGGAGGTACGCTCCCTCCTGCCTATCTGGGTGCCGCTGGCGCCTTCGGTGCCATAGCGTCATTCTGGCTTTGGCTTCACCACAAGCGGGGTTCGCTGCTCACCTTGATATTTGGCATCTTGGTGACGGCTGCAAGCGCCACCAGAGCACCTGTCATTGTTGCGTTCTTCGTTATTGTCTGCCTGTTGCTCTTCACACGAAGGACGAGAACCCGCATCTCCGGAGTGGTGCGTGCTTTCGTGCTGCTCGGACTCAGTTTTGCAGGCTGGCAGATCGCGCCGGTCCTGATTGAAAGAACAACTGGTCAGGATGAGTACCACGGCGATGGACTGTCTGGCCGAAACCTCGCGTGGGACTACTTTTGGGGACGCTTTCAGGAGAAACCGTGGTTTGGTCACGGACCCGGTGCCAACGCTGTACTCTCCCAAGAGTCTTCGATCGCCTTGGTCCGTGAGTACTTCATTGCCCCGCACAATACCTATCTTCAGTTGCTCGTTGATTTCGGCCTTGTGGGGGCATTGGCGCTTACCGTTCTCATTGCTTCCACGTTCATCCATGTGGCCAGGAAGTCGGCACGCCGGGAGAAAGTGCTGATCGCATCCCTCGGGCTGTCCATGACGTTCTACGCCTTCTTCGACAACGTACTGGCCGCACCGCAGATCTATGTACCCATGGCGCTGATCCTCGCGGCTTTCAATGGCATGGCGGACAAAGCCCGCAGCGCAGAGGGAATGGAGCCTCGGAGAGAACAACTAAGAGTCGAGCGGGTGAAGCTGCGCTGAGCCTCGCTGGGGCTAATAAGCCCCATCTCTGGCAAGGACCGCGCGAAGGGTCCGGAAAAGGATGATCAGATCCTGCGCTGGTGACCAGTTTTCAACGTAGTAGAGGTCCAGGCGAATTGACTCTTCCCAGGACAAATCGCTTCGGCCGCTCACTTGCCACAGGCCGGTGATCCCAGGCTTCACCATGAGACGGCGGTGTTCGTGCTGCTCGTAGACAGCAACTTCGCGTGGCAGGGGAGGACGCGGGCCCACCAGGCTCATGTCGCCCTTGAGGACGTTGATGAGCTGGGGGAGTTCGTCCACGGAATACCGGCGGATCCACCGTCCCACTCGCGTTACCCGGGGGTCGTTCTTCAGCTTGAAAAGTACTTCATTGCCTTCGCTGAGCTGCGTGAGCGCCTCCAATTGCACCTCGGCATCGGTGCGCATGGACCGGAACTTATACATGTGGAAGGCTTCGCCGGCTTTGCCTATGCGCGTTTGAAGGAAGAACACCGGTCCGCGGCTGTCGAGTTTGATCAGGAGCGCGACAATGGCCATAGGAACGCACAACACGGCGAGGAGCGCCGTGGACGCCACAACGTCGAAGGCCCGCTTGGCTATGGCCTGCATTCCTTCGAGTTTTGGGGTGGTGACATGGACAAGCGGCAGCCCCGCAACTGGCTGGATGTGAATTCTTGGACCGGACACATCAGTCAACGCCGGGGCCATGATCATGCCCACATCGCGGGCTGACAGTGCCCACCCAAGGTGGCGTAGAAACGTGGGGTCTGCTCCGCTGGATATAGCCACGGTGTCAGCTTTCCGCTGCCCAATCGCGTTGAGCACATCGTCAACCGAGGGATTAGTGCCCAAGACCGGCAGCGTTTGATCAACGGTGCCTGAATCCGTGAGGAACGCTGCTACGGGTTTATACCCCGAAACGATGTGTTGATTCAGTCTCTTCCACAGGTGGTCGACGCTGTGGGCGGCTCCAATCAACAGAACGCGGTGGAGGTAGAGACCATCACGCCGTCCCTTGTGGAGCGCTTGCCGTTGCAGCCAGCGGCTCGCTAACAGCAGCAGTACGCCCAACGGGAGCGCCACCGAAACGTAACCACGTGCCGTCTGGAGCTGAAACACGTAGGAGACCACGGCGAGGGCTCCGAAGAGCCACAGGGAAGAGGCCGCTACTCGCTTGTACTCTTCGGTCCCTGTACCCAGAACCTTCATGTCCTTGGTTCCGCTGAATTCGAGCACACCCAGCCAGGTGATGACGAGCAGGACCGAAACAGTCGCGTAGGAGACTTCCGTCTCGGCGATCGACGCGTCCTCCGCCCCGAAGCGCAGAACGTGCGCTCCGCCAACTGCAAGAACCACGCAAATCAGGTCCAGAACGCGCATCTGCGTACTTTGTGAGCGAAGCCAGAGAGTGCTGCCAGAGGAGTCAGTCGACGTCGAGGCTGTAGTCGAAGTGGCCATGCCGACTACTACTTATGTCGGAGTGATGTGCCCGCTGATGGCCGCGGACATAGCAAGGTGGTCTTCAAAGTCAAGACACAAACATTCACGATTCAGCCCCCATAACTGCCCCGACGCCCAAGACGGCGTACGTAAAATGATCGCACAAGCCCAGCTACGTGCTGTTGACTTGACACTTCAACGTCAATCCTAAAGGGACTTTAGTTGGGCTACAAATTGAGTGCAATGATTGGATGATCCGCGATAATGTATTGGCGTATCATCGTAATTGCAAGTCAACTTACATACTCCATTTTGTGCACAGATTAGAAATATCCGCGCAATTGACAGCTGGCTGATAAACGGGTCGCCTAGAATACTTTCCCCGCCCTGCGCGCTCGGCGAGCGGCGCCGGACCGCCCCTCAAGGTCCCAGGAATTCCCTGACTGCGGGCAGCGAAGCGCTCGCAACGGCGGCCACGGCGCGCTGGATGTTGGCGGCAAGTGCGATGGCGGAGAGGTCGACGTCGGACGCCTCGCTACCTTCGCCGGCAGGTGCCGGAGTGCCACCCTTCAACAGGGAATTGTTGGCTGCGGCAACCATGTCGATGCCGCTTAGGAGTGAAGACATTGCGCGACGATGCTCCTCCAGGAGTTCTTGCCAGAGGCCCGATGGTGCAAGGGAGACCAGCGAGGGGAGCGTTTGCTGCTCCTGTTCAGTCCATTCGGAAACCAGGGCGGAAGCCTCCATGCCTCGCGCCAGTGAATCGAACCTAAGGTTCTCGATGACTTTTTCGAGTTCTGCCGCTGTAAAACTCAAGCGATGCCAATTTCCGGCTTCCAGATGCAGCAGCTGTGTTTCCAGGACGAAGAGCAAGTAATCGAGTTGCCTACGTTCGCGCCACAGTCGTGCCGATAGCTCATCCGCCCCCAACGGTTTCCCCCATCTATATTTTCCTGTGAAAAGCAAGTTTTCTACAGATTTCTAATTTGTTCTGCCAATGAGCGTACACCGACAAAGTGAGAACATTTTTTATTGTCAAAAATATAGCGCATAAATTGGGTGCGACTACTCAATAGGGTAGTTTTGCCTATCCTTTTTGGCAGGCACGATGCGTAAGCCGGAGCCTGCATCGTCCGGGAGGATAACCATGCCGTGCCACCTATCCGTTGTTGTTCCGTGGGAACCACTGATGCAAGCGCCCGTTGGCGGCGTAGGGTGGCCCCATGGAGTCCGGGGTGAGGGCTGTGGCTTTGCGCACGGGGATCAGCGTGACGTGTTTCGTACAGGGGTCTGCAGGGAACACGAACGACGACGGTGCTGCGCCGCTGCTCTTGTTGCACGCCTGGGGCGAATCCTGGCGGAGTTTCGTGAGGCTGATTGCTGCGCTTCCCTCGGCGGTGGTTGTTGCCCCCGATCTAAGGGGGCACGGTGGTGCCGACAAGCCGGAAGAGGGTTATTCACTCATTGAGGTTGCTGACGACGTGGCCGCCTTGTGTGAGTGCCTCGGGGTGAAGCGTGCCCATGTGCTGGGCTCCTCGAGCGGGGGATACGTGGCCCAGCAGTTGGCCGTGACCCGTCCAGATTTGGTGCTCTCCTTGATGCTGGTGGGTGCTCCCTTGAGTTTGCAGGCGCGTCCTGTCTTCGCTGACGAGGTTGAGCAACTGGCTGATCCAGTCTCCGAGAAATGGGTGCGTGACTCGCTGGCCTGGTACCGGCTGCTCCACGCGGTAGCTCCGGACTACATCGAAGACCGCGTTCAGGATGGACTGTCCATCCCGGCAGCTGTCTGGAAGGCATCGATGAGGGGACTTTTTGAAGCCGTGCCGCCTACGGACGTTGGCTCGATCCCGGCACCGACACTCATCCTTTGGGGCGCGCACGACCACCTGCTGCCCCGATCTCACCAAGAAACCCTCGCTGCACGGATTCCTGGTGCACGGTTCACGATTTATCCGGAGACAGGGCACCTCGTCTTGTGGGAATGCCCTGAGCGCGTGGCTGCTGACGCTTGGGCCTTTGTACGCGAGGTAACTCAATCAACCCGGAGTTAAGGCCAAACCCCGGCTGCCGCAGTTCAGCGGGAGCCGGGGTTGAACGGATAATTCGGTCAGGCCTCAGTTGCCCTTTTGGAGGGAATGCGCCGTGACATACGTACCCAACTGGTCCTTGGACAGTGCCGCTGCGATGTCCGAGATGGCTTGAGTGTCCGCCACGACGATCGATTGGCCGTCTGCGGACGTGCCAGTGCCGAGTGTAGGCAGAGTGAACATCACGGTGTCGTTGGCCCGGAGATCCTTGAGGCTGACGGCCAGCGTTCCGATAGCCGTCGCATCGAATCCTTTATCGACACTCACAAACGGAGAAACGGCGGAGACCATGTTATTGACGGTCACCGGGTTGGTGAGCGTGTCACGGGCGATGACCTTGCTGATGATCGACTTCATGTAGACCTGCTGGTTGCGTACACGCTGGTAGTCGCCGTCGCTGAAGGACTTTCGCTCGCGAACAAAGGCAAGCGCTTCGTCGCCATTGAGCGTTTGCTTTCCTGCAGCGTAGTAATGGCCCTTCATGGGGCCGGATGCCGGAGCAAAGGGAATCTTGACGTCAACTTCAACGCCTCCGAGAGCATCGGTGAGGCCCTTGAAGCCTTCAAAGTCCACCATGGCCACATGGTCAATGCGTTGCTTGAACAACGACTCGACCGTCTGGACCACCAGGGGCACACCCCCGTAGGCAAGAGCTGAGTTGATCTTGGACTCGCCCTTGCCCGGGATGTCTACCCAAAGGTCACGCATCAAGGAGACCGCGTAGACGTTCTTGCGGTCGGCAGGAATGTGCACCAGCATCAACGTGTCCGAACGCTGGTCCGTGGCCGCATTGGTTTCCAGGTCCACCTGGTCGGTTCCGCGGGTGTCGCTGCCCATGACCAGAATGTTCATGGCGGCAGTGCCGTTGACCGGCTCCGCCTTTTGAGGACGAGTGGACTCCTCGGGGAAGGCGGCGTCAATTTTGCTGGACCCGTTGTTGAAGGTTTGGGCCAAGTTGAAGAGATAAAGGCCGCACACCAGACCAACTACAACAACCACGGCGGCAAAGCCAAGGAGTACGTTCCGGGCGGTCTTTTTGCCACTCTTTTGGCGTCTGGGACGGGACTCGGTCGAGGAAGAATCGGTGTCAGTCGGCAGCGTCATGGGTTCCTAGGTGTCGGCGTCAGCAGGGACGATTCTATCAATTCGAGTTGACGAGTTTTTCTCCTGATGTGGGAAGAGTTTCTCCGAGAGCGGATCGTGGGCCCACGCAGGCTGAGGCCAGCCACTTACTCCACACGCCAAGATGGAATGAGTGGCTTCGTGCTGGATCAGTTTGAGGTGTACCACGCCGACGGTGTCGTGCCTCAAAGCGGAAGCGAGTGTTCGCTGATTGAGTTGGCAGAACTTTGCGGCTACTTCCTGAGTCTGCGTCGCAGGTTCTCGGCTCCTTAGAGTGACTACACGTGGCCAAAACTCGTTACTACGCATTCGCGCCTACTGTGGACTCTCTGAAGTTGTTGACGCCTCAATGGGATACAGAGACAGCCTGCCGACGCAGATGGGGTGGAATGGCCACCCAGTGGATGTCCGAGGGCCAGATACAGGTTCATTGACTGGCGTCGCTTCGCAACATGCGGCCCTCCTTGCCCGGACTATGTTGGCCAGCAATATTTCGTAGTCACGTGTGTCAACTATAAGGTTTCAAGCATGACTACGATCGGAAGAACTGTTCGGAAAGCCGTAATCCCGGCGGCTGGGTTGGGCACGCGCTTCTTGCCTGCTACTAAGGCCATGCCAAAAGAAATGCTGCCAGTCGTAGATGCGCCCGCTATTCAATACGTTGTAG
The DNA here is from genome assembly GCF_044769225.1 of Paenarthrobacter sp. NPDC090522. Taxonomy (NCBI): domain Bacteria; kingdom Bacillati; phylum Actinomycetota; class Actinomycetes; order Micrococcales; family Micrococcaceae; genus Paenarthrobacter; species Paenarthrobacter sp. NPDC090522. Next base: position 111,237 of record NZ_JBIVXL010000012.1, read on the forward strand.
AGGAAGCGGTCGATTCTGGTTTGTCGGACATCCTAATGATTACTGGGCGAAGCAAGAGGGCTCTGGAGGACCACTTCGACAGAGCACCTGCTTTGGAACGTACCCTTGAACTAAAGGGCGACGACGCTAGGTTGGGGGCGGTGCAGCATGCCTCAGGTCTTGGACCCATTCACTACGTCCGCCAGGGGGAACCGAAAGGATTAGGCCATGCAGTCCTTTGTGCCCGCCAGCACGTTGGGGACGAGCCATTCGCAGTGTTGTTGGGCGATGATCTAATCGATGCGCGTGACGAGCTACTTTCCGTCATGATGGAGGTCCATGAGAAGACAGGAGGCTCTGTTGTTGCGCTCATTGAAGTCGAACCCTCGCAGATCAGCGCGTATGGCTGCGCGGAAGTTGAGCATGTGTGTGACGAGGGCTACGTCAGGGTAAAGAGCTTGGTAGAAAAACCGCCGGCTGGTTTAGCACCCTCGAATCTGGCAGTAATCGGTCGGTATGTCCTACATCCCTCAGTGTTCGATGTACTGGAAGAAACGGAACCTGGTCGTGGTGGCGAGATTCAGTTAACCGATGCCCTTCAAACGCTTGCCGTGCGAGACGGTGAGGGCTCTGGCGTCTATGGGGTTGTGTTTCGTGGTCGCCGGTACGATACGGGTGACAAACTGAGCTACCTAAAGGCCGTAGTGACGCTTGCGTCTGAACGGGCGGACTTCGGTGAAGACTTCAAAGTCTGGCTGAAAGAGTTCCTCGGGTAGCTGTCGTCTCAGCTACCCAGGAACGTGTAAACTAATGGTTCTTGGCCGTAACGGCGAAGACCACACAAAAAGAGCCGTCCTCACGCAGTGCGGGCGGCTCTTTTGTGCGCGGGCTACGGGTGCGCCACTTCCCGGATCGATTTCACGTGACTCGTGAGCCGGATCTCTTTCGTCCGATTCCTTGCGTCGTAAAACCACCACTGTATGTTGCCTTCAATGGCACTGGCCGCCGAGATGACCTCTTCGGTTTCAAGACCTTCGTTAATTATGTAATTCGGCATATTTCTCCCCAAGGTATTTCTAAGAATATTATCGCAACCAGGCACGCCAGACTCTTTGAGTAGATCTCGTGGAAGATCGCTCCTGGGTGTCTCTGTGTGACGCGACATTTTAGGTCAGGTGCTTACTGTTGTATCGTTAGTGCGAAGGCTTCCCGTATGTGCAGTGGTTTCTAGACATCTCCACTGCACGTCGGGGAGCTTTTTCTTTGTCCCTGGCACTAGAGGTAGGCGGCGGATATCGTGGTGAGGGGCGTTGCCCGTCAGGAGGGCCGCGCCTCCTTGGGATTAGGAGCGCGGAGCAAATGGGGGACTTCCTCGGACTGACATCCCCAGCACCCCGAAGGGCTGCGTTCCAGCCACCTCAGCTTCAGCTTGCAACGCTGTCGCCGGCCCGTTGCTGCCACGGCACTTTTTGAGGACACAGGGCGCGACATATCTCCCAAGCGCAAACTCCGTGCCACTAGCCATTCGGTGAAGAGACATAGGACACGCCAGCACCCCAGCGATTTGTAACATTGATCAAAGGATTTTGTGAGGGCTTGAGCGTGGTTGGGCCTACTTCGACTGTGATCATTTCCAGTTGGGGGTGTAGGCCCAGCTGCTTGCCTAGGCTTGGATTGGTGAGACTGGGCTCTGCGGAAACCTGTTTACGTTGTCCACTGGCTGTGGTCCATGCGATTGTCGCCTTGCCCCCAGAGATATTGAAGCCGGCGATCTCGACCTTCCCTGCACCCGCTTGGAATGTTGCGGAGGTAACTACAGGTGCGTCGATGCCTGATTCCACCTGTGATTTTAGCGGTGTTCCAGCACCGACACATGTGTAATAAGAGTCCCACATAAATGAAATGACTCTTGTGGCGCGATAGAGCTGTTGAAGTTGCCGATCTATCCGCGTCTTGGTCGTCTGCCCGCGCAAACTATTGCCACACGCATTGGAACCAGTGGCAGGCGCCATCCCTTCCAAATTTGCCCAGAGCACCGCTTGGCTCTGTGACAACCCCTCTGCGGCAGCATCCATATAAGCGCTGATCGGCGCCGTGTACTTGCTCTCCCAGGTGCCCTTACCCACTACACTCTCTGCATACTTGTCCACTGAAGCTTGTGCTTCTGCTGGCGTGAACGCAGCCGCTTTCCCGGTTCCCATACCGTCCTGAATCGCCACGTTCAGCGGAACGCCTGCGGAAGTCTCTGCGATGCGAAGAGCACCTTTCCGTGCGGCATCGAGGGTGATGCTTGGCGAGTTACGCCTAGTATCTAGGTAGGGGCTAATAACTGCTGAGCGAGTGGGGAACACTCGGTGGATCGCTTGGTTTTGGAGTGTGTAGAGATTGAGAATGGGCTGGAAGACATCGCTGTTTGTTAGCGGCATTTCTGTGTGATGGTAGAAGCCTGCCAGGCCGGCGACATTGTTTACGTTTGCTTGATATTCCAAGAATCGTTCGGTGAAGGCCACAAGCGTTCTCTGGTAGGTGAGGTCAGGAAGGTAATCCACGTCAGTCCTCTTAACCGGGGATGGAAGGCCCGCAAAATACTGCATGCCCAGTTCGGTGGCGGCGCTAGCCAACGACGTAGCTGGATCGTCGGAATTTCGGCTGCTTCCTCCAACCACAATTACGTCGTAAGTACCACTGCTAGACGAGCAACCTTTGCCCTCGACCGGAACTACGAGAATTGTGAAGAGCTTCTCGCCCGTCGCAACTTCTTTATCTTGAGGGCACTTCAGTGCCGGAGAACCCCACCGGCTACCGTCCGAATATGTAAAGTAGCGATTGACTCGTAACTTGTCATTGAGCAACTGACCGCAACTCTTGCGTTCTACTATGCAGTCGAGAGGAAGATCTGCAGGTGATACGGGCTTCAATAGCGTCCCAAAAGTGATGACCGTGTCTCCGCCGAGCTTTTTAATCTCGGCCAGCTTGTTTCGGTTGAACACGTCGTCGTTGCTGGCAGATATGAAGTATCCGCTTACGGGGTACTGTGGGGCTGCATCCACATCTCCTGCGACTTGCCTTTCCTGATGATCCGCTGGCGTCTGAGAAAGGCCAGTAACCCATGCGATTGCCGCTATTATGAGGCACACCACGCAGAGTAGTGCGGTGCCGCGGCGGCCCTTGGAGGCAACGGGGCCGTTGGACGGAAGGCGGGGATCTATGTCGCGGTCGAGCAGCTTGGGGTGCGTCACTTGTTCCTCGGGTCGGCGTCTGGAAGTAGTTCGTAATCCGGTTGGGGACGCTCAGAGGAGCCCCAGTCAGGCGGAATGATGACTCTAGTCCATACGATAAACTAAACCGGGCTGTCATCGCACAGGTGGTGGGCCAGTCGTCGGCACCTCCATGCTGACGGAGCTTGTGGACGTTTCCAACGTTCAAATACACGTACAACGGGGGGAAAGTTGGGCACAGGAATCAAACGTGTTCAAGCCGCCATCGTGATTGTGATGTTGGCCATTCTTGGGTTTCTCGGAACGCAACCCGCGATGGCGACGGAAACGTCACCTCCAGGCGGGTCTGAGCAGCCGACGGACCCGGGGGGTGCACCAACGGACCCGCCCACACCAGTTGTCCCGGTGCCGCCAGTTGTTCTACCGCCGGCACTGCCAGAACCGATCCCCGAACCGCTGGAACCGGAACCGATGCCCACCTCCGCTCAGCCCCCGCAGATAGCCGATCCGACACCGTCAGCGCCTGCTCCGGCGGCCCCAATCGTGGTACCACCGGTCGCGGATGTTCCCGCTGCACCTGGAGCGCCGGCTGAGGTTTCGACGCCTCTATCCGGTGTTCAAGACTTTGTCGTCGAACAGCCTGTCCCTGAGGAAGTTGCGACCGTAGCGCCCGTTGAGACGACTCCGTCGCCCACAGCCCCCGCGAGTACCCTGGAATCACCTGTCGTCAGTGCCGCAATTGCTGGTCCCCTGAAAGTGGCGATCGCTCCTGTCGCCGAGAGCAATCCCGTTGTTCAGGGTTTGACTGTGTTGGTGTTGCTCCTTCTGGGTGCAGCGTACTTCCGAGCTCTGCGTTCCAAAGGGATTCGCGGCGCCAAGCTTCACGGCAAGTAGGGCTATGTTTACCACCCTTGCACGGGACAAAGACTCAGCATCTGACACTCCGGTTCTGCGACTCATGCTCCTCACTCATTCTTACTGGCCTGAGCACAGCCCACCCCAACGGCGATGGATAGCACTTACCCGTGAATTTGTAAGAGCAGGGTGGGAAGTCGACGTTGTCGCGCCAGTGGCACATTATCCGAGGGGACGTCGCGAGCTTCCACGCCGGCTCGCCGGGTTCGCGTTCACAAAGCAAACAGGCCCTAACGGCGAAACTATTAGACGAGTCCCCTATTTGCGTCATCTTGGCACGTCATCCTTGGCGCGATTCGTGGACCAACTCTTTTCAGCTATGGCGTCTGTCCCTGCCGGCATGGTGGGAAAAAGGCCGGACGCGATCGTCGCAACTGCTCCGAGCCTCCCAACGCTGGCTACGGGCTTTGTCATTTCAAGACTCCGTAGGGTACCCCTGATTGTCGAGATGCGAGATGCCTGGCCTGACCTGGCTCGAGACGCACGAATTGTCCAGGGGAGTGTCAAGAGTCTGGTCGAGCGCGTCGTTGAATTCATACAACAACGTGCTGAACTTGTAGTCACGGTAACAGAAGGTTTTGCCGAGACATTGCGGGCCCGGGGAATCACAAACGTCGTGACGGTCAGCAACGGCCTCGATCTTAGCTCCATGCCCTTTTTAGACCCGCCGGCTCTGGAGAGCGATGTCTTCAGGGCTCTCTATTTGGGAAACCATGGCAAAAGTCAGCGCCTGGATATCTTGATTCGAGCCAGCGCTCTGCTCGGTGAAGCGATGCACTTAACTTTCGTCGGGCATGGCACAAGTCGCCCTCAGCTGGTGAGGCTGGCCCGAGAATTAGGAGCTCCGGTCACTTTCTATCCCTCTCTTCAAGGTGCTGAAGTAATTGAGAAGTACCGTGAAGCCGATACGTGCATTGTGTCATTGAGGGACGATTGGAAGTCATTTGAGACTACAGTTCCTTCGAAGACGTATGAGGTCCTTGCCATCGGACGTCATGTCACCGCGGTTGTCAGAGGGGAAGCAGAACGAATTATCAGGGAATCTCGTGGCGGTGATATTGTGTCCGCGAATCCCGAGGCCGTTGCAAAATTGTGGAGGGAACTCGCCAGTGACCGCAGTCGACTGTCCTCAGGCGACGGCGGACGTGCATGGGTCCGCGACAATGCCGACTACGCCAAGTTGGCGAGTCTTTATATGAATGCAGTCTCAAGCGTATTGCCCACCAAGCCTTCCCGTTCGAAAGGGAAGGATGCATGACCTTCTTCAAGAATGTGATGTTGGCATGTGGCGTTGTGGCTGACCATTTGAATGAGTCTCCGATCTTCCTCGCCATCCAAATCGTTCGTAAGTTTCCGTCGCGGTTGGTTCGTCCTCTGGCTCGACTCCTTGGGAGCTGTGCTCCTTCATCCGGTAGAACGGTTTTTCTCTTAGCGAGCTATTTGTCAGGGGACACGAAAGGCCTGCAGCGGCGGTTTGAAAATGCCCAGGCCAGAGGCGTGCGAGGCAATAAAGCCCGCTGGGCTGCGGAAGTTGCGGTGGCCGCAGGTCAGCCGGACTGGGCTGATGTCTTCTTGGCGCAGTCAAAACCAGCTAAGAGGCTGCCCGCGACCTTGGCCAGACGTCAGTGGTATGCCGGCGACATGTCTGGCGCTGTCGAGACACTGAAGGATCAACCTAGAAGTTTGGCCAAGCAGCGCCGGCGGTTTGAATCCGAGCTGGAGGTCTTCCGGGGCTGGCGGCCTGTGTTGCCGCCTTCGACTCCTATAGTTTCAAGACCACTCCGAGTGCTCCATCTCCTAACTAACTCTGTTCCTCATACGAATAGCGGTTACGCTCGTAGATCACACTCTGTTTTGAAGGCCCAACAGAAAGCTGGCTGGGAAACCCTCGCAGTGACGCGGCTGGGGTACCCCGTGCAAGTTGGCGAACTTACGGCCCGCAGGAGGGATCTTGTAGACGGAGTTCAGTACGAACGCCTGCTGCCTGCGAAAATGGCTCCGTACATGGACGGACGTCTGCAACAGCAAAGTTCAGCGCTCATCACAATTGCCAGACATTTCAGACCGTCCGTGCTTCACACGACGACCCACTTCGTCAATGGCATAGTGGCTCGAGAGGTGGCGGAGGCTTTGGACATACCTTGGGTTTACGAGGTCCGCGGCCATCTCGCTGACACATGGGCGTCGAGTCGCGACGATCTAGCCCGATTCAGCGAACGTTATGAGTTGTTCCAACAGCGCGAAGCGGAAATAATGCGTAGCGCGGACCTCGTTGTTACGCTTGGGGATGCCATGAAACGCAATATTGTTGCGTCAGGTGTGCCTGAAAGCAGGGTACTTTTGACCCCTAATGCGGTTGGCGGCTCCTACTTGGATGAACCTTTATCCCATTCGGACGCAAGGAGGGCCTTGGGGCTAGAGCCCAACGGTCTGTACTTTGGAACGGTCAGCAGCCTCGTGGACTACGAAGGTCTCGATGACCTCATCAGTGCATTTGCACTGCTTGCACCCAAACTGCCAAAGTTGGTGCTGGTCCTTGTGGGGGATGGTGTCGCTGCTCCAAGCCTTCGCAGCCAAGTGCAAGACCTGGGGCTTTCGGCACGAACCATAATCCCGGGTCGTGTCAGCCCTGAATCAGCCCGCCTGTATCATGCTGCGCTGGACGTATTCGTGGTCCCCCGAAAGGATCTGCCGGTGACACAGGCCGTGACCCCTTTGAAGCCTATTGAGGCTTTGGCATCAGCCAGACCTGTTGTTGCCAGCAATCTAGCCGCACTGCGTGAGATCGTCCTCGACGGTGTGAACGGGCGCCTCGCCAGACCAGAGGACCCGAAGGCGCTGGCGGAGGTTGTGGCGGAGCTGCTTTGTGACGCAAACCTACGGAAGCAGATGGGCAATGCGGGCAGGGAGCGAGTTTTGACTACGAGGACTTGGCGGGCCAATGCGAAGGCGTACGACACAGCGTACAAGTCTTTGGGCGCGTAGGCATTGGGAGACTAGAACCGATGACGTTGACACGGACCTCGTCGCAAAAGTAACGATGCACGCCGGCGGTTGGATGGATGCGCCGGCACCCACGACAAAATCGCTTTGTCCTTCTTTAGCAGAGATATCAGGTTGGAATGTTCAAAAATTGGCTTAGGAGAATGGGCTAGTGTCCGCTAAAAAGGCAAAGTTACCGCCCCCTGCTGCCATCCAACCGATGTCTGTAGACATACGAAAATTGTCCAGGGTAGGCTCGCGCCCAAGCTTTCTTGACTACTTGGTTCATCTATGGGATTATCGTCAGTTTATTTTTTATGATGCCAGGGCCAGGGTGCAGAGCGGCACAAGAAAAGACCGACTGGGAAGTGCTTGGTTGCTTCTTAATCCGGTCTTTAATGGCTTGACGTACTACCTAATCTTCGGACTGTTGCTGCAGACAAGCCATGGGATTGAAAACTTTGTCGGATATCTTGTTGTAGGCGTTTTCCTGTTTCAACTGAGCGCCGGCGCTATAACCGCGGGTGCTCGATCTATTCGAAATGGCAAATCCGTTGTACAGGCATTTAATTTTCCCCGTGCTGCCCTTCCCTTGGGAGCAAATGTACGAGAAATGCTTTCCTCCGTCCCATTGATACTTGGGATGCTGCTGCTGGTTGTGATACTCCCTCCGGCGGAAATTATCAGTTGGAAGTGGACTCTGATCATACCGGCAGTCATGTTGCAGGGAATTTTCAACCTCGGCATCGGAATGATCCTTGCAAGAATTATCTCCGCTGTTCACGATGTCACTCATTTGCTCCCATTTGTAATACGCGCTTGGATGTATGGTTCCGCCGTGTTCTATTCTTATGAGAGATTCGTCAATGAACCATCTTTACTGGCTGTAATGAAGTTTAATCCACTCTTTAATGTCATCGATATCGTGAGAAGCTGTGTTCTCTATGATCGGGTACCGGCGTGGGAATCTTGGGCAAGCTTGGCAGTGGTCGCTCTGGCTGCTCTGCTGGTTGGATTCTTCTTCTTTTGGAAAGGTGAGGAAACCTATGGTCTTGATTGATGAGGCCGTCTTTCTGGATGGTCCGCCATGCGTAGTCATCGACAGAGTCAAAATGACATACCGCGTACCGTCGTCAGATGAGCGCAAAACTCAGGAACGTAGTTGGAGGGGTAGGCTGCGACGGCTGTTTCGTCGCGCAAATGTGGTTACCGTCAGTGCCTTAAAGGAAATATCCTTGGTCGTCGAGAGAGGCGAGTCGGTCGGCATAATCGGTCGTAATGGCTCTGGTAAGAGCACGATGATGAAGCTGATCAGTGGCCAAGCTGCGCCCACAGACGGAGCTGTCTATGCCTCCAGCACACCCGTGTTGTTGGGTGTCAACGCTGTTCTGGTCCCCGAACTTTCTGGTGACCAGAACGTTGTCCTCGGATGTCTTGCAATGGGGATGAAAATGGAGCACATAGATGAGAAGTTTGACAGCATTGTTGAGGTTTCCGGCTTGGATTCGGCTATCTATTTGCCCATGAAATCGTATTCCGCTGGAATGGCCTCGCGCCTTAGATTTGCGATTGCAGCAGCTGTCAATCCAGAAATTTTGTTGGTGGACGAGGCCCTCAATACCGGGGATGCCCAGTTCGCAAACCGAAGCAAAGCTCGTATGGACGAGCTGCGAGCCCAAGCTGGCTGTGTTTTCATTGTCAGCCACAGCCTTGATACCATCCGCGACATGTGCTCGCGAGTGATTTGGTTGGATAAGGGTGAGCTCATTATGGACGGCGGCCCTGAAGAGACGACACGTTTGTATCAGGAGTTTTCGGCGCATCTTTCTAAGGGAAATAATATCAGCGCTGCGAAGATCAAGGACGAGGCTCGTGCCAATCTAGTCGCTACGCAAGTTATGGAACGAGCCAGTGGTCGACGAACAGAAGGGCGTTAGAGTGCGCTTTTGGAACAAGATTCGCAGAGCTGCATGGCACTTTCGTGCAGGCGGTTTTGCTCAACTCGCGGAATGGCGAAGGCGCCAAATGATTGAGATGAGAGTCCACAAACGAAGTAAGGTTGGGGTGTCGGCATCCGGAGCGGCTCAGAAATCAGCATCGGTTAAACAGAAGTCGTTTGGGCCTCACCGCGTGCCTGATCGAGAGGCGCGGAGGACTGACCTCACTGTGGGTGTCATACTTGACGACTTTTCGACGGCTGCTTTCTCTTTCGAGTGGAACCTTTTGCTGCTTGAGAAAGATAAGTGGGAGCACCAGCTCAGCAAGACGAATATTGACTTTCTCTTCGTTGAATCTGCCTGGAACGGCAACCATGGATCATGGAAATTCCAGTTGATGGGCGACTCGGGTCCGAAACCAGAGTTTCTAGCCTTGATGCAATGGTGTCGCGATAAGGCCATCCCTACGGTATTTTGGAATAAGGAGGACCCCCCTCATTACGATGACTTCTTGCCTGCCGCAAGGCAGTTCGACGTCGTTTTCACAAGTGACTCAGATAGGGTTCCTTCATATCGTAAAGACTTGGGGCACGACAGAGTGGCTCCGCTCCCCTTTGCGGCGCAGCCCGCGATTCATAATCCAGTAAGAATAGGTCAAGGTCGGCATTCGCGAGGTGTAGCCTTCGCTGGGATGTACTTTGCGCACAAGTATCCTGGGCGGCGACAGCAGATGGACCTGCTCTTGAACGCTGCCAGGGACGCATCTGCACAGTCTGGTCCGAAACTTGAAATCTTCTCGCGGCAACTTGGCGGGGACTCTAACTACCAATTTCCCGTTCCGTTCAATGAGAACGTGGTGGGTAGCCTGGATTACCCAAGAATGCTGACCGCCTACCGGGCTTACAAGGTATTCTTAAACGTCAATTCAGTGGTCGAGTCGCCCAGCATGTGCGCACGCCGGATCTTCGAGATTACCGCGTCCGGTACGCCGGTGGTTTCAACTCCGAGTGCGGCAATCAGAAACTTCTTTGAGTCGGACGAGGTTCTCGTCGCGGACACACGGCAGCGAGGCGAGCACCAGATCCGCATGTTGGCTCGGAGTTCCGAGCTCAATGATCGGGTGGTGCATAGGGGGCAACGACGCATCTGGAGCGAAAACACATATGCGCACCGGGCAGAGACAATCGTCGGTGCAGTACTTCCGGACAGGTGTCGACCCGTCCAATTGCCGTCTGTAAGTGCGCTAGTACCTACAATCCGTCCGCAGCAATTGGACCACGTATTTTCGACCATCGGCAGCCAGTTGAGCGTCGATATGGAGCTGGTGCTTCTCACTCACGGCTTTGATGTAGCGCCGAACCGCATACGGGCTCTCGCAGAGAAATACGGTGTGCGGAAGTACCGTTTGTTATCAGCCAGTCGTGACAGAACTCTGGGCGAATGCCTCAACATGTGCGTCAGCGCTTCAACTGGCGATGTGCTTACAAAAATGGATGATGACGATTACTATGGCCCGCAATACCTCGCGGATCTCTTGCACGCTCTCGACTTTTCTAAAGCCGATGTGGTCGGCAAGCTCGCTCACCACATGCATTTTTCTACCACGACTGCAACCGTTCTGCGGATGCCACACATGGAGCACAGGCCAAGCCGTTTGGTAATGGGTCCCACAATCACGGCCCGACGAGAGGTGTTCGAGCAGCATCCTTTCGAAGCGCTGAACCGCGGCGAGGACACCGCGTTCCTTAAAGCGGTCACAGATTCAGGAGGGGCGATCTATTCGGCCGATAGATTTAACTTCTGTCAGATGCGCCAAGGAGATGGCCACACCTGGGACGTTAGCGACGAAGAGTTGGCGGCGTCTGGTGAAATAAAGTTTTTTGGTGATCCTAAGGAACACCTAACTGTCTGAAAGGGCTAATGAAATGACCTCAATTGAGTCTGCTGCGGTCATCGGTCTCGGCTACATTGGGCTGCCCACTGCGGCTATCCTCGCTACCAATGGGGTGAACGTTGTCGGCGTTGATGTGAATGCCGCTACAGTAGATGCGGTAAACAGAGGAGAAGTTCCTTTTGTGGAACCGGATCTCGGTGTCCACGTTGCCGGCGCCGTAAGTCAGGGTCTTCTAAAGGCGACCACTGATACACCTGCTGCGCAGGCCTACATCGTTGCCGTACCTACTCCATTCCGCGATGACAAGTCGGCTGATCTTAGCTTCATCGAAGCCGCTGCAAGAGGCATTGCTCCCCAGCTCCGAGGAGGCGAACTCGTTATCTTGGAATCCACATCGCCGCCCCGCGCGACCCGTCACCTCGCAAATTATATCTTGACGCTGCGACCTGACCTTTCAATTGACGGTTCAGGCGGTGCTCCGGTTATACACGTAGCCCATTGCCCAGAACGAGTGTTGCCTGGTCGAGTCATGATTGAACTTGTGACCAATGACCGAATTGTAGGTGGGCTTACGCCAACTGCGGCGGCTCTCGCAAAGGATCTCTATGCCGTCTTTTGTAAAGGTGAGATCCTGGTTACCGACGATGTCACGGCTGAGATGGCCAAGCTCGTCGAAAACTCTTATCGGGATGTCAACATCGCCTTTGCCAACGAGCTCTCTGTCATCAGCGACAAATTGAGTATCGATGTCTGGGAGTTGATTCGCCTGGCGAACCATCATCCACGCGTCAACATTCTCAATCCGGGGCCAGGAGTTGGTGGGCATTGCATCGCAGTCGATCCCTGGTTTATCGTCGCAGCCGCGCCTGAAGAGTCGACGCTCATCAGAACGGCAAGGGAAGTAAACGACTCAAAGCCCGGATGGGTTGTAACCAAAGTTTTGGCGGCCGTAGAGTCCTTGCCTGCTGACGCCGAGATCGCGGTACTTGGTCTTGCATTCAAGGCCAACATCGACGACCTCCGGGAGTCGCCGGCAATCGACATTGCCCGCGAAGTGTCGTTGGCGCTAAAGGACCATAGGATTAATATAGCCGAACCGCATGTTCCGAAGTTGCCGGACAGCCTGGTTGGGTTAGATAACGTGGCTTTGTTAGAGCCCACTACGGCTGTGAAACGTTCGTCCGTAGTCGTGCTCCTCGTTGACCATGAAGCGTTTAGGCCGTTGGCATCGATGGTTGCCGGAAAGTCGCTAGTTGATTCGCGTGGGTTCTTCGCTTCGTGATCCCGGGACGAGAAGGCGCTGCCGTTGGCCGAAGCCCGTACGTGAGAAGTAGTAGCGCCGCTGCACAGAAAACACTCGCTGGTCGAGACGGTCAGATGGCAATATGATGAGTACTCCAGACTAGGTCTTCGGGGGAGACGCTTCCGTCATGATTAATCGCAAGAAACTAGTTGCAATTATGGCTGCCTTGGTATCGGCAACTACGTTGGGTCACCCTTCGGCGACTGCTGCCACCGTACCTGATTACACAGGCATTGGTTCGAGCAACATCGCTTCCGCTGCGCCGGGAGGACGAACCATCTTTGTGGACGATCAAGGAGCGGACTATATTGGCGTGGACCAGCCTTGGGGCCACGTGGAGTACAACCGTGTAACGTGCCTGGACACCGGTGTGATACCTGCAAACATGCCGGGCTGCCCAGAAGCTACAATTGATCGACCCCTCAGGACAGTTCAGGCTGGCGTGAAAATAGCAAAGCCTGGTGACGTGATTGTCGTTCGAGCTGGCATCTACGACGAGCGAGTTGGGTGGGCGGCTCGTCCCGGTCGAGCTGATGCACCAATCAACCTTCAGTCTTATCCCGGCGAAGCCGTACAGGTGAACGGTTATTTGTCGTTAACCGGGGCCGATTACTGGACTGTCCAGGGCATACGCTGGGGCTATAGCGGGACAAACACGACCGGACAGGCAATTGTCAACTTCTTTGGGGGGACAGGATGGGCCTTCATTAGAAACGAAGTCGCCGGAACGCGTGGAGTTGCAAATGTTCTGATACGAGAACGAACTCCTATAACTTGGACTGCTGAAGGCCGAACAGCTGCCGCGCCCCATAACTATATGATCGGTGCTAATTGTATTCGCAATGCGGCCAAGCTCGGCACAGCTGGCGAAATGCACAATATCTACCTTATGCCCACGGTTTACTCCAGTGGGGGTGTCATCGAGAACAATCTCGTAGCAGGGGCGCCTCTCGGCGCCAATATCAAGGCCTCCGGGAGCGGGGATCCTAGTAGCGCTCCAAAAGATGTGCTGATTAGAAACAACACGCTGCTATATGGAGCCTCCGGATTAGTGATTGGACAACAGGCGGAACGAGTAGAAACGATTGGCAACCTTATCGCGATGGGTACCCAATCCGGTCCCTATGACGGAGGTGTTAAGACCTACGATCTTGTAAGAGCGGACACAGATTCGGTCAAAGATAGCTTGATCCAAGGCTATGCCAGCCCGATACGCCAACCCTGGCAAGCCAGTCCACTACTTTTTGTTCGTCGAAATGTAACGCCTTCGACCGTCACGTTAACAGGTTCTCTCGCCAACTGCACCGTCAGGGCAGCCGATATGAACATCCGTCAAACGTACGGTCATCTTTCCACCCGCTAGGGTCTCAATGAGGCTATTGTCATATTGTCCAGGTGATAGTTCTTCTTTTTTCCCTTGACGTTGGGCCGGAGATGACAAAGCCATGCGTATCAGGTAGGGGAGCGTACCTAAGCGCTTATTACGCTCGAGGCAACCCAGCTGCGCGGGCTAACGAGCCAACCTAGGTACCGCAACTAGAGATTGCTTCTCTCGCACACCGTGTCTGCGTTCTTTTGCCGACGACGACCTGACCCAGCCGTGCGGCGCAGTCCTGGAATTCGGCTCTATCGACTTGCTTGGGCCATCGAACGAACCCATCGACTGAGCACCGCCTCACCGCTACTTGGCCGCTCTAATAGCCAGTAAAGGCGGAGCGCGTCAGTCTCCGGAAATCCCTGGGCCAGGAAACCGGACAGCCTTGGGCCAGGAAAGGTGAGGAGCACTGCTGTCCTCAGGTAGATTGTTAGGGGTTCTTGTCAGGCCCAGATGGGGGCATTCGGCGTCTGCCCAACGCCTTACTTTTTGTTTGAGGGAAAGCTTTGTCTAACTACGTGTTCATCTTTGCCACTCAGCACGCGGAGCGTGGGGTGACAGACTGGCTTGCCGAACATGACGGTAATCCAAATGAAGTTCTCCAAACTCGAGTATCCAGTACGGTTCAGCTCACCGTTGTAAGTTACGACATCGCAGCCAGTGTGGACAGCAAGCTCTCGACTTTCTACAAAGGTTCCGCAGTTGACCATGAAAGCGGAGCTGTCATCTTTGGGCTGAGAGGCTGGCTGGAGTACCGTGAAGCGGTTGACTTGCAGCCGAAGTTCAATGTCGAGGGGCAGTACCTCGAAGTCAACTGGAGCGGCCGATTGGTCCGGTTCAAACGTGATGTGTTCGGTATGATGCCCCTCCTTCACACGACAGGCGACGGCTATGTCGCCGTCTCCGACTCAATGCTTGCCCTCGCGGACTTGCGACGCCACATGGGTGACGTCAGCACACCGAATGAGGAAGTACTCCTTTCCCGTGCCGTCTTCAGCGGGTTGGGGGGCCAACAAGTGAGCCCAGACACCATCGTTGAACAGATAAAATTTGTCCCGGCCCGTCAGTCCTTGGCCGTATCCATCGTTGGAACGCCTCGCCCAATCACTGCAGGCTCGTCGCTCCAAGGCCTCGGCCTCAAGGAGGGCGAAACTTATGGGGAGGTAATACGGACAGCGGCGTCCAATATTGCACGCCTGATGGCTACCCTTGCCCGCCTGAACAATTGGGTGTCTGTCATGAGCCTATCGGGCGGGTACGACTCCCGGGTGTGCTTGGCTGGTGCTGTAGCAGCTGGAGTCGTCGGCGATTTGCATTACAACACCAAGAACTCACTACCCGTGCACGCCGCCGACTATGCGGTTGCGACTCAGCTGGCGGATCGTTTTGGCTTCTCCCTCGAACGCCCGCATTTGGGGGACAAATTGGGCGCCCCACGTGAAGTTGACTGTACTCCTTTCTTACTGTGGGCTCTCTCCGACCTGGGGATTTACGACTACGTCACTCGCGTTCGATCCTCGCGGGAATCCTTCCGGCAGATGGGAATCACCGGCATCGGAGGCGAAGTCCAACGTGGCAACTACGGATGGAAGACTTGGGCGCAGGCCGTTGGAGAGCTCAACCTTGAACCACTTGTCCACGATGCTCTTATCAATCAGGGACGGAAAGGTCTGCTGGTGGTTGGTGCTGACCCCGACGACAAGACGGCATCTGAGTTGCATTACATGAACTACCGCCACGCGTTGCATGGTGGTACGCATCTGCCTCTGCACATGCTGGGGTTTGCTCCGCTGCTCCAAAGCAAGCTGACCGCCCTAGCGTATTCGGAAGCTAATGAATTCCCTATGCCCGCCTACGAACAACCCGGTATGGTCAACGATCTTACGATCGTTCTTAGCCCAGAGATGGCATCAATGCCCTACGATAAACCTTCGAAGGACCTGTCCGCAGGTTTCGTTGAAGGGCGCCTAAGACACCTTGGGGGACAAATTAATGGAGACGAGCTGACCCCGTATACGATCTATGGATCGCCCGATGACATGCCGTCTGGACCGCCGGAATTCCTTTTGAAGCTCGGCAAAAGTCGCGGCCTGAACCTGCCGCAGACTCGCGAGACAATGATGGAACTTGGAGCGCAAGGCCTGGATTTGCTGACGTCGGAACCCTTACGAACCGTTTATCATGCAGTGAATGAAAATGCCAGGTGGCGCTTCAAAAAGAAAGGACTCTCTCCCGTGGCGGCCGGAGAAACTCCGGGCAAGCTCGTCGCAGTGAGGGTTCTATTCGGAGAATGCTGAGCGCTCGCGTAAAGCACAAAAGCCCGGTCAGTCAAAGAAATATATGGAATGATTGAAGAATGAGTGACATCCAAAATCTGCTTGAAGAATTTATAAAAGCCTCGGACTACTATGCGGAAACTATGCGTACTTGGGCGAGGGTCCATTTGGATCACCAACAGGGCAACGCTTCCCGTGAAGATGACGCTGTTGCAGACAATGCTCGTCGGCATGCCTTCGAGGAGATGCAGCGACTGGAGCAGTTGGTTGCAATGAGTTCGCTTGAGATCCTATCCGAGGAATCGCGAGAAGTTTCCCCAGATATAAAGCCCTATGACTCAGACGAAATCGCGCACGAGCTCGGCCACGATTAGTCCACTCTCGAGGATTGAACCGCATTATCAGGAGTTGGGCACCGGCATCGGCGATCCGTGTATGTAAATTGCTGACAAGTGGACGGTTAGTTGTACTAACTCGCCGAAGTCGGTCAGATGGCCGATAAGAGTACCGGTGAGAGCACTCAAGCAGAGCCGACCGAAGTCATGCACGAGAGGAGAGCATGTGGTTGCGGCGGTGTCTGCGGTTCCCGGACGCCGTTAACTTGAAACAGCCCCTCACCTACCAAACCTACCGAATTTCTCGCCCAGTGGACCATCGTCTGTCGGTGCCAGACTTCGGAGCCGGCGGGCAGTGGTGCGTTGAACGTGGGCTTGGGACTCATCGGCTCTGCTTCTTTACGGCTGCGGGGACACTGCCGAGGCTGGCCCGTGCATTGTGCCCTGGGTCACGGACTTGGTTGCGTCAGGGGACCAGATGCTCGTGCGAAGGAACGTCGCGTGCAGGTCGCCGTGGGTGTGGCGGCAGTGCAGGTCGGCGTCGCCCTGTGCCCTGTCCACCATCTCAGTGGGGCCATTCTTGCTATGGTCACGGCCTTTGTTATGGTCATCGTGCGCGTTCCTTAGGCGGCCTCAATAGGCCAGGTCTTAGCGCCCTCACCGATTGCCAGAGACTTGACCGTGCCGGCAGTGCGTGCCTCACGCCCTAGACGCCGTGGATCCTGCTACGGGTCCCCGGGGAAGTGCTCATCAATTTGGCGGTCTGCCGAGCTTTACCCGCCATGGCGGGCGATCTCACGCGCCGTAGCGGACAAAGATAACCCGGTCGTTGGGCCCGGTGCCGCGAGAGTGGACGAACACCCGTGCTTCAGGAGATGGGCCGGAGCGGAATTCTGGGCGATTTCGAGAATGATCGTCGGGTGGTCTGAGACCGGGTGCAGCTCCGGCGCTCCTTGGGACTCCATTCCTCGATCTTGGGCAGGATTGCTTCTGTCGGTGACGGCTCACGAAATGGCTCACTTTTCGACCAGCGCTGACAGCTTCAGTGACACGACCACGGGGGCAGGCTCATCGATTGGCCCGTCGGTGCCACGTGTGGCGTCGTTCCCGGCAACAGCGTTTAAGCCGCCCGTGAGGTCCGCCGTAACGCGCTACAACCCGGTCAGATCGTAGGCAGCAAGGGTATTCATGCTTTCTCCGTCATGTTTCAAGCAGGGCCCCTTCGTGGGACGACATTTGCTGTGACTCAACACCGTCGTCAAATCCCGCGGGTCGCCCTCCGCTTAAGAAACGGCCGGATCAGTAAAGCCGTGGACTAGTTCGGTAAGGAACGGGGTAGATTCTATGAGCACCAATCGGCCGGTTCTACTGGCTATCCGTCGGTGGCCGCTCGGGCAGCCGTTCACCGGCGCCTATACCTGTATGAGCTGTGCGTGCATGGGTTCTGAGCGGGAGACAGTTGCCTGTGCGGAGGCTCGCACGAGGTGTACTCCGTCAGCGTTACACGACTTCGACTGGCGACGAAGACGCTCCTCCGCATATTAAGCCCCTGTTGTGGCATAGTCAGCTATGCACACAGATATAGGCCACGTGAATGGCAGCATCAGAAGCCGCCATGGTGCCTTTTATCTGTATCCTTTCGCCGAGCTGAAGTTGCGCCGTTCCGACGGCACGATGTTCCGAGACGACCTGGATTCGCCAAAATGCCAGGGCCGCTATAAGGCACCTGAGCCACCCTGGATTGCACTTTTCAATGGTGCAGATCCGTCGTTGCGTTGAGGATATGACTTGTCGCCCTAGAAGTGCGCTGTAGTGGCAGACCACGAAATGGCTGACTTTGACCATCGATGACAGGTAATTAGAAATTAGGCAACCTGATCAAGGTTCAACTGTTGTTGACTTACGAAATTGGAAAGACTGACATTTCGGTTAGCTCGATTTCCCCTTTAGCAACTTTCCATCCTTTGAGCGTAAACGTGGAACAATGGACTCCCTCAGGTAGATCAAATCCTGCAAAGTATGTTCGTTCACCCTCAGAGATATCCAAGTAGCGGAAATGGCCGATGCCGGGAATGCTCGATTTAGTTACGCGATGTTTGTGCAGCTGCAGGCCCTCGGCGCCATCTAAATTCATGGCAACTATGAGCCTGGACGATGCAGAGGAGGCCCTAGCTCGAAATTGAAGACCGAAAGTTGAAGTCTGTTGTGGAAATTTCAGTGTGTAGTGGGTATCCAGTGAATCCCGCCATACAAGTTTGTTATCGTTTCTTGAGTCAATCCGCGTATTCTCATGAATTCGAACACTGCTGGCTTCCAGGGCATCGATATTTTCGGCAACGCATTTATACACTGAGTCTATATAATGGTAGGGAGCGAGACCCCATTTATGCGATCTATTTGCAATTGCGTATTGCCATGGAATAGTTATGATACGTATACCCATATGTCTCCGAATCACTTCAATATAGCGTTCAAAGTGGTTGCTGGCCTCATCTGGGTACATCTCCCAGACCCTGTTAAAGGGCAGACCTTCCTCATCTGTAAGTGACCATGGGAGATTGATCAAAACGAGTTTCGACACAAGTCCGTGGGCTCGAGCAAAGGCCGCAAGGCGCGCCACGGATCTCTCCCATAGCGCAAAATGGACGTCGGAGCCAAACTTAATCCAGTGAGAGTCATGAAGATCCTTGAGGAGGCCGCTCTGTAATAATTCCAGAGATCGCGTTACATATGTGTCATCATCAACCTTTAAGACGCCTAGACGTTCGTCGGTCAGATCCCAAAGGATCATGTCGACAGATTCGGCGACGTTAGCCAACGTCTCGAAAATATTGCTATCGAAGTCGCCTTGCAAATTACGAATCTGAAAAGGACTCTCAAGCAGGCCAGACTTCGCAGATCCTAGGTATGGATCACCTGTTGCACTGATTAATGATTGTCGTGCTGTATAACCCAGGAGCTGATTTTCTAAACTTTTAAGAAAATCAAACGAATCACGAGCTACGCAGCTCCCGTAAACGTATACATGTGCCAATTTTGAAATCGCCTAAGGATCGTAGACAGTTGGAACACCGTGACGTCGTCTCGGTGTCAGTTAGAAAACTAACTATTGGCCGGTTCAGAGAAGCCTCGGAACCGGCCAATAAATGGTTTAGCTTATTGAGATGACGAGATTAGGACAGACTCCGATCGCCTGCCGAGCGACTCGAAGCGCCATCCTCGCTCGGTCCAAGTTTGGGGGTCTAGGACGTTGCGACCGTCAATGATTGAGTTGGATTCAACCAAAGCTTCCAATTGCTGGGGCACCAAGGAGGTAAACTCTTCCCACTCTGTCAGGAGGATCGTCAGGTGGCTGCCACGGAGGGCATCATCCATGGAATCTGCGTAGTTCAATCTCGGGAAGCGCGCGCGAGCATTGTTCATTGCTTCGGGGTCGTATATGGAGACATCTGCTCCGGCGTTGTATAGCTGGGCGGCCACGTCAAGCGCCGGAGAGTCGCGGACATCATCGCTGTTTGGTTTGAAGGCAACTCCAAGCACGGCGATCGTGCGTCCGTCGAGCTCACCGAGGATTTCAGTGGCGAGGTGAACAACACGCTCACGCCTGCGGAGGTTAATCTCGTCGACCTCTGAAAGGAAGCGCATGGTCCTGTCCAGACCCAGCTCGCTGACTCGGGCCTGTAGGGCCCGAATGTCCTTAGGCAAACAGCCGCCGCCAAATCCAACGCCAGCGTTTAGGAAGCGCCGGCCGATTCTCTTGTCGAGCCCGATGGCATCAGCGAGAACCCGGATGTCGCCACCGGCATGTTCAGTTACCTCCGCAAAAGCGTTGATGAAGGATATTTTCGTAGCGAGGAAGGCGTTGGCAGCGACCTTGACCAGTTCGGCCGTCTCTAAATCTGTTGTAATAAACGGGGTGTCCAGTGATAACGCGGACGCGTAAACTCGACGAAGAGTTGCCACCGCCTCGACAGTACCTCCCCCGACGACGAGACGATCAGGAGTCAGAGTGTCGTGAACAGCAAAACCCTCACGCAGGAATTCCGGATTCCACAGCAGCTCAACATTCACTGACGTCTTAGCCACGGACTTCACAAGCTCCTGGAGTCGACGCGCAGTTCCAACGGGCACTGTGGACTTTCCAACGATCAGCGCGTTCTTTGTGATATTTGCTGCTAGAGCGGTCGTTGCATTGTCGACGTACGTCATGTCGGCGGCATGATCCCCGGCCTTTTGCGGAGTGCCCACGGCGATGAAATGAACGTCGCCCCACGCACCGGCCTCTTCGTATGATGTGGTGAAGCGCAGCCGTCCAGTAGTCGTGTGCTTCTTGAGCAGCTCGGGCAGGCCTGGTTCGTGGAATGGGAGAATGCCCGCACTCAGTTGCTCGACTTTTTTTGGATCCGTGTCGAGGCCAAGAACCTCAAAGCCGAGTTCTGCCATGCAGGCAGCATGGGTTGCACCGAGATAGCCTGTTCCAATGACGGTGATTCGAAGCGACATACTTCCTTCTCTGCAAAGTCGAAAGCGATAGCCGAGTTGCATCGCCTTGATATGGTGTGGTTGAAACGACGGGAAGCGACGTGTAATCGCCAACGTTTATTCATTGGCTGATTGCAGTTTCGCATGTCGGTCCCTGTTCAGTGTTGTGCTAAAGGTTCCGTGCTGACCGAAACGCTAGGTATTACATAAGAGGTTTGGAGGACGCATATTGGTTAATGTCTACGGGGTCGATGTTCTTTCCTGGAACCCTATTCGCGAGAATGCAACGGGACGCGTTGGCAACGTTAATAACTTTGGCGACCTCCTTGGTCCGGTGCTTGTACGGAAACTTCTTCAGACACGGGCACTAGGGCTTTCCCTTCTTGCGCCGGCCATGCAAGCCGAAGTGCGGGGCACACTTCTGACAGTGGGGTCTATTGTCCATTTCGCCAGCGACGGTGACACCATTTGGGGATCGGGCGTGAATGGAAAGATCGGTTTGGCGCACCATAGGTTCTCGGACCTGGACGTCAGAGCTGTCCGAGGGCCGTTGAGCGGACGATGGCTTGTAAAAAACAAAGGGATCGACGATCCGGAAGTGTACGGCGATCCTGCCCTGCTTCTGCTTGACGCCATGCCCCACCTCTTCGAACTGAGTCAACAAAAAAATTCAAAGCTTGCAGTCATACCGAACTTTCACGATTTCGATGCCCTTAGGACTTTGCCGGACGTGATTAACCCACGCGGCTCGGTTGTGGACGTGCTAACGCGGCTGGTTCAAAGTGAGCAAATTGCTACGTCATCGCTTCACGGATTAGTTGTCGGCGAACTTCTAGGTATTCCTACGGCATTGTTCATGCCTTCCAAGGAGAGTCTGTTCAAATACGAAGACTACATTCTGGGAACAGGTAGACGTAAGTTACTGTGCCACGCGACTGTCGACGATGCATTAAAAGCCCTCAGAATAAACTCGGGTTTCCATGAACACCCACTCGCTGCTTGGAACCCAGATCCGCTCCGCCGTTCATTTCCATCCGATTTATGGGGGCTTGGGGCCGGCTAGGAGTCTGTATCGGCCGAGCGCCCCAAGCACCCACTAAAGTTACTGGATCACAACAATTCCTAGGCGCAATCCGCTAAACCAAACGAAAGCCCTACTGTTTCAAGTAGTCGCTGTGTAGTATGCAGGACTTGAACCGGTAGGGCGGTATCGGACTTGCAGATAGCTACTCCGGCGGCGCTGAGATCGGCGGATAGTAAGACACCAGATGAAATCCTGCAGAGGTCTCCCGCATAGGGAATGGCCAGGAACTCAGAATGCAGCCATGAATTCGACGAGACATCGAGGCTGTCCATGGTTAAGAGTGCGCCCGAATTCTTGTCGGTGGGAAGAAGCGAAACCTTAAGGCATCGCTGCTCGCCAACGCGGTTGGTATGACTCGAGTGCCTTGATCGTGAACTGACGTGGAGAATAGAATCACCGTGCGGAGAGCGGTTTTCCCCGTAGGACACCGGATCAACCCTGAGTCCTGAGTCTTGGTAGAACGCCTCGATTGCTCGTGCCACCGGAAGGGACACCGGGGCCGAAAAGGACAACCGACTACCGCTGTATCGACCGAAGACAAGGGCAGCCGCTATAGCTAGACGATCCTGGTCCAAGTTTTCGATGAGGTAGTCCATGTAGAAGGTATCGACATGTGGCTGAGTATCGCCCGACTCCGGAATGGCAAGGATTCCTGATCTGCCATACTCGTTCTTTGTCCATTGAAATTTCATTTTGTTTCCTCAGAGACTCGAAGAGCAGCGCACAGATCCCGAGCTGCGTTCGGAGAAGCTTTTGCAATCAGGAAGGCTGGACGAGCTCCCTCCTTCTGCTGCTCAAGGACCGTACTAACTGCTACCACGCACTGACTTAGGTTGGCTTGGTGCAGCACGGTGTATTGATACACGGAATCGGCATCCGATCCACTTAGAACCACACCACGAGTTTTATCCAAATCAACATCGTCAATCGTCGTTTTCGATTGGGGATCCGAGAGGACCAAGCTGTACTTGCCAGCGGCCCGCCCAGCGTGATCGGCCACAGCGTGCATAAGTATCTCGCTCGCGGAAGCAACGCCATCTTCAAATGCGGAGAACTCAACACCGCTTTTTCGGAGTGTGGCAAGGTCTGCCCACGACACTCCGGCCAGGATGTTTGTTCGTGGAAGAGCCTCTTCCCAAGACGGACTCTCCTGGGCACCGCTGACAGCTACATTTGTACCTTCTGGCGAGAAACTGTTGTCAAAATCTTGGGGCATTACGTTGCAGGTCACGCGACGCGTCACGAGATGATCAGGCAAATATGGACGAACCGATTCTTCGAACGCCTTATCGGCCATGTTCGAAAGCCACTCCTCGGAAGCGACGACCTTTGTTGGGTCGCCAGCCAAGCCATTTGCAAATTTCAACATTCGTTGTGACATCTTGGCTGAGGCCTGCTGAATTTCACCAGCGCTTCGCGTAATCTGCCCACCATGAAGACGCCTGAGGATAAGATTCTCACCCGTGTGTTTCATCCTGACGCCCGAGCGCACCATCCGAAGGGCGATGTTGTTGTCGACGCCACTTTTCAGCGTCTCGTCGTAGCGGAACTTTTTGAATACATCGGACCGTATTAGCCAGGTTGGGTGAGTAGGGTTATTGCCATATCTCAGTGCCGTTTGCATGTTGAATAACCGGTGCACCAGTCGGTGAACTTCTCCCGTCGCGTTATCAAAGTGCACTGACACGCCGAAACTACCGTGATCACCGGGTTCCAAGGATTCGAGTTGCGACTGCAGACGCCAAGGAAGCATAATGTCGTCGTCATCGTGAACCGCGATAAATGCACCCAAGGCCTGGTCTGAACCGAAATTTCGCGAAGCGGAAATCCCACGATTTTCTCGGCCAAAGTAACGAACCCTGGCGTCGCCGAAGGAATTGACGACCTCAGCCGTGTTATCCGTACTTCCATCGTCAACCAAAATTACTTCAAAATCTTGAACAGTCTGAGCGACGATCGAGTTCAGGCACTCAGCTATATATTCTGCGCGGTTGTACGTGGAAATGATGATGGAGACCAGCGGCCCGTCCTCCAAGGAAGACGAAGTCCACCCCAGAAGGTCGCCAAACATACCGGGGCTGGCCGATCCGCCAGCAAGTTGGCTGGCGTCAAACTGTGGCAGCGAATGCATCTTGGTAGCAAACGTGAAGACCCCTGCGGCCGGAGATGTCCATTCCTCCGTAAATCCGAACTGTTTGCCCCGCTGGATGAGGTCTTCCAATGCTTTGGCAAGGTCCTGAGCCGCAGGCTTTAGGCCACGCAGAGTGTGAAGGAGCCGCCGTGGAACAGCAACGGCAGAAGAGGAGCCATGTCGGGGTGCCAAGACAGTGTCTGTACGCAGTTGCCCGTCTTCGACGATAAGGCCGTCAATCTCAGACTCGTCGAGAGGGGCCAAAGGTCTGACAATTCGATGCGGGAATCTGATAATCGAATTGGGATGGCTCTCGGTCAAAAGACCTAGGGCTTTACTGGTGCCTTGTGGAATCAGGGATCCTGCTTGGACGATCAAAGCAAATGGCTGGGCAATGGACGACAGCGCTTTGTTCACTGCACCAGCAGAGGTCTGTGCCGCGGGATCATAGTAGGAGAATCCGTCTAAAGAGCTATTGACGGGATCGCCGCTCTCGCTCGCCAGAACCACTGGCTTGAGTCCAGCCCAGCGAAGTGACTTCAGCGTACGGTCAAGCGCCGTTGAGTCCGTTCCTGGTCCTGCTACGACGAGGGCGCCGACTTTTTCCGACAAATCGTCAGGCATTAGACGAGCCTTCCTTTCACGATAACGTTGAGGTCTTCCGAAATATCGGTCACAAAGTCCGAAACGGCCCAAATACCTGTCACAGCGCGTTCAGGCGTGACAAGTTTTTGCCCCCAGGGCACGACGTGCAGTCGAACTTCAGAAACGAAATCATCGAAGGACAACTTTGGTAGCGAATATGCATTTGGCTCCTCCGCCGCCAGATACTTAAAGTGGCCCTGCAGGGCACCAGAGAAGGTCCAACTTCCCGGGATGACGTTTGCTGTGGCTGGAGGCTTAACCAGGGCGACGAGTGATTTCTCGCTCACAGAGGTGCTCAGGTCCACGACAAACTCGACCGACTTCACTGGTTTAGGAAATTCCAGAACGTACTCAATAGGCGAGGGTACCGCCATATTACTCTCCCATGCCATTTACAACTATATCTAAGATGTCGTTTGTGACTAACTCTCCATAGGAAGAATTCATATGGAAATAGTCGCCTTTTGAGTAAGGACTCTCTGGGCTGGTGTCATTTATGTCTGCCAAGCCGAACTCCGACTTCGTGAAGCCAGGCATCGAGAGCGTCTGACTCGGCTGCCTGAGAATCCTAACGCCTTCGAATTGGAGTTGGTTCAGGCTATCTTCGTAGCTTTCCAGCAGTTGTTTGATGTCGTCAGACGCAACAATCTTTTCAAAAAATGAAAGATTTTTCTCTGACCGCTTGATGACCCACTCCAGCGGCATGGGCTGCTGTGCATAGAATATCGGCTTCTTCGTATGGGCCTTCAATGAATCGATGACACGCTTTGCCTTAGAGAACTGGTACAATTCCTCGATCATCGCAGAATAAGCCGAATCGGACAGAAGGTAAGCATCGCCATTTCCGCGATTCCGGGCGGATCGGAAGTCGATGTGCGTTTTCGCCAAGGCGGTAAAGGAATAATGCATGCCAAACACAATGAACGCATCATAATTTTCTACTTCAACTTCGGCAGAGTAGGCGCACGAAATATCTGTGAACTCTGCAACTTTCTCCGAATCAACAAGCAGGGTCAACGGTAAAGTCCCGTAGGTGCGCTCTATGTGGAAGCTAGCCTGCGCAGAAGGCTCAGAAGCGGCTCGCTCTTTCCATGTCGGCATAATGTGTCCGAGATGGGAATCGCCAATAAAGCAAATTTTCACTTACCGAACACCTCCAGAAGTGCTTCTTCGCAAAGGAGTTCTTCAGCTGTCACTATTTTTTCCTTTTCGTCATCGCCAACCGGTGAGTGGGAATTAAAGAAGTGCGTCATGACCTGCCTTACTCCTTCCGGAGTTACGGAGCGCAGCGTATCGTCCCAGTAGCGTCCGCGTGCAGGGCTTCCAGTGATCACTTCGAAGGACGGGAAGTATGCGACATCATCGTGCCTCTTAGCGAGGTCACCAACAGCCGCCCGAAGTACTGCTTTTGAATAGGTTGTGGAAACCAGTACATGGTCGTCGGTGGCTGTAGCAGCCAGCGCCACCGGTGAGACGGTCAAAAGAAACTTGATGTCAGGATTATGTAGCTTGATCAGGTCGCGAAGTTGTTCGAAATCGGAGACTACTTCTGCATAACTGAAGTTCTTAAAATGGAACACCTCCGGGTCGAAATCACCGCAAAGCGTACCCGGGGCCGTGGGAAAGACGGTTTCAGAGCGCCTATCCACCCACCCCTCAGTAAGGCCAAATGTGTATACCAGGACTGAAGCAGAACTTAGTAGCTTTCGAACGGCGGCCAAGTGTTGCTGTCGGTGCGTCACTACTTCGGCCTCAGTTGCGAAGCCTTCTGGCTCTACCGAAGGTCGAAGGGCATCGAAGTAACGGTTGCCCTTCTTCCATATCCAGCTACTCGGCTGGCGATGGCCGTAGGCCTCCTGTGCCAGCTGAAGAAGTTGACGGACGTAGTAGATGTTCCCAAAGCGCGCGGAGTAGACACCAAAGCCAAATTTCTCTGCAGTCTTTCGCGTCATTGCTTTTGGGGCCGGTTCCGCATCGATCACGTTGAAGCCGTTGCTGCGGAGGTTCGTGGCAATGTGCTGTGCGAAGCAACTACCGGCAGTCGCAACGGCATCATGTGCCCCAATGTTGAATTTCTTTTCGTAGAGTCCGCTAAGAGTCTCGCCTTGATTGTCCGAGACAGCAGCCCGCCAAAACGTCGTTGAGGGTCTTCCTCGGTAGGGCGAGCGCGGTTTGGTTTCCTCAAACGCTTCTTGACCTTGCACCATATTTTTGACTCCTCCGCTTAGGATTTGGCCGCACTTGATTCGGTGGATCCACCACCGAGCTTCCAGAGAACGCGGCTTGCAAACTCTCTGGAGAGCACCGTGGCATCGAACTGATCGGCGTAGCTTCGTACTTGGCGTCGAACGTCGTTTTCGAAGAATCGATCAGCCCGCTCGAAAGCCGAGACAAGGCTCTGAACCGAATTGTCCGCGACACGCTCGCCGATTTCTTCGGTCATGTTCTCCCAAATAGCCGGGACATCTGAGGCTATCACCGGTAAATCAAAGCTTTGGTATAACAAGACGGCGCCGCTATTCAACATGCGCGTGTACGGGGCAAGACCAACGTCTGCCGCCCGCATGTAGTTTTGAACCATGTGATTGGGCACTTTTTTTGGCTCAATCAATATGTCGGGGTGCTTCAGACACTTCTTTACAAACTCTGTAACTTCAGCTGATTCATCAGCCATTCCTCCGACGAGAAGGACGCGTCTGATAGACGGGTCGCCGGCGCGGAACCCATCGAAGGCCTTTAGGAGTCGATCAAGGCCTTTATATGCTTTAAGTGCCCCGAGGAGTACGTAGACGCGGTCATTTGGGCCGATACCGAACTCAAGCCGTGCATTCCGTCTCGTGACGTAGTCTTCGTACGTCAGACGGTAGTTTGGGTGCGGGACATTGACGAGCTTTCGTTTATCAATTGTTAGAGCTGCCGACATCATCTCCGCAGAAGCATCAGATAGCACGTGGAGCACATCAGCCTGCTCGGCCAAGAATTGCTGGATTTGCATTTCAAGATCGGGATACAGCGAGTCGTGAGGGATGATATTGTGGAGTGTCCAAACAATTTTCCCGCCTTTTGACTTTATGTCGTTGATTGCTGCGCGAAAATCTTGAATTTTTTTCTTAGCCGTGTTGTAGCTAGTTATCCCATGGAGAATGAATGAGGTCCAGTGAATGTGGAGAATAACATTCGAGTTGTCCGTTGGTAGCTTGAATAATTTTTGAAAATCCCAGCTCTTTACGACTGGAACCGTAGCAATATTATAGTCTTCCGCTGCCCGATAGAGCAGCGACTGATAAGGGTTTGTTCGGCCGACTGGCGTGTACCCCAAAACGTGAGGACGGCTCATTGAAGTTGCTTCAAGCATTTCAACTGCTTTGAGTGCTTCGGCGACCGGTGAATTATCTTCCTTGAAGTACCCTTTTAGTTTTAGCTGCATATTAATTCTCCCGGCGTCTCTGGATACGCGTAATCAAATATCAGGTTCGAGTCTGCAACCGTCGAGCGGGCCCATACATGTTTGAACCGAGCCCAATTTCAACGTCCGCATTAAAGTCTTCATGTCTGGGGCCAATACGGAGCAAGTGCGAGATAGCTGCCACAGTCCGCTCTGCGGCTTTGCCATCGCCATACGGGTTTACTGCGTTGGCCATGGAATCGAAGGCTTCTTCGTCGTTGAGTAAGCGTAGGACTTCATTCAGAATCCGGTTTTCGTCGGTTCCGATCAGCGCAACAGTTCCGGCGTGTACAGCTTCCGGGCGCTCTGTGTTTTCCCTCATAACGAGGACTGGTATTCCCAAGCTTGGCGCCTCCTCTTGCACTCCGCCAGAGTCAGTCAAGACCAAGTGAGCCATCGAAAGCATGCGTGTGAACTCCCCGTAGGACAGTGGTTCGGTAATGATTACGTTGGGTAAGTCCTCAATTGCCGGGAGAACCGCTTCGCGCACGATCGGGTTCTTGTGGACCGGCAGAACGATCACAAGTTCGGGCTCGGCTGCTGCTATTCGGGAAAGCGCTCGTCCCACTCCGCGCATGGCGTCGCCCTGGTTTTCGCGCCGGTGAGTTGTCACCAGAAGCACCCGGCGGTCACTGGCCGCCAGTTCTTCGAGCTGAGGATCGGAGAAGGGGAGTCTCTTGTCGACGATCTCAAGGAGCGCGTCTATGACGGTGTTGCCGGTCACGACTATTTGGTCGGTGTCAATTCCTTCAGCCAAGAGATTTGCTTTGCTGGTTTTGGTGGGAGCAAGGTGAAGGCTGGCTATCTGGCTCGTGATCTTTCTATTAGCTTCCTCTGGGAAGGGCGACTGTAGATCCCCGCTTCGGAGGCCAGCCTCCACGTGAACGACCGGAATCCCGTGATAGAACGCAGCTATGGCACCGGCTGTAGACGTCGTCGTATCGCCTTGGACGATGACAGCATCTGGCTTTTGAGTCGAAAACAGCTTGTCTAGACCATCGATCGTCCGAGTCATGATCGCCGAAAGCGATTGTCCGGGTTGAAGGATGTCGAGATCGTAATCGGGCACGATGTGGAAGAGCTCGTTCACTTGATCGAGCATCTCCCGATGCTGGCCAGTAACCGTAACGATGCAGTCGAAGTCGGAGGACTCCCTGAGTGCGGTGATAATCGGTGCCATTTTGATGGCCTCTGGGCGAGTACCGAAAATAGGCATGACGCTGGGCATGGATTCCCCCGGGAATGGCAGTAGTTGACCAGCCGATGCTACCTCACAGTCAATCGAGGTGATTAATTGTGTATTACTCCTCGCTAAGGTCTAGCCCGCGAACATCAAGGTCAGCGCCAGTACGGGGATACTGAGCGAGACCAGGATCACAAGCGTAAGCGCTACAAGCCGCTTTTGTTGGGGGGTTGCGTGCTTCGGGGGTCGCGATTTTCCGGGGCTGGGCGACTCGACGCTTTGGTGTGCGGCAGCTGCGCGGTCCTCCATTGTGGCGGCGGTGATAGGACCTTCGTTCACGCTGGCCGGGGAGCTCCTAGGTGTTAGAAGCACGGTCGGAACCTCCCCGCGAAGACGGCGTTTGCGCATGTGTCGGGGGGAGGGCGTGAGTGCTGTCTGCTGGCGGATGGCATCCGTCATTTATTCACTCCTCAATTGCGTCCAGATGGGGCGTGGGCACATCCAATTCTTGCATCCGGGAGATGACGTGCCATACCGGCTTACGTAACGGGGCCCGCGATTGAACGGGGATTGGTGGCGGAATTGGATTGCAGACCCGCGAATCGAACTACTGCCGCGGCCCCATGAGCAGGTCCGAGGACTTCCCTTGCGCTTGGAGTAGTCCATGATTCAACACCGACCATCCCGCCCTCGAAGATGCTAGGGCGGGCTGGTCGGGGCGTCCCGGGATGATAGTTAGCCGCGGTCCGAGTAGAACGCGTCATTCTTCGCCCCGGCACCGTTGGTGACATTGACCATGTAATATTTCCCCGAGCCCAGGGACGTACTTCCCAAGATGGCCGTCACCGATTCCAGCCGCGGATTGAGGCCGTGCTGTACTCCGTAAGAAGCGTTGAAGCCGACTGCCGCGACGGTCTTTTCGTAGGTTCCACCGTACACGTCTGTCCATTTCACGCTGATGGATCCACCGCTAAGGTTGTAGCCGGTTACCAGGACGTCGCCGTTTCCGTAGAATATGGAATCCGTTATGACGGGGGTGCTGCTGGCCGCCTTAGAGCGTTCGACAAGGGGCGCCCAAGTTCCTGTGCACGTATAGTACGGGTCCCACATGAAGGAGATGGCCTTCACCGGAGCGTTACCCAACTGCTGCAGTTGTCGGTCGACGCGGGCTTTGGTCGTTTGGCCGCGAAGGCTATTGTCACAGGGGTTCTGGCTCGTTGCTGGTGCCATTCCCTCAATGTTGGCCCACAACTCGGCACCGGTTCCTTCGATGCCGTCTGCCATCGCCTGGAAGTAATCACGGTTAGGAGCCAAGTACTTGCTGCCCCACGATCCGCTGCCGACCACCGACGCAGCGTATTGATCTACTCCGGTAGTGCTCTCATTGCCGAAGAAGGCACCTGCCTTGCCTGTACCCATACCGTCCTGAACAGCGATTGCCAGCGAGACGCCGTTCGCTGTTTCTGCGATGTTGCTAACTGCCTGACGAACCTGGTCTGTGGTGACGCGGGCGCCAGCGGTCTTTCTCGTGTCAATATACGGACTCACTATCGCACCCCGGGTCGGCATGAACTTAGCTATTGCTGCGTTCTGCAGGTCATAGAGCGCCAGCACGGGGTCCCAAGTGAAGCTGTCGCTCAGGGGCATTTCTGTGTGGTGGTAAAACCCTGCAAGCCCTGGCACTTCGTTTACCTTGTCCTGGTATTGGAGGAAACGCTCAGTGAATTTTGTAAACGTCGTTTGATATGACAAGTCCGGAAGATACGTTACGTCCGTGCGCTTTACGGGTGCCGGCAGGCCGGCGTAATACTTCATTCCCAGACTCGTGGCGGCCTTGCCCAGCGAAACCGAGATGGAAGAGGTGGTGCCGTTGATGACCACAACGTCGTACTTTCCGCTGGGGGATGTGCACCCACTTCCCTCCGCAGGCAATACCAGGATGGTGTAGACGGTGCTGCCGCTGGTGACGGTTTTGTCGCGTGCACACAGCAGCGCCGGCGAACCCCAGGTGCTTCCATCAGAGTAGGTAAAGTACCTGTTCACTGTGACACCAGTCGTTGCGGCCTTTGCACAGTTAATCCCTGAGATAACGCAGGCGGCCGGAATTGAAGACAATGTAGCGGGTTTCAACAGGGAACCGAAAGTGATGACGGTATCTCCGCCTACGGATTTAATGTCTGTCAGCTTTTTGGTGTTTGTGGCATCACTGGTGCTGCCATAGATGAAGTAGCCACTGATGGGGTAAACGGGCGCAGTTGCTGCGTGCGCGGCAGATCCATTAAGGGAACCCGTCAGCAGGGCAAAGGCGGCCAGAACACTGATGAGTAGTAGGCGGACTCTGGGTGGAGCGGGTAGGAGCGTCTCGGCTCTAAATGTTGGCACAACTGATCCTTGGGCTCGTAGGGTGAGACCTTGGACCTATGGGAAAATGATGCACGGGGGCAGTGGCAAACTCAATCCCTTGACGGAATCCTTCAAGCGTCAAAAGGAGATCCGGAATGTTCGTCAAAAATTCGGAGTTCGGCTTACAGCGGCAGTTACTTAGTTACGGTTTTTGTCACGACGAGGACCGGTTAAGAACCGCACTCCGGCCGCATCCACACATCAATCAAACCGCCGGTTTCAACAGCGAAGCGGTCCAGCCAAGCACCTGCAGAGAGGTCAGGCTCGGAACCCACCATTTGTACCTCAACTGATGTGCATTGCCGCATCAAAGTGCCGGCCCTCATCAGGTGGTAATCCGACGTGACCACGGTGACGGACTTCCAACCATGCTCGGCGGCCAGGGAGGCAACCGCATCGGCTTCCCCGCGAGTGTTCAGGGGATCAGGCCGGAAACAGATCAAATCCGCATCGTCGCCGGCACTTTCGCTGCACAGGGCGTCACCCTCAACGTTGCCGGACAACCCTGTCGTAGAAACAACCAGAACCGGGATGTCGAGTGATTTCTGTAGGTCCTGCGCGACCGGAAGGCGTTCGCGGCTCATTCCCCCGAGCACCACAATCGCGTCGGTGTGGTGCGGCGTGGCCTGGGGAGGAAGCGCGAAGAACTGGATCGCCAGGAGAAGCCACACGGCAAGTGCCGCCACACACGCGATGAGCGACCGCAAAGCGACGCGCGTCATGAAGGCGGTTTTGGTGGGCATGGGGACAGTTTAGGGTTCCAAACTGGACGTTCCTGAAAAAGTCCCTCCACAAAAGCCGACTACCTCGTATCAACATCCTCAAAAACCAAGAATGTCTGGGTATCCAGCACGCCTTCCATGGACTGAAGTTGGTCGAAGATCACACGGCGGAGGTGGATGTTGTCAGTAGCCCGCACCAACAAAATGACGTCGAAGTCCCCGCCCACCAAAGCGATGTGGTGCACCTCGGGGATGGAACGCAGTTGTTCCTTCAATTCCCGCCATGAGTGCTGCTGGACCTTCAGGGTCACGTAGGCCGAGGAGCGGAGGCCGGCCTTGATCGGATCCACCAAGGCGGTGAATTTGGTGAGCACCCCTTCGCCGGTCAGGCGAGCCAAGCGGGAATAGGCATGGGCGCGGCTGATGTGCACGTTCTCCGCCACTTGGGTGATGGACATACGGCCGTCCGTGGTGAGTTCGCGGATGATGTCACGGTCAACACTGTCCAGGGGGACTGCGGTCTGCTCGGCCTCGGTCTCGCTCACAGAAGGCTCCAATTCGTCTACAGCGCCGGTAGTTACCCAGCTCACAATGGCAATTCGTCTCTCAGAATAGCCCTATGCAACAAGCTCTTCCATGATTTCCCGCAATGCTGGATACGAAACATCCATCCGGACGATACTGGAAGCACATAGTGGCTAGAGAAGGACGGACCAATGACGATCCATGCAGACCACTCTGCGCCGGAAACGGCAGCGGAGGACCAGGCTGCTGACGTTCGGAGAAAATTCGGCATCAGCGTGGAGGACTACATGCTGCCCGCCCGTCACCAGATCCAGATGGTGAACCCGGACGGCACCCTCCGCTCGAAGGAGATGCAAGGCACCGAACCGGGCCATGAATACCCGACGCCAGGTGACGCGGAACTTCTGAAAGCCTACGAGCGACTCGTCATCGGGCGGCGCGTCAATGACCAGAACTCCGCGTTGGTCCGGCAGGGCCGCATGGCCGTCTATCCGTCAAGCCACGGCCAGGAAGCGTGCCAGGTCGCGGCTGCCATGTGCCTTAGTGAAGGGGACTGGCTTTTCCCGACGTATCGAGACGCCGTAGCTGTTATGACCAGGGGCGTTGACCCTGTTGAGGTAATGACCATCTTCCGCGGGGACTGGCATGGCGGCTATGACCCCAGGGAGCACAATGTCGGCATCCAGTGCACACCGTTGACCACACAGTTGTTGCACGCTGTCGGCGTTGCCCACGCTGCGAAGCTTCGCGGCGAAGACACGGTGGTCATGGCCATGTGCGGTGACGGTGCCACCAGCGAAGGTGACTTTCACGAGGCCCTCAACTTCGCAGCTGTCTTCCACCTGCCTGTCATCTTTTTTGTGCAGAACAACAAGTACGCAATCTCCGTACCGCTCAGCCACCAGTCGGTGGCGCCATCCCTCGCGCACAAGGCTGTTGGCTATGGAATGGCAGGGGAGCGCGTTGATGGCAACGATCTCGTAGCCCTGCTCGCTGTCATGGACCGTGCCGTCAAACTTGCCCGGGAAGGTTCGGGTCCCCTGCTGATCGAGGCTCATACCTACCGGATGCAGGCCCACACCAACGCCGACGACGCCACCAGATACCGCCCGGACAGCGAAGTCGCCGAATGGCAGGCGAAGGATCCGCTGACCCGCATGAAGGCGTATCTCACGGACAAGGGCCTCTTGAGCGAAGAATCCAATGCGAAGATCGCCGACCACGCTGAAGCCGTTGCTACCCAGCTCAGGGAAGGGCTTGGCGAGGACGTTCCTGTGGAACCGCAGAACCTGTTCAAGTACGTCTTCGCCAAGCAGACCCCGCAGTTGAAAGAGCAGTCCGAATTGCTTGCCGGCGAACTCGCACGTGAGGAAAGCGCAAAATGACCGTCACCACTTCCGTTAACGGCAACGTCAGCGCCGCCACGGCCAGTGCTGCTGCTTCGGCCGCAGCAACCGCAGAAGCCACGGGGCCCCAGTCCATCACTATGGCCAAGGCCCTGAACACGGCAATGTCAGATGCCATGCGGGCAGATGACTCGGTGCTGGTCTTCGGCGAAGACGTCGGCATGCTCGGCGGCGTCTTCCGCATCACTGACGGACTCATGGCCGAGTTCGGCGAACAGCGCTGCTTTGATACTCCACTCGCCGAGTCCGGCATCGTGGGAATGGCCGTTGGCATGGCCATTAACGGAATGCGTCCGGTAATCGAGATGCAGTTTGACGCCTTCGCCTACCCGGCCTTCGAGCAGATCGTCAGCCACGTGGCCAAGATGCACAACCGCACCAAGGGCAAGCTCAAAATGCCCATGGTCATCCGTGTTCCCTACGCCGGCGGAATTGGGGGAGTGGAGCACCATTGCGATTCCTCTGAGTCGTACTATGCCCACACCGCCGGCCTGAAGGTCTATACCCCCGCGACAGTTGCCGATGGCTACCGCATGCTCCGGGAGGCCATCGACTCCGATGACCCGGTCATGTTCATGGAACCCAAGAAGCTCTACTGGTCGAAGGACCAGGTGGACCTGGCCGCGTTGCGCGCAGAGCACGACGCCGGCACCTCCACTGAGGGCCGCGCCGCCGTCGCGCGTCCCGGGACGGATGCGACGCTCATCGCCTACGGCCCGTCCGTGCCTACCGCGCTCGCAGCCGCAGCGGCTGCCGCCGAAGAAGGCCGTTCCCTCGAGGTCATCGACGTCCGCACCATCGTCCCCTTCGACGACGAAACCGTCTGCGCGTCAGTGCGCAAGACGGGACGCGCCGTCGTGATTGCCGAAGCGCATGGCTTTGCGTCTGTGTCCTCCGAAATCGTGGCCCGGGTCCAAGAGCGTGCCTTCCATTACCTGGCAGCTCCGATCCGTCGGGTCACAGGCTTCGACGTACCGTTCCCGTCTCCAAAGTTGGAGCACTACTACTTGCCCAGCGTCGACCGTATCCTCGACGCCGTCGACGACCTTCAGTGGGAGGACTGACCATGAGCTCAGATATGCAGGTATTCCTTCTGCCGGACCTGGGGGAAGGCCTCACCGAGGCCGAACTCGTGAACTGGCTCGTCGCCGTCGGCGATGAAATCAAAGTCGATCAACCTATCGCCGAAGTTGAGACGGCCAAGTCCATGGTGGAGGTGCCATCGCCTTATGCGGGCACGGTCGCAGAACTGCACGGCCAGGCTGGTGAAACGCTCGACGTCGGCAAGCCGCTGATCTCGATCGCTCGCGCGGGTGCCGCTCCGGTTGCGCCCGAGGCTCCCGCTGCTGTCGAAGACGCAGTGTCGACTGGCGTAACGGCTTCGCCCGAGGTTTCAGCGGCCGCCGAGACTTACCGGACGGAGGAGAAGGCCGGCTCCGGCAACGTCCTCATCGGCTACGGGACCCCTGGCGGGGCGACCGCTGGCCGGACGCGACCGCGGAAGGGGAGTGTCGCCGTCGTCGGCTCAGTTGTTCAGGAGGCTCCGCTGGAACCCGCTTTGGCCGGCACGAGGATCCCCGGCAAGCTCAGCGCTGTCATCTCGCCGCTCGTGCGGAAGATGGCCCGGGATCACGGCGTCTCCTTGGACTCCATTGAGGGTTCGGGGACCAGCGGCCTGATCATGCGTAAGGACGTGGAAGCGGCTATTGCCACGCCCGAGGCTCCTGCCGCGCCCGCGCCGACCCGAGCGCCGGAGGCCCAGCCCGCTGTGGAAGGCGATGTCGATTCCCGGACCGGACTGGCGGTGGCTGCCCGCACGGCTGTGCGTGGCGTCCGCAAAGCAGTCGCTGCGAACATGGCCAAGAGCCGTTCGGAGATCCCGGAAGCCACTGTATGGGTGGATGTTGACGCAACAGCTTTGCTGGAAATGCGGGCCGAACTGAAAAAGCGCGCGCCACACGATACTCCCGGGCTCCTGGCCTTCATTGCCCGTTTTGTCACTGCTGGGTTAAAAAAATATCCGGCACTCAACACGCGCTTCGAAACGGTGGCCGACGGTTCGCAGGAGATCGTGGGCTTCGACGGAGTCAACCTCGGCTTTGCCGCGCAAACAGACCGTGGTCTGGTGGTTCCGTCGGTACGCAACGCCCATCAGTTGAGCGCCCGCGAACTGGACGCAGAAATTCGGCGGCTGACCGCAGTCGCCCGCGATGGCAGGGCGACCCCGACCGAACTGGGATCGGGTACCTTCACACTGAATAACTACGGCGTGTTTGGCGTGGACGGCTCAGCGGCGATCATCAACTACCCAGAAGTGGCGATGCTGGGCGTGGGCCGCATCATCGATAAGCCCTGGGTGGTGAACGGTGAGCTGGCCGTGCGCAAGGTCACCGAGCTGACGTTGGCCTTCGACCACCGGGTTTGCGACGGTGAAACGGCAGCTGGATTCCTACGGTATGTGGCGGACTGCATTGAGAATCCGGGTGGTGCGCTGGCGGACATGTAACGAACAGGGGACTGTGCGCAACGTCACGAGTCATGGATAGGGCGGGAATCATCGGTTTCCCGCCCTATCAGTAGGATTGAGCGCGTGACTAGCGAGCAGAACAAGACTTTCGACCTCTCGGCTTCCTTCAAGGCGTACGACGTCCGGGGCATCGTGGGGGAAT
>NZ_JBIVXL010000013.1:0-145823 GCF_044769225.1 Paenarthrobacter sp. NPDC090522
CCACCACCACCCCACAAACACCCGCACCGAACACGGCCTCGAAGCCGCCGGCGCCACCACCATGGCCCTCATGTTCGCCACCATGACCACCTAAAACCACCACCACCCAAACCACCGGCCGGCACCACGCAGCGCCCACCCTAAAGAGTGGTTAAAACCATCCCGAATTAGCGTTTCCGGAACCTGGTCCGGGACGGACGATGGATGCTAAGCCCCTGAAGCATCCCGGAGGCTGGAAGCAAAACCTACCGACCCCTCTTCTGGAAAGGCAGTCCGATGCAAACCTCAGATACGTGTCTTGCAACGTGGATGGGCCGGGAGGCCCTTGCTGAAGCGATGATTCCGGTGATTGGCCGGCTCTACCGCGAAAACAACGTGGTGACCAGCATCCACGGCCGCAGCCTGGTGAACAAGTCCACCATGAGCATCCTCAAGGCCCACCGCTTTGCCCGCCGGATCAGCAAGGAAGAGCTCCTCCTCGAAGAGACTGCTCCCCTCCTCAATGCCCTTGCGGAATTGCAGCTCGGCTCGGCAGCCATAGACATCGCCCGCCTGAACCAGAAGTACAAGGAGAAGGGCAACGGAGCCTCCCTTGGGGACTTCCTTCGGACCGAACTGGCTGGAGTGGTCGGCAAGCGGGGCACCAACGCCGGCGCCAGCACCGACGTCGTACTTTATGGTTTTGGCCGCATTGGGCGTCTGCTGACGCGCATCCTCGTGGAGCAGGCCGGTGGCGGCCATGGCCTGCGGCTCCGTGCGATCGTTGTCCGCAAGGGCGCGGACAACGATCTCACCAAGCGCGCCAGCCTGCTTCGCCGCGACTCCGTCCACGGCTCTTTCGAAGGATCCATCAAGGTGGACAACGAGGCCAACACCATCACCGCCAACGGCGTCCGGATCCAGGTGATCTATTCGGACGATCCGGCCACCATCGACTACACCGCGTATGGCATCAAGGACGCGCTTGTCGTGGACAACACCGGTCGCTGGCGGGATGCCGAAGGGCTCTCGCAGCACCTGCTCAGCAAGGGCGCGGCCCGGGTCCTGCTGACCGCACCGGGCAAGGGCGATCTCAAGAACATCGTGCACGGCATCAACCACGGTGACATCACCGACCAGGACCGGATTGTCACCGCCGCATCCTGCACCACGAATGCCATCACCCCGATCCTGCAAGCGATCAACGACAAGTACGGTGTCATCCACGGGCACGTTGAAACCGTGCACTCGTTCACCAACGACCAGAACCTCATTGACAACTTCCACAAGGGCGACCGTCGTGGCCGGTCCGCAGCCCTGAACATGGTGATCACCGAGACGGGCGCCGCCAAGGCCGTGGCCAAGGCTCTCCCCGAACTGCAGGGCAAGCTCACGGGCAGCTCCATCCGGGTTCCGACGCCTGACGTTTCCATGGCCATCCTGAACCTGAACCTGGAACGCGGCACCACCAAGGACGAGGTCAATACCTACCTGCGCGAGATGGCCCTCCATTCGGACCTGCGGCAGCAGATCGATTACATGGATTCGCCGGAAGTGGTCTCCACCGATTTTGTCGGCTCCCGCCACACGGGCATTGTCGATGGCCTGGCCACCATTTCCACTGACAAGAACCTGGTCCTCTACGTCTGGTACGACAACGAGTTCGGCTACAGCTGCCAGGTGGTCCGTGTCATGGAGGAGATGGCAGGCGTGAACCGGCCGTCGTTCCCCGCGGCAAACGTGGTGGAAGAAGCCATGTCGGTGCTGGCGGCTGTGGGCTCATGAAGATTGGAATCCTGACCAGCGGTGGCGACTGCCCCGGATTGAATGCAGTGATCCGGGGCGCTGTCCTCAAGGGCATCGCCATCCAAGGGCACGAATTCGTGGGATTCCGCGACGGCTGGCGCGGTGTGGTGGAGGGGGATGTCATTGATATCCCCCGTGCCATGGTCCGGGGGATCGCCAAGCAAGGCGGCACCATCCTGGGCACCTCGCGCACCAATCCGTTCGAAAACGGCGGCGGACCGGATGTCATCAAGGCCCACATGGAGCGGCTGGGCATCGACGCGATCATCGCGATCGGCGGCGAGGGCACCCTCGCCGCAGCGAAGCGCCTCACGGACGCCGGACTGAAGATCGTTGGCGTGCCCAAGACCGTGGACAACGATCTCGACGCCACCGATTACAGCTTTGGTTTCGATACCGCCGTGCACATCGCCACAGAAGCCATGGACCGGCTGCGGACCACCGGCGAGTCCCACCACCGCTGCATGATCGCGGAGGTCATGGGCCGCCACGTCGGCTGGATCGCCCTGCACGCAGGCATGGCCGCTGGCGCGCATGCCATCCTGATTCCCGAGCAGAAGGTCAGCGTGGAGCAGATCGGCCAATGGGTCAAGGAGGCCCACGCCCGTGGCCGCGCACCGCTGGTGGTGGTGGCCGAGGGCTTCGTACCCGACCATCTTGAAACCCCGCACTCGGAGCGCGGGCTGGACACGTTCGGCCGTCCCCGGATGGGCGGCATCGCGGACCAGCTCGCCCCGGAGATCGAGGCCCTGACCGGGATCGAAACCAGGACCACCATCCTGGGCCACATCCAACGCGGCGGCGTCCCCTCCGCGTTCGACCGCGTTCTGGCCACCCGTTTGGGCATGGCCGCCGTGCATTCCGTAGTGGAAGGCCGCTGGGGATCCATGGTCGCCTTGAAGGGCACGGACATCCGCCAGGTTGGCTTCGATGAGGCCCTCGGCAAACTCAAGGTGGTGCCGCAGCGCCGCTATGAGGAGGCTGCGGTGCTGTTCGGCTAGCCCTCGATCTTCACAACGGACACCTCGACGACGGCAGCTGGCTCCTGGAGGCAGGTCCTGATTGCTTCGGCTACTTTCCGGGCCACGGCCGGAGCGGGGTGGCTTGCCCCAACACCGATACGTACTTTGACGGAGACCCCGTCCGGATTCTCCGAAAGGCCCACCAGGGGCTGGGCCTCCCCCGTCACTGCCTGGATGGCAGCACCGGCAAGTGATTGCCACAACGGCCGTGCGGGGAAGAGCGCGCTGACGCCATCCACGG
The DNA here is from genome assembly GCF_044769225.1 of Paenarthrobacter sp. NPDC090522. NCBI lineage: Bacteria > Bacillati > Actinomycetota > Actinomycetes > Micrococcales > Micrococcaceae > Paenarthrobacter > Paenarthrobacter sp. NPDC090522. Next base: position 3,049 of record NZ_JBIVXL010000013.1, read on the forward strand.
CCTGGACAACCTGCGTCAGTTCCTCGGCGAGCGCACGTGCCACTGGTTCCGTCATGACTGCTCCTCGCGCGGGTTCCCGAAATCCGGGCCTGGGTCCAGGACGTCCGTGATGGTCACGTCGATCCCGGTGATGTTCATTTCGGTCTGCGTCCGCAGTGCCTCTGCCAAGGCTTCGCGGACCTGGGTTGCCCGTTCCTCAAGGTGGTGGCCGTACACCACCGCGATGTCCACCGTGACGGTAATTCCAGCCCCCGGATCCGTCACATCGCCCAGGAGGTGGCACTTTCCTGCGGCCGTGCCCGGAATGGCGTCCACCACGGAGCGAATGAGCGCGGTCACCGCGCCTTCAGTCTCCGACAGGACATCCGCCGGGTTGTCCGAAAGCAGGGGGATGGTCCGGCCTGGCCGAAGCTCCAGGCGCAGGTTGGACAGTATCGACTGCATCCAGTCGTCGGTGCCAGAGCCTGCCTCGGCTACGTCTGCATGCACCAGTTCTCCCGCGAAGCCGGACAACCGGCGGAGGGTGGCCAAACCTGATTGGCATTCCGGGCACGTCTCCAGGTGTCCTGGGTCGCTGAAAGCGCCGGTGTCCAGGTAGGCGCTCAGCTCCGCCAGGGAATGACCGCATTCCAGGGTGTCGGGGGAGGTGCTCATCGCCATTCCTCCATTCTGCGTGCAAGGGTGACGCGTGCCCGGGCGAGCCGGCCACGGACGCTGGCAGGGCTGATGTTCAAGGTCTCGGCGATCTCCTCGTAGCTTTGGTCGTTGAACTCCTTGAGCACCCAACATCGCCGTTGTTCCTCGGGCAAGGCGGCGAGGGCTGCTTTCAGGGCTTCCACCCCGGAGCCGTTGAGAGCTGCCGGTTCCGGATCCTGCGGGCTGAGCCGGGGTGCCTGGGGCTCCGACGTTTCCAAGGGTGCGTGGTTCCTGCGCTTGCGCAGGTAGTCCACGCCTCGACTGCCCAAGATCCTGAGAAGCCAACTCCTCACCGTGGACGGGTCCCGCAGGTTTTCCAGTTGCTTCCATGCCTGGACCAACGATTCCTGGACCACGTCGTCAGCATCGGCCCAGGATCCGGTCAGTCGGCGGGCGCTGGCGCGCATCAGTGGTCCATGCCTGCGGGCCAAGGCCTCAAAAGCTGCCGTGTCACCATCGGCGGCCCGACCGGCAAGAATGGCGTCCGGAACCAGGTCCAACGGATGCTGGGCCCGTTGTGCGTCTGTCACGCAACTCCTTCCCTCCCTGGCTTCCGCGAAGCCCGGGGAGGCTTCGCGATAACCCTTGAAACGTCATGTGGTCCGCCGGCGTTTGGCCAGGCTGCTCCTGTTACCGTTGGTGATTCGCACCAGCACCGGCATCGGATGGCCCATCCAGGCGTCGATTTCCTTGACCAACTCTTCGGCTGTGTCCGCCAGTTCCCGCGGAGATGCTCCTTGCCGGGCTTCGATCGCCAACCGCAGCATGGTCCCACGCCGCGATTCCCAAGCCGTTACCGACGTGGCGAGTACTTGCCTGTGGTCCGCGAGTGCTTCCTGGACTGCGAGCGAAACCAGGCCGGAGTCAATGACCGTGGTTCCGTCAATACCGTCCGATTGCCTGCCCATCACCGGGGTATGTCCACCGCCTTGGCGCGAAATCCATGCCAAGCACAGAGCGGCGCAGAGGAGCAGCGCTGCGATCCCTGCCACCAGCCACCAACTACGGAGAGGTCCGGCCAGCGGCGCGGACTCCAGGAGCTGGCGTGCCTGCTCGGTGGCGCGGGTGCCCGTTGAGGTCCACGTGGTTGCAGCAGAGGGCAATTGGCCTGCCGCGAAAACCGCCGCTCCCAGAATCACCAGGAGCAGCCCCAGAACGCCCAGGAGCAACCTGTTCAGTGCCCTGTTCGTGTTCCTCATTGGCCAACCACCCCTTCGTCCACTATGCGCACCGATGACGAAACCCGCCGCTTCAGTCCCAAGGCGGCCAGTTCGCCGTCGACCGCTGCTTTCAGTACCTCCGCTTTGAGTGGAACGCCCGACGTCGGACGCATCACCACCCGCACTGAACGGGCGCCTACGGTGGTGGTCACCTGTCCGGGCGCGAGTCCCGCTTCCAGCCGGCACCGCCGGGACAAAGCCGCCGCAATGAGTTGGTCGTCGACGACGATGGCGCTACGGTCGCTGCCGAGGGACCGCCGGGCTTTCCGCCCGGGGGCTGCAGCAGCAACCAGGACCAGCACGCCCAGCAGTGCAACCCCAACCCCGGACGCCCCCAAGGCGCCCGGGATGGTTGTTGCGGGGAGCTGGACCAACCAGTCCCCCACCCGGGGAGGATCAGCCAGCAAGGGCCGGTCCTTCAGAATCCACAGGACCGTTTCTGCCGCGGCCCAGAGAAACGCCAGCGCGAGCAGCGTTGCCACGACGATGGAGACCAGCGACCTGGATGAATGGGTTTCCCTGCGCAGCATCCTCTTGATGGTTCGGACGTGACTCATTGAACCCTTCCTTCCGGCCTCGGGGCACGCTTGGCGGCCGTGAGCCTGATGTCCACCCTGCCCAGCCGCATCCCGGTGAGGGCGAAGCCCCGAACCGCGATGGCCGTCCGTGCGCGCTGGGCCTGCTCGAAGACCGTGGGACCTCCCTGCAGGGCCCGAAGCGGTGGCGCTGCCAACTTCACTGTCACTTTCACGCCCAAGAGGCCGCGGTCATCCTCCAGTTCCGCGCCCACAGCACCGGGGCTGACGTGGAATGCCTGTGCCGTAACGGCCTCCAGGGTTTTGCGGAGCGCCGCGTGGGTGATCCTGGTGTGGCCTGCGCGTGCGCCGGTCACAGTCCCGGTCCCGCCGCTCATGATGAGGAGCGTTTGCCGCGCAGCGCGTCCAGTACTCCGGCGAGGTCAAGCCTTCCCTCCGCCGCCCTGCCCACGGCAGCGCCCACTGCCATGAACAGGGCCGTGACCAGGAAACCCCAGAAGCCGAAGGACAAGGCCACCACTGCCAGGACGGCGCCGGCCGCCAGGCCGGTTACCGTGGGGCTCACGCGACCCTCGGCTCATGGTCGGCGCCATCCGAGTCGTCGTCGCTCGGCACGTGGATGTCCGTAATGGTGACGTTGACCTCGGTGACTTCCATGCCCACCAGGTCCTCGATTGCGGTGTATACGGCGTCCCGCGCGTTGTCCGCCACTTCCTGGAGGGGGTGCGGGTATTCCACAACAAGTGTGACGTCTACTGCCACTTGCGTTTGGCCGACCTCGACGCTGACGCCCTGCGTCAGGTCCTTCTGGCCGACCTTCTCGCGCAGAGTGCCGATCGCACGGGCTGCGCCGCCACCCAGGGCGTGGACGCCGTCGATCTCCTGGATGGCGATGCCTGCGATCTTGGCTACTACGCCGTCAGCAACGGTGGTGAGCCCGCGGCCGTCCTTGCCTTTGAACTGGGGTGCTTTGGCAGCGGACTCCTTGCCGTTCTTGGCGGGGACGTCTGCCGGGGTGTGCGTCTGGATGGTCATGGCACTTCACTCCTCGTGTTCGTGGGCGCCTGTTTGCGCCGTTACAAGGAAGACGAGACTGGGGACCGGATCCTCACGCTCAGATTTATGTGATGTGCATCACTATTAATGCACGACGGCGATACTCACCCGGCATGGGCCGTCACCAAGGGATCGGGGTACTCCGCGCGAAGGCCGGCCGCCGTTTCCACGGGGAGTCCGTTCCTGATCCAGTACTCGATGCCGCCGATCATTTCCTTCACCGAATATCCCAACTCCGCGAAGGCGAGCGCTGCGAACGTGCTGCCGTTGCACCCCGGCCCCCAGGAGTACACCACCACCCGCGACCCGGGCGGGACCAGGCGGCCTGCGAGCTCGGGAATCTGTGCGGTTGGAAGATGTACCGCTCCGGGAATATGTCCGTGGTCCCACGATGACTGCCGGCGGGTGTCCACCACCACCAGGGAGCCCGGCTCGGCGTCGGCCACGTCCATGACGTCGATTTCGAGTTCCAACTTGGCCCGGAAGTACGCCGCCGGATCAGCGCTCATGATGCGCCCACCCTCGATGCCGTCCGGACAGCCGCCCGTCCTCCACCCTGTCCCGGCGATGCGCTCAGGGCATCCTTGCATTCAGTAGCCACTAAGTTTCCTATCCCGCTCTGGCGTATTGTTCGGCTCCGTAGCCGCGCTTCCAGCCTCGCACACCAGGCGCCGCCGCCACGCCCGCAGCGAGTCCAGGCATTCGGTCCGGATGGTGGCGTGGACCCATTGCCGGAGATCACAGAGATACCCCCTGGGGGTACTTGCGATATACCCCCTATGGGTATAGTTTGGGTTCATGAGCACGGTAGACCTGAACCACGGGAACTCGAACCTGCCGACCGTCGAGGTTGAGCTGGAGACGGCAACTCCGCACGGCTATACCAGCAACAAAGACGCCTACCTCCGCCGCCTCAAACGGATTGAAGGCCAAGTCCGCGGCATTGCCCGGATGGTCGAGGAGGACAAGTACTGCATCGACATCCTCACGCAGGTGGCTGCTGCCACCAAGGCGCTGCACGCGGTGAGCCTGGGCCTCGTCGAAGAGCACATCGGCCACTGCGTCGTCGGTGCCGCCTCCGAGCCGGATCCGGATGCACGCGCCGAACAGATCGACGCCAAAGTGAAGGAGGCCACCGATGCCATCGGGCGCCTGTTGCGGTAACCCCTCAAGCACACACCACGCCATTCAACTCACCACCAAGGAGCGCATCATGAGCCAAACCATCACCACCAACGTCAACGTTTCGGGCATGACGTGCGGGCATTGCATCTCCAGCGTGAGTGAAGAACTGGAGGCCCTCAGCGGCGTCGAAGAGGTCTCGGTAGACCTCAACCCCGGTGGCCTGTCCACCGTGACCATCACCTCCACCAGCGAACTCTCGCCGTCTGAAATTGGCGAAGCTGTCGCAGAAGCCGGCTACGTGGTGGTAGCCAACGAAGCCTAGGAGTTCCTTTGACCAACCAGGAGATCTTCAACCAACCCGAAACCCGGGTGGTTGAACTCGACATCGAGGGCATGACCTGTGCCTCATGTGTCAATCGAGTGGAACGGAAACTCGGCAAGCTTGAGGGCGTCGAGGCCACCGTCAACCTTCCCCTGGAATCAGCCCATGTCACCGTCCCGTCGACCGTCACGGATCAACAACTCGTAGACACTGTCAACGCCACGGGCTACAAGGCCACCGTCCGCCAACCCCCTGCCCCGCATGCCCATCACCACACCGGGCACCCGGATGACGGCGCCAGCGAGTCCTCGCACGCCGAACACGAAACCCATGCCGAACACGAGAACCACATGGACCATGGGCCTGCCGCCTCGATTCTGCGGCCGCGCCTGTACTTGGCAGCCATCCTTACGGTCCCCGTTTTCGCCATCTCGATGATTCCCGCCCTCCAGTTCCCCAACTGGGGCTGGGTGGCTGCCGCGCTGGCGTTGCCGGTGGTGAGCTGGGCTGCGTGGCCGTTCCATAAAGCAGCAGCCATCAATGCACGGCATGTCGCGTCCACCATGGACACGCTGGTCTCCATCGGCGTGATCGCGGCCTACGCCTACTCTGCCTGGCAGTTGGTGGCAGATCCACGGATGACCGAGCATCCCGGCATGGAAGGCATGTCCGGCGGGCTCTACTTCGAAGTCGCCGCTGTGGTCACCACGTTCCTTCTCTTGGGTCGCTACCTCGAGGCGAATGCGAAGGCGAAGGCCGGGAACGCCCTGAAGGCCCTGCTGAACCTCGGCGCGAAGGACGCCACTGTCCTGGTGGACGGACGGGAGCAGAAGATACCTGCCGACCAGCTGTTGGTTGACGACGTCTTTGTCGTCCGCCCGGGGGAGAAGATCGCCACCGACGGCATGGTCACGGACGGCGCCTCCGCCGTCGATGCTTCCCTTGTCACCGGGGAGTCAGTACCTGTGGAGGTGGGCCCCGGCAGCAAAGTAACCGGCGCAACCATCAACACCTCCGGCCGCCTGCTCGTGCGCGCCACCCGTGTTGGCGCAGACACCACGCTTGCCCAGATGGGTCGCTTGGTCAGCCAAGCCCAGACCGGCAAGGCACCCATCGCCCGGCTGGCTGACCGGATCAGCGCGGTCTTCGTGCCAATCGTCCTGCTCATCGCGTTCATCACCTTCGTGCTGTGGCTGTTCTTCTCCGGCGACCTCAATGCATCGTTCACGGCAGCAGTGGCCGTTCTGGTGATCGCCTGCCCCTGTGCGCTCGGCCTGGCCACACCCGTAGGACTGCTCACGGGCACCGGTCGCGGCGCGCAGCTCGGCATCCTGATCAAGGGTCCGCAGGTCCTCGAGGACACACGGCACGTCGATACCATCCTCTTGGACAAGACCGGCACGGTCACCAGCGGCAAACTCGCCGTGGACCACACGGCGGCACTCAACGGACATGACTCAGAGGATGTCCTCACTCTTGCCGGCGCCGTCGAGGCCGCGTCTGAGCACCCCATCGCCCACGCCATTGCGGGGGCGGCGATGGATGCATTGCCCGACGCCGTCAACCTGCCATCCGTGGCCAACTTCAGCTCGGCACCGGGCGGCGGAGTCCGGGGTACGGTCGCGCTGCACGGCACCGCCATGACCGTCGTGGTGGGTCGTTCCGGTTGGCTTGAGGAAAACGGAGTAACCCTGGAGGCCTCGCACAGGGCTACCCTCAGGGAACAGGAAAATGGTGGAGCGACAGCCATCTGGGTTGCCGTCGACGGACAGCCTGCTGGAATCGTCAGCTTGCGCGACACTATAAAGTCCGGTTCGACCGAAGCCATAAGGAAGCTGAAGGAGCTCGGCATTCGCCCCATGCTCCTGACGGGAGACAATGCCGCCGTCGCCGCCCAGGTGGCTGCCGCCGTCGGAATTTCACCTGAGGACGTCTTCGCCGGAGTCTTGCCCGAAGGCAAGGTTGACGCGGTACGGAAGCTGCAGGAGAAGGGTGCGACTGTTGCCATGGCGGGCGATGGCGTCAATGACGCAGCTGCCCTGGCGCAATCCGATCTCGGGATTGCCATGGGGTCGGGCACGGACGTAGCCATCGAAGCCTCGGACCTGACCGTGATGGGTAGCGACTTGAACCAATTGGTCCAAGCGATCGAGCTGTCCCGCAAGACGCTGTCCACCATCAAGACCAACTTGTTCTGGGCCTTCTTCTACAACGCGATCGGAATCCCGGTGGCCGCACTGGGACTCCTGAACCCGATGATCGCGGGCGCGGCGATGGCTGCGAGCTCGGTGCTGGTTGTCGCCAACTCGCTGAGGCTCCGGTCCTTCGGCAAGTAACCCCAACTGACAGCTACTTTGAGATACCGAGGCTTGAACTAGGCCGTTCCGAACCGCACGGCCGACCTTGCCCGGGCCTTGGCGGCTTCCTCTTCACGGTTCTTCGCGGGAGCATGGCTCACCAACGAATCGAGCAAGTGTTGCGTGATGTGGGCGATCTCGTGCACCGCCTCCGCGAAAGCTTCCTCATTGGCCTTGGATGGCTTGGTGGCTCCGCTGATCTTGCGCACGTACTGCAGCGCGGCGGCCTCCACTTCGGCGGACGTGGCACGGGGTTCGAAGTTATGAAGGGTCCTGATATTGCGGCACATAACCCCATGCTAACTATGGGCAGTCCTCCATGGGGAGGGGTGCCCATCGACGGTCCTTGGATTCCCGGGATAGGTTTTAGTCATGGATCTTCCGGATGAGCCGGAGGCCGCTGGGGATGCCGAAGAGCTCGGGTCCGAAAAAAGAAGGAGATATCTCATGGCTATTTGGGGTGCAGACGTTGATCAGCTTCGCCAGCTCGGTAACAAGCTGAAGGCCGGTGCCGAGACCATCGAGCAGCAGCGCTCTCAGCTGAAGGGTGCCCTGGACGGCACCGACTGGAAGGGCCCGGACGCTGACAAGTTCCGCAGCGAGTGGGACAGCCACCACGCTTCCAGCCTCAAGAAGGTTGCTGACGCTCTTCGCGACGCCGGTTCACGCGCTACGAAGAACGCTGAGCAGCAGCAGCAGGCATCCAACTAAGACAGTTGGGAAAGGCCCGGACGCTACGGCGTCCGGGCCTTTCGCCTTTAACTCCGCTGTGGGGCCCGCTTTGCGTCCCATCCCCCAAGAATGGAACGCAGAGCGGGCCCCACAACGCGTCAGTTGCGGCGCACCTCAGCGACCGGCACCTCAGCGACCGGCCCCGAAGGGATTGGTTCGACGTCGTTCGCGTGATCCAAAACCCGGGTGGCAGCGGCATCCGCACTTCGCCGGTCGCCGCGCAGTTCGTCGACGCGCACCAGGACCACGCCCCCAACGATCAGCACGCCACCCATCAACTGGATCGGGCCGGGCAACTCTCCGAGCAGGAGCCAGGCCCACAGGACGGCGAACAACACTTCGGTCAGCGAAACGAACGAGGCCACCTTGGACCCGAGGCTTCGCGCGGCCATGATTCCCGAGACATAGGCGAGGACCGTCGCGAGGATGATCAGTCCGGCAGCCGAAACCCACCACGGCGTTGTCCATGGCCCCAGCGACGTGTTGGCCGTGCTGAACGTCATCGGCAACAGGCCTATAGCGCCAACCAACCACATGACGGCTGCGCCAACCACCAAGCCACCGGAGGCGAGGACGAGTGGCGGGAGGGTGTCGTTCTCTTTGGCCGTAATGAAAAAGTAGATCACCAAGCACACGGCCGCAGCCATTCCCCAGAGCACGCCGATGAAGTCCACTTTGACTGAGCCAGTCAGGTCCAGAACCAGCACCAGACCGCCCAATGACAGCAAAGCGCCAAGGGAAGTCAGTGCCCGTGGCCTGCGGCGGCTTGAGATCCACAGCCACAACACGATCATCACCGGCGCCAGGTACTCCAGCAGCAACGCGACACCCACGGACAACCGCGCCACCGCGTTGAAGTAGAAGAGCTGGCAGCCGGCTACGCCAATGAGGCCGAAGAGCAGGATAGTGAGCCAGTTGTCCTTAAGTTGGTGCCAGCGCCCGCGAAGAACCACGACGGCGGGAATCGCCAAGATGAGCGCGGCACCAGTCAGGCGCACGGCAACCGCTGCACCCGGTGACCACCCGGTTTCGAGCATCGACTTCGCAAACGCGCCGGAAGTACCGAAGACTGCCGAGGAAATCACGGCGATGCCGAGTCCCGATGCCAGGAATCCTTTTGCATCAGCCATCGTCTTTGTTGCTGACACAGCAGCCTCCTGTCAGGAGTAAAGTGGGCTTATGGTCATGACAGTACCCCCGAATGATGTAAGGAGTCAAAGTGCTTTTTGCGCCTGACACCGAGGTGGCGCTCCGCAGCGTCGTCAATCTGATCAACACCGCGGCCAATGGCGACGAATCGTTGGCAACCATGGACGAGCTCGACGCTTTCCTCGACACCGAGGGATTTTCAGGCTCGCGGACCAAGACCGCCGCAGAACTGCGCAGCGTCAAGCGGCTGCGCAGCGAACTGGCCGCCTTGTGGACCGCCGATGAGGACACCGCTGCGAAGTCCGTGAACAAGCTCCTCGCCGACGCCAAGGCACTCCCCCAACTGGCCAAGCACGACCAATGGGATTGGCACCTCCACGCCACCACGCCCGAAGCTCCGCTGGCCGACCGCATGGGCACGGAAGCCGCCATGGCCGTCATCGACGTGATCCGCAGCAAGGAAATGGACCGGATGCGCGTGTGTGCCGCGGAAGACTGCGACGCCGTGGTCCTGGACCTCAGCCGCAACCGCTCCAAGCTCTATTGCGACACCGGCAACTGTGCCAACCGTGCGCACGTGGCAGCGTACCGGGCCAGGAAAGCCGCCGAAGGCGAGTAGGCAGTCGCCCCCACTAACCTTCCGGCCAGATGACCCGCTCCCCGGCAACCAAAGACATGTCCCCTAGCTCAACATCCCCGCCGGGCACGAGCCTATACGGCTGATAGAGTCCCAAGCCAAGCCCCTCGGCGTGCTCAGTAGCGATGTACACAGCGTCGGAGTCTTGCTCGCGCAGCCGCACGTCGGAAACCACCACCGCCGCACGAATGCTGTTTCGCTGGGCTGCCAGCGCCTCATAGCTTTCTGCGATGACATCGTTGGATTGCGGGTGCTCCTCCATGCTCGACTCGGTCGCGATGAATATCGGCTCACCATCAACGCCAATCGCAATGCTGAAGGGAAAGAACTCGCCGTACTTGGTCAGGCATTGCTCCGCGAATGGCAGAGCCAAATTGAGCAATTGGTCCAGATCGTCCTGCGCCGCCTGCGATACCGAATCCCGCCAAGAAGCCATTATTCCCCCAAAGTAGACACCACGGTTCGGACCACACTACCCCGGGCCCACCCCGCACCGTGGCTGATCACAAACAAAAAGCGCTCCCCCACCCAGGTGGAGAAGCGCTGGAAGTTAGTGGCCGCCGTCGTGCGTTTCAGGCTCGTCAGGCGAGTCCGGCGACGCGTGTCCACCGTGCGGACGCTTGGAACTGAGGTTGACGCCGGAGCCCTTTCCGAGGTGTTCGGCATTTTCCTTGTAGCTCATGGACAGCATGGCCGCGACCACGAGGCTCACGATGAACGCGATACCCGCGCCGGTAAAAGCGAGATCGAAGCGGGGCGTGTGCGCGCTGCCGCCGGAAGCGAAAATCAGCACGGCAATAAAGGCCAGGACAGCAAAGAATGCGGAGAAAACGAGCGGTCCCTTGACCGAGGTCCGCATCTTGCGCGGTTCTCCTGGTGTCTGGTCTGCCACGGTCATTCCTCCAATGATGGCGGGCCTGTTCGGCTCCCCGCCGGTTGCAAAAGTTCTACAACGAGTAGAACGTCCAACTACTAGTTTACGGCCTCGGGCGAAGCGCCCGGCACAGACGCCGGGGAAGCGGTCCGGGCATCGTGGCGCAAGGTCAGGCCGGACAGGATCCACAACACGCCGGTAATGATGGCCCCGCCGCCGGCAACGCCCAGCAGGGCGTGCGCGCCAAGCGAGATGAAGAACGGCAGCGCGATCGCCGTACCCACAGCGATCACCCCGGAAATGAGCCAATCCCGGGCGAGCCCGTCCCGCTTCATCACACCGCGGGTCAGTTCGGAAGCGCCCAGGACGAGCAATGCCACAATGGCCGAGAGCGCCACTCCGGCGTCCGATTGGGTCACCAGCGCGGCAACTCCTGCCAGCGCGATCACCACCGGAACAAACACAGGCAACGCGCGCCACATCCACACGGCCGCAGCGGTCGCAACGAGATAGAGGCCCGCGGCCCAGGCAAGAACCTCAACCGAGGGGCTGCTCCAGAATGCCGTGACCACCCCAAACACGAGCGCCACAGCAGCACGGATCAGCACGGGTTTCCAGGGATCGGCCACGGCGGCAGAAGGAGTCTGGGCGGAATCAGCTGGGAGAGTCACGCATACAGTTTAGTGCGAACCCAGCACCATCCACCGATCGGTTCGGGCGCGCAGCCCCAGCGTCACCCCGCGCGCCAGCATGTAGCCCAGCGCAAACGCGAGCCACAACCACACCAGCCCCGCCGCGCCGTCGGGCCTGACCACGTGGACGGCCGCCAAAAGCGGCAGGTAGACAGCAAGATTTACGACGCCGGCGATCGCCAAGTAGCGTGCGTCGCCGGCGCCGATGAGGACTCCGTCCAGGACGAATACGTAACCGGCCAGCGGCTGGCCGACCGCCAACACCCAGAGGGCGACGGTCAGTGCATGGTGCACACCGGTGTCAGACGTGAAAATGTAGCCGGCCCACGGAGCCGCCACGGCGAGGAGGACTCCTGTGATGACGCCAAACCCCAGGCCCCACCGGACCATGGTGCGGGTCAGTTCGCGGGCCCGCCCCGCATTCCTGGCACCGAGCTCCTTACCGATCAAAGCCTGGGCCGCAATGGCCAGCGCATCCAAGGCGAAGGCGAGGAAAGAGAAGATGGTCATGGCCAACTGGTGTGCGGCCAGGTTCACGGCGCCTTGTGCCGTGACCACCACAACGGTCGCCAGGATGGCCAACCGCAGGCTGAGTGTCCTGAGCATGAGCCACGAACCCACCTTGGTCATGGCCCGGATTCCGTGCCAGTCCGGCTTGAGCGAAACGCCATGGCTCCGCGCATTGCGGCTGACCATCACCAGATACACGGCGGCCATGGCCCATTGCGCAATGCTGGTACCGATCGCTGAACCGGCCACGGACAAGTGCAAGCCGTACACAAGGAACCAGTTCAGGACGATGTTGAGGGCAAATCCTGCGGTGGCCACCAGCAACGGGGTCCGGGTATCCTGCAGGCCCCTGAGGACTCCCGTGCCGGCAAAGATCAAGAGCATCGCAGCCAACCCGGGCATGGACCAACGGAGGTAATCCACGGCGAAGCCCTGCACGTCACCGCTTGCGCCCATGAAGCCAACCAGCGGCTCGGCGAAGACAAAGCCAAGGACGGCGAGGGCCACGCCCAACAGGAGCGCCAGCCACACGCCGTCGCGCCCTGCTGCCAAAGCCTTGCCAAGTTTGGCGTCGCCGATGGCGCGGGCGACTGCCGGCGTCGTCGAGTATGCCAGGAAGACCATCAACCCAACTGCGGTGTGCAGGACGGTTGACGCGAGCCCCACGCCAGCGAGCTGGTCCACACCAAGGTGCCCCACGATCGCCGAGTCGGCCAGCAGGAACAGTGGTTCGGCAATGAGCGCACCGAAGGCGGGCACGGCGAGCCGCAGAATCTCGCGAGCGTTCGAACGGGCGGGGGCGGTTGTGGTTTCAGGCACTAAACAAGGGTAGTCCGACTACTTGCGGGGTATGTTTGGGGCCGTGTCACACGAGCAACCCATCACAGTTTCCGTTGCCCGCACCATCCTCCCCGGGTACATCCGGCAGGCCAATGCCTGGGCCCATGCCGGCCAGGAACTCGCCCGCGAATGGCCGGGCTACCTGGGCTCCGGGTGGGTCCGCAATGGCGCCGGTTCCCACGAATGGCACATGCTGTACCGTTTCGCGGATGCCTCGTCCCTTCAGGATTGGGAACAATCCGAGGAGCGCCGGTGGTGGATCGACAGCGCGAGGGACATGATGGAGACCACCCGCGTGGAACGGCATACCGGCATCGAAGGCTGGTTTTCGCAGCCGGGCGACGTTTCGGTTGTCGTTCCGGAAACCGTTGTGCCGCCTCGCTGGAAGCAGGCCATCAGCATCTTCCTGCCCTTCTTCCCTTTGAGCCTCTTGGCCAACTTCCTGCTGCATCCGTTGACGCAGGAGTGGCCGCTGGTGCTGCAGGTTCTTCTGAACATCGTGATCCTGACGCCACTCATGACGTACGTCTTCCTGCCGATCACCACCCGGCTCCTGCAGCCTTGGTTGCAAGCAAAACCACGACGGCGGTAACCGTAACCTACCGCTGGGCGCTTTGGCGGCACCGAGAGAAACGTCACGAATCGTCGCGATTAGTTGACTCTTCAACTTATCTTCGGAAGGGTGGAAGCATGAACAAGTCCACCTTGACCACCACAGCCCTGACCATCCTGCGCATCATTGCAGGATTCCTCTTCGCCGCGCACGGTTGGCAAAAGTTCAACGAATTCACCATTGCCGGTACGCAAGCCTCGTTCGCCCAGATGGGAGTCCCGGGCGCGTCCGTCGTTGCCCCGATCGTCGCCACACTCGAACTCGTGGGCGGAATCACCCTCATCCTGGGCCTGCTGACGCGTGTATTCGGCGCCCTCCTTGCCGTCGACATGCTCGGCGCCCTGTTCCTGGTACATGCTCCGGCAGGCATATTCGCGGCCAACGGCGGATACGAGCTCGTTCTCCTCTTCGCAGGCGCCGCACTGGCCCTGGCTTTGGCCGGCGCCGGCCGGATCTCCGCGGACAACGCGCTCTTCGCACGCGAGGGATCCAAACTCCGCGTCCTCGCCTAAACCCCCCAACGCTCTCTCACCAAACACCCCCAAACCCCCAACGCTCTCTCACCAAACACCCCCAAACCCTCAACGCTCTCTCGCTTTCTTGAAGGGAGTGACAGAGCATCGGGAAATTGGGGTCCACAGGTGAGAGAGCGTTGGGATTTAAGGGGCGGTACGTGAGAGAGCGTTGGGATTTAAGGGGCGGTACGTGAGAGAGCGTTGGGTTATCCTTCGATGCCGGTCAGTTCGTTCGGCACGTGCTCAAGCTGCACCGACTTCCCCACCTCACCCGTTTTCAGGTCCACTGCATGAATGGTGCGGGTTGCAGGCTCGGTGACGAACGCCGTCGAACCCTGCACGAACAGCGTGGGCCGCGGGTCCTGCCATGTCTCCGACTCCTCCCAAGCGGACACCACAGGTATGGCCTTCTCCACCATGCCCGTCAGCGGATCAATGATGCGGAGGCTGCCGTCTGTGCCCAAGACCAAGGCTTCACCCGAGGGACCACGACCCAAAGACCGGAACGAATAGCTGGTTCCAAGGTCCACCAACTGCAGCTTGGCCGTCTCCGTGTTGACGAGCGAAATCCGCGTGGGACGCTCCAGCTTGGCGGCCTTGTCCACCTTGTAGTCACCCAGGATCACGGGCGATTTCTCCGAGCCCGCCTGGTTCCCCATGCGTCCATAGGCATCCGGGCTGGCAACCTTGGTGATGGCCCCATCCTTGTAGATCAGCATTCCATTGGTGCAACCCACCACCACCGCCTCGCCGGCAGCCACGGCCTCACCATGCACGCCCGGGCAGTCTTCGTTGCGGACCACTTCCTGCCGGTCCTGCCCCTTCCCCGCAGAAAGCACGGCGATTCCCGTGCGGCTTTCCTCGTTGCCCAGGGTCACGAGCAGCTTGCCGTCCTCAAGTTCCACGGCCACCCCATGATGGGCTTCCGGCGTCGAGTAAACGTCGGTGGCGGGGAGCGCATTGGCTTTGGCGAGGTCGGTGGAGGCGAAGCTTTCCACCTTGCCGGAACCGTCGCTGAACAGGACGGTTTTGCCTGCATGCCGGACCACGTGCCCGGCCTTGTTGGCCTCAAAGGCAAGCTCAGTCAACCGGGGATCGGCCGTATATGAGTGGCTATGGTCCCCATGCGGTTCGGTCCACGCACCGACGTCGAAGACCCGGAAGGCATCGCCCGTGGACACGAGCACGTGGCGACCATCCCCCGCCGGATTGACCCGGTTGAAGCCATCAAGCTGAGTCCCGGCCCCAACGGGCTCAAGCGTCTTCGCGTCAAGGGCTGCCAGGCCGCCGTCGTACGTGTACACGAGGCGGGGCGTTGGTGCGCCTGCCTCCTTGGTGGAAGCCGTACTCGGCGACGGGTTGGACGCGGCCTGGTTTGCGGGCGCTGCACACGCGCTCAGCAAAAGGGCGGAAAGCCCGACGGCGGCAAGCGCCCGGGTGGGCCGGCTGGGGCTCCGCAGGGACAGGGAAAGTGAGGGTGCTTTTTGTGACATGGCTTAAATGATATTGATTCTCATTATGAGGGCAAATCGAGTTGTCACAGTCGACGGCTGCCACTAACTGGTGGAACACGCCCGACACAAAAGGTGAGCCAGCGAATCGGCGGATTGGCGCGTCTGGCCCACGCGACAACAGGGCAGCGACTTACGCACGTAACAGAAACATGGCGCCAGTAAACTGCCAGCATGAGCGAGTCCCCCGCGAATTCAGTGACCCTCCGCTTCCTCGCAGCCCCCATGGACGTGGGCCACAGCGGTTCCGTCGATGCCGGCACGGTGCTGGAATGGGTGGACAAAGCCGCTTACGCCGCGGCTGTGGGCTGGGCAAAGTCCTACTGCGTCACGGCATACGTGGGCAACATCCATTTCGCGGATCCCGTGAACAGCGGAGACATGGTTGAGGTCACCTCCACCATCGTCTACACGGGCCGTTCATCGATGCACATCCATACAGTGGTGAGTTCCCGCGACCCCAAGGGTGGGCCGGAGACCATGCACAGCCAATGCATGGTGATCTTCGTAGCTGTCGGATCGGACGGGAAGCCCATCCCTGTTCCCCAATTCGAGCCCTCCTCTCCGGAAGAGGTGGAGGCCCGTGAACATGCACTCGCGCGCATTGAAGTGCGCGAGCAGATCGTCAACGCCATGAACGCTCAGGAATATACCGACGCCGGCACCGCCGAGCGCGTCACGCTGCGTTTCATGGCGTCCCCCACGGACGTCAACTGGGGCGGCAAGGTCCACGGCGGCATCGTGATGAAGTGGATCGATGAAGCGGCCTACGTCTGCGCCTCCCGCTATTGCGGCAAGGACACAGTGGCAGTGTTCTCCGGCGGTGTCCGCTTCTACCGGCCTCTACTGATCGGCCACGTGGTGGAGGTGGAAGCCCGCCTCGTCTACACGGGTGCCAAAGGTATGCACATCGCCGTACATGTCCGGTCCGGCGACCCGAAAACGCGTGAAATGAACCTGACCACCTACTGCCTCACCGTAATGGTTGCCCGTGACGAGACCGGGACGGCGGTTCCCATCCCTGCCTGGGTGCCGGTGTCCGATGAGGACAAGCAGCTTCACGCACACGCCCGGGAGCTCCTTGAGATTCGCGGACGTGCGCCTGGAAACAGGCTGCCAGACCACCTGTTGAAGGCCGCCGGCCACTGATCCTGCCGGCTTTGCCGGAAATCTTCCCAGTTCTCCAACACGATCCGCGCATGCGCTCCACATTGACTATGCAGGAAAGCAGCACCATGCAGTCGGAGAGCGGGCATTGCATAACCACACAATCGATCGCGTCCTGGGATACGTGGCCAAGGGCTTGGGTGTCAGGATCGTGGGCGCCCCCGGGAGCGGCAAGTCCACTCTCGTAAGGTCCCTGGTTGCCCGGCTTGAGGAAGACGGTGTTGAAGTCTTCGCCATGTTCGGCACACCCGCGCTGGCCGCCGTGCCCTTCGCCGGCGTCTCGTCCCTGGGACTCGACTTCAATTCCCGGACCATCGGAATCCTCGGTGTCTCGGACTACCTTTCGGCCCAGTTTGCCCGGACCGGGGCCCGCGTGATGGTGATCGACGACGTCGGCAACCTTGACCGGGAATCACTGGCCGTAGTGAACATTCTGCGGTCCCGCGCCAACGTGCCTCTGGTCATCACCGTGAATGACAATCCTCTCCATCCCACAGCACCTGCCGGCCTGTTGGCCTGTCTTCCCGAAGCATCAGTGGCTCTCCCCGCGCTCGGATTTGGACAGATCAACAAGCTCATCGCGAAGATTCTCGGGGCTCCGGCTGAGGTGGATGTCGCGGCCCATGTCCTCACCAAGTCGGGCGGTAATTTGCGTCTGGCCGTTCGTCTCGTAGAAAGCTCCGTCCTCAGTGGAGGCCTGTTGCTCAAGAACGGCCGCTGGTCCATGCCCGGTGCCGGTTTGATGAATGAACACCTGTACGGCGCGCTCGAAGCCCTGCTTCAGGGCCTGCGGACCCACCAGCTCCGCGCACTCCACAAGATGTCGTTGCTCGGACCCACACCCGTCAGCCAACTCGTAGCAACGGTGGGCGAAGATGCCTTGGACGATCTGGAGGTTGGCGGACTGATTTCGGTGGTCAGCAGCCCGGACGGCACTCCTGTGGCCACAGTCTTCCCGCCCCTGCTGGACGACTACCTCGCAGCACGCGCCGTTGGGTCCAGGAGGGTTCTTCAAAGCACCCTGACGGGAAGAGTTGGCAGCCACGCCCTTGCCGAGGCACCCACCAACCGCCTGCCCGCCGCAGTGGCCGCCATCCGCGAGGAAATGAACGGTAACCATGCGGCCACGAACCGCTATTTCCAGCAGCGCTCCGAGGCCATGGAGAGAGACCACTTCTCAGCATGGGAGCACCAACGGAACCTGGCCAACGCGGTGCCGCTTCTGGCCTGCTACTGGGGAGCGCCGGTGGATCCAGAACGGGTCCAGGAAGTCTTCAGCCGGACCGACATGGAGTCCGGCACGGCGGGGGAGCTGTTTTTCTTCACCATGACCCAGGCCTGGTGGATGTACACCGCGAGGGGCGACCTCAAAGGAGGCGTAGCACTTCTCCGCACCACGGCGTCCAGGGAGCCCCGCCTGCGCCCGGAAGCCGAAGCATTCATCAGCTTCCTCGAGGCATCGTGCGCCGCAGACGGCAAGGTGACCATCCCCGATCCGGAACCAGGACCGCCAGGGGGCGCCTTTGCCATCATCAAAGGAATCCTGGAGCTGTACAGCCTCAAACCTGGGGCAGCCCTGACCAGCATCGCTGCGGGCGACATGCCGGACGAACTCCAACGCTTCGAAACCTTCATACGCGGGTTGGCCCTGTTCGCGAGCGGACGTGTCGAGGAGTCCCTGATCCTGGCGCTTGCCTCGCGACAGAAGGCGATGCAGGAGATCGACCAATTCACCCTGGTGAGCCAGAGCTACCTCGCTGCCCTGTCCCTGCAGAACTACGGCTTGTTCGACGAAGCCGAGTATCTGATGGGGCGGTCCTTTTCCTTCGGCACACCCAGCCCCCTCCTGAATTCCTTGCACGGCGCCATGCTGCGTTTGTCCTCCTTACGCGCTGGGGATGGCGGCGGCACCGCGGGCACCCCGGCAAAAGCCCCCGACGTCGGCCCCCTCCCCGGAGTGGGTACGGGCCTGCTGGACCTGGCCGCCAGCCGTCCCGTCAGCGCGAAGTCCTTCGACCAGCTGGCCAGTCGTGTCGTGTCGAAGGCCTTGGCCCGCGGGTTCGTCTTCGAAGCCGTGCACACCGGCATTTTCGCCTTGGGGCTGCTGGCCGGCCCCCGGGTCCGGGACCTGCTCAAGGGCATCCTGCGAGAACGGGGACTGGCCGTCCATGACCAACTCCTTGCCGCCGCAGATGCTGCCATTGAAGGCGACGTGGCGCGGCTCCGGCACGTGCTGGACACCTACGTACCGGATGCAGACACGTACCACATCTGCATGCTTCTGCGCGGGGCCGGTCAACGGTGGCAGCTGAGCGGAGAACCGGATATGGCACGCGAACTCGCCCGGGCTGCCAAGGATTTCAGCGCCCGGTTCCGGCCAACCGGTACCCTCTTCGACTTCTGCTCAGAAGCACCAGGTTCTTCCCTCACAGTGCGGGAGATCGAGGTGGCGATGGTCGCGGGCCAGCAAAGCAACCAGGACATCGCCGAGCACTTGGGGATCAGCATCCGCACGGTGGAAAGCCACATCTCCAATGCTTTACGCAAAACGGACTCCACAACACGGAAGCAACTCGCGGACCTGGTTCAGGGGATCCCGGAGGAGTCCCGTGTGGGTGCTGTGGGAGGTTTCCCGGATCAAGAGACAAACCGGCTCAACGCCGTACTGGAAGGTTAAGGACAGCCATGACAAACCCTGTTGAATCCCACTGGGCGAATTTCCGTTCCCAGAAACTGAGCAAGGCCACCCAGGGCTCGCGCCTTCGGGTCATCAGCAATAACCGTCAGTTCACGTCGCTGGTGCATTGGGCCACGGTCTCGCTGCAGTCCAGGATGCCGGGAAGCGTGGTGGTGGCAGACGGCGCCATGCCGGACCTGGAAGGAAGCGTCAGCGATTTAGTGCAGGCCGGCAAACGGGTGCTCGTTTACGGCGGCGTCCTGCACAGTTCACGCGTCTTGGGCCTCATGAATCTGGGCGTGCGCGGCTACGTGCCCGAGACGGCAACGCTCCAGGTGCTGCTCAGTGCGGTCAAAAGCATTTCCGACGACGGCACGCACCTGCCGTTTGACCCCGACTCCGGCCGTGAATGCATCGCTTTGACGGCGGCTGAGGAAATTGCCGCGGACGCCTACCTTCTGGACGCCCAGGAGCTCCCGCGCATGGAGGTGGCAAGACGGCTGGGCATCGCCGATGCCACCCTGCGGAACCACCTCGCATCGGTTCGACGCAAGTTGGGGATAGGCCCGCGGACCAGCCGGGCAGCGGTGAGCCGCCGGTACCGCGCCACCCTGCGGTGAGCACGCGGCTTGAAGCAATTGCCCGGCACCGACACCGGTTTTCTCCGTGGCCAAGGCATCCCGGCTCAGTGTTTACTGCCGGCCTCCTCAGTGGTGCCATGCCTCAGCGGGCTACCACCGTCCAACGGCGTGCCACTGGTTGTCCGTGATGCTGTAGCCAATGTCTTGGAGGGCCTTGGCCAGCTCTCCCCTGGTGACGCAACGCAGACCGGCGTCCGTCAGCTTCTTCCGTCCACGTGCCAGATGTCCGCGCACCGTGGTGGTCCTGAGACCCAAGGCTTGGGCCAAGGCCGATGCGGTGAGCGCACGTCGGCGGGCATAGAGCTCCAGTACTTGGATTTCCCTGTCCGTCAGTTCCTTGCCGACGCTGGGCTGGGGAACCAGGGGCCGGGTTGATCCAAGAACCACGGCTTCAATCAGGCGGGGAATCTCCGCCGCCGTGCTGTCCGGGTCGAGGATGGCGACGGCTCCTTCAGCGGACAGCGCTGCCCGTTGGGAGGGGGTCACCTGGCCAAGCACCAAGCAGCGGCGTCCGGCAGCAGTCAGGGACCGCACTTTGAGCGGCAGCGGAACGAGGTCATCCGCATACGCGTCCAGGACCACCCACAGGGCGGCTTCGAGGGGATCCTGCAGGAGCAGCGAGGACCAGGACGTGTGGATTCCGCCCAACGTGACGGTGGTGGCACGCCTCTTCCACTCCCAGGCAACTGCGCTTGCCAGGATGGGGTTTCTGTGGACGAAGTCGACGTCGGGACGCTCGGCCGGCTCTGCGTCGGGTCCCGGTGAAGGTGAATCAGAGGACGGGTTTTCAGCGATGGGGGAAGGTGGGCGTTGAACTGGCACCCGGACAAACTAGCCTTCGCCTCAACGCTCCTCAGTGGCGGTGAGCGCACTCTCTCAGTGGTGGGCCAACAGTTTGGCCAGGCTATCCCACCAGGTTTTCTGCAGCACCGTCCATGTGCGAGATGATCGTTTCGCGTGCCTTCGCAGCGTTGCCCGTCTCGATCGCCGCAACGATGTCATAGTGCCTGCCAACACTCATGTTCCCCGTGGCCCGTTCCACCCCGGCGAACATGATGGACATGCGGATGGAGCCTTCCAAAGACTCCCACTGGTGCAGCAGGGTCTCGTTGCCGGAGAGGCGGCACAGCGTGCGGTGGAATTCAAGGTCAGCCTCGATCTGCTCTTCCAAGGAGGATTCACTCGCCTTGCCCATGGCCTCCACGGCCTCTCGCAGTTCCCTGAGGGCCGCTTCCTTGTCAGGCATGTCGCTGAGCGTGCGGGCGGCCAGCGATTCGAGGACCCCCCGGACGGAAAAGATGTCCCGGATCTCCTTCACGTCCAGGTGGCGGACGGAAAGGCGTCCGCGTGCTCCGGCGGAAACCAGGCCTTCCTGTTCAAGCTGGCGGAGGGCTTCGCGAAGTGTTCCCCGGCTGATCTGGAGCATGTCGGACAGCTCGGTCTCCACAAGATGCCGCCCGGGTTCCAGCTCGCCGCTGGTAATGGCACCCCTTAGAGCGATGAGTGCCTGCTCGCGAAGGCTCTTCTTCTCCAATCCCAGGAGGGATGCGCCAAGGGCCATGATCTTTCCTCAATATCTTCGGGCAACAGCCGACAGTCCGGTGTTAACTGTCGATACTACGGGCAGGGGCGCGGTCCCGGCAGTATCGCCGGTTCCGCGCCCCGTGCTTGTGACTTTCGCGGTCAGGCGAGTTCCGCCAGGACCTTGGCGACGATGCGGTCCACGGAGAGACCGTAACGTTCATGGAGTGTTGGCAGCGCACCGGCGTCGAGGAACTGGTCCGGGAGCGCGATGGGTACCACGCGCTTGCCGAGGCCGGCGCTTACGACGGCGGAGGCAACAGTTTCGAACAGACCGCCAACTACTGTGTGGTTCTCCAGGGTGACGGCGAGCCGGTCGGTGTTGAGTTCGGCCAGCACGGTGGCGGAGTCGAAGGGCTTGATGGTGGGGGTGTGCACCACGGCCACGTCCACGTTGTGCTTGGCCAAGGCGTCTGCCGCCTGCAGGGCGCGCATGGTCATCAGCCCGGAGGAGACAAACACCACGTCGTTGCCGCCGCGCAGGACTTTGGCTTTGCCGAGTTCGAACGTGTAGTCGTACTCGTCCAGCACCGTAGGCACGTTCCCACGCAGCAAGCGCAGGTACGTGGGTCCATCGGATGCGGCCAGTTGGGGAACGGCCTGCTCAATGTCCACGGAGTCGCAGGGGTCCACGATGGTCAGGTTGGGCATGCCGCGGAAGATCGCCATGTCCTCGGTGGCCTGGTGGCTGGGACCGTAGCCGGTGGTGAGACCGGGAAGGCCGCCCACGATGTTGACGTTGAGGTTCGGCTCGGCGATGTCCAGGCACAGGAAGTCGTAGGCACGTCGAGCGGCGAACACGGAGTAGGTGGAGGCGAACGGGACCAAGCCGGTCTCGGCCATGCCGGCAGCAGCACCGAAGAGCAGTTGCTCGGCCATGCCCATCTGGAAGAACCGTTCCGGGAAGGCCTTGGCAAAGATATGCATGTCCGTGTACTTGCCCAGGTCCGCGGTCAAGCCAACGATCTTGGGATTGGCCGCGGCCGCGGCCACCAAGGCGTGTCCGAACGGTGCGGAGGTGGTCTTCTGGCCGGGATCCGCGAACGAGGCGATCATCGCCGAGGTCTTCAGCTTTGGCTTCCCAGCCGAAGCCGAACCGCCCGCGGCCGGGCCTGCCGCCGTCGTGGTTGTTGTCACTGAGCTCATGCCGTGGCCGTCCCTTCGTATCCAGCGGTCAGCTGCTCACGGCAGATCTGCCATTCGTGTTCTTCGATGCGCATGAAGTGCGCTTTCTCGCGGGCCTCCAGCAACGGCACCCCGCGTCCCACTTTCGTGTCGCACAGGATCACCGACGGCTGGCCGGAAGCGCCCGAAGCAGCCCGGCGCCCGGCGATGTTGTCGAACGCAGCCAGCAACGCTCCGACGTCGTTCCCGTCCACCCGCTGGGTGTACCAGCCGAACGATTCCCACTTCTCCGTCACCGGTTCGGTGCGCAGCACCGTGTTCGTGGCGCCGTCGGCCTGGAGGGCGTTGATGTCCACCATCGCCGTCAGGTTTCCGAGCTGGTGGTGGTGCGCGCCCATGGCTGCCTCCCACGTGGAACCTTCGTCGAGTTCACCGTCGGAGAGGAAATTGATGACCCGGGAAGCAGAACCCTGCGCCCGCAACCCGAGGGCCATACCCACGGCGATCGTCAGGCCGTGGCCCAGCGAACCGCCGGAAATTTCCATGCCCGGGGTGTAGGTGGACATGCCGGACATCGGAAGGCGGGAATCATCCGAGCCGTAGGTCTCAAGCTCGGCCACTGGCACAATGCCGGCCTCGGCCAACGCCGCGTAGTGGCCGATCGCGTAGTGGCCCGTAGAGAGCAGGAACCGGTCCCGGCCTTCCCAATGCGGGTCCTCGGCCCGGAAGCTGAGTTGGTCGGAGTAGACAGAAGCGAGCATGTCCGCTGCGCCCAAGGCCTGGCCGACGTATCCCTGGCCCTGCACCTCGCCCATGTTCAAGGCGTGGTGGCGGATTCGGTAGGCGGCGGCGCTGATGCGGTCCACGCGTTCCGCAGCGGGGGCGGCCGTTTCGACTGGAGTGAGAGTCATTGGTTTCCTTCCGGAGACGGGCGCGGTCCGATGGGGAGAGCGCGCCCGACGTCGTGTGGGTGCTTAGGCGGATACCGAATGGGGCGTGTTGTTGGCAGCTTCTTCGGCGAGCTGACGCTCGCGCTTGCCCCAGGTTTCCTTGGTGACGACAGCAGCCCAGAGGCCGATCGCACCGTAGATGCTGAACAGGGCGGCCGGGCCCACCCATCCGAAGCTGACGAACAGCAGGGTGGTGATGAACGGCGTGAAGCCGGAAACCATGGCGGAGATCTGGTAGGCGAGCGAGGCTCCCGAGGACCGGGTCTTGGCCTGGAACAGCTCTGGGAACCAAGCACCCTGGGCGCCGGCGAGGGAGTTCTGGCACACAGCATAGGCGATCACGATGGTGGCGATGATGAAGATGAACAGGCCGGTGTTGACCAGGAGGAACATCGGGATGCCGAAGACCACTGCGAAGGCGGTGGACCAGATGTAGACCGGACGGCGGCCTACCTTGTCCGTCAGCTTGCCCCAGGCGTAGGTGGCGAAGATACCAATGGCGGCGGCGATGCAGAGGGCAACCAGGGTCTGGGTCTTGTCGGCGAGCTTGGTGCTGTGCAGGTAGGAAATCATGTACGTCACGGAGACTGCGTAGCCGGCGGTTTCGGCGATGCGGAGGCCGATGCCGCGGACGATGTTGCGCCAGTCGGTCTTGATGACTTCGACGATCGGGGACTTGACGATGTCACCCTTGGTCTTGACGTCCTCGAACACCGGGGATTCAGGCACCTTGGAGCGGATGATCAGGCCAACGGCCACCAGGACAATGCTGGCCAGGAACGGAACGCGCCACGCCCACTCGCTGCCCAGGCCGACGCTGCTCAGGAAGACGAGGTTGGCAAGCAGCAGTCCCACGGGGAAGCCGGCCTGCACAATGCCAGTGAATTGCCCCTTCTTGCGCCACGGTGCGTGTTCGTAGCTCATGAGGATCGCGCCACCCCACTCCGCACCGAAGGCCAGGCCCTGGATAACGCGGACGATCACCAGGAGTGCCGGCGCCAGGAGGCCCACCTGCTGGTAGGTGGGAAGCAGGCCGATGGCGAACGTCGCCAGGCCCATGAGGATCAGGGAGGCAACCAGGACGGGCTTGCGGCCGAGCTTGTCGCCAAGGTGGCCGCCGATGATGCCGCCGAGCGGGCGGGCAGCGAAGCCGACGCCGAGGGTCGCGAACGAGGCCAACGTACCAGTCACCGGGTCGGCGCCCGGGAAGAACGCCGTACCGAAGTACAGTGCGGCAGCGGTGCCGAAACCGATGAAGTCGTAGGTTTCAATGACTGCGCCAACGCCGGATCCTACGGCGACGCGCTTAGCTTCTTTGGTTCCGTGAACCGGACCACGCATGGTCAGAGCTTCATTGCTCATTGCTTATTTCCCTTTCGAAGAGTGGGGTGCTTCTCCGCAACCTCACTGTCGACAGTCAACATAATACGTCAACTGTGACCGACACCACCAGCATTGTCAACAGTCAACTCCAAAGGTTGACTGTTGACAGTTAACGACTGTAACGTGGTTTGCATCACTACAGGCCCTCTCCGGCGAGGACCGCACGACTTGAGGATCAACGACGATGTTCCATCACCGACTTGGCTGTTCTTCGATCAGCTTCCGCCACCAGGACTTGGCAACAGCCTTGGAGACCATGGGCGGCCTGGGGTTTGAGGAAATTGACCTCGGGGCACTCCCCGGCGTCTGCGACCATGTTCCCTACGTCCTGGACGCCGAGGCTGTCGAGGCGGTTGCCGCCGTCGTCAATAACTCGGGAATGCGCGTCCGCTCGGTCAACGGCGACGTCGGGGACCTGAACGCAACGCTCGACGCCGACGCCTCGCGAAAGCGCGAACGTCACCTCGAGATGCTGCTCAGCCTCGCGGCAAAGACCGGCGCGAAAGCGTTGGTTCTCCCCTGCGGTGCGATCGACCACGAGCCCGTCAGGAGCCTCGAGGAAGACATCGAAACCGTCGCTGCGCAGTTGATCCACGCGGCCGACCGGGCTGCGGAATTTGGAGTGGAGTTGTGGACGGAGTCCCTCCACTACTACCGGCTTTGCTGGAACACCGAACGTGCGCAGCTGCTCGCAGACCGCCTGGCCGGTTCCGACGTCGGAATCGTCATGGACTTCAGCCACATCGTTGCCTCCGGCGGCGATCCCGTTGACTTCGTTGACCGGTTCGGCGGGCGCATCAAACACGTCCACCTGCGGGACGCCGTTCCCGCAACCGAAACCGGGCCCGGGAACATCAACCTCAGCATCGGCAACGGCCAGGCGGACTTCGCCGGCGGCCTCTCCAAGCTCCGGGATGCCGGCTACACCGGCCACTTCTCGCTGGAGCTTGAAACCCGCGACGTCACGCACGACGAGCGCCCGGCTGCCACCGCCAAGGCCGGCAGCTTCATCTCAGACCTCATCTAGTACCCCTTCAAACCACCCAAGGAGCATCATGTCCACCATCCAGCGCACCGCCGTCCTCACCGGAGCAACCTCCGAGCGCGGCATCGGCCTCACCACCGCCCGCCGCTACGCAGCCCAGGGCTGGGGCATCGCCATTCTGGACCTCGACGGCGAGAAGTCCGCCAAGGTTGCCGCCGAGATCGCCAACGAGTTCAACGTCCCCGCCTTTGGCTACGAGATCAACGTGGCCGACGAAGCTTCCGTCACCAAGGCACAGGCCGCCGTTGCCGCTGAAGTTGCCGCCGGAAACCTGCCGGTTGTGGGCGCCCTGGCGAACATCGCCGGCATCACCTCCCCCGTCCCGTTCCTGGAAACCACGCTTGAGCTGTGGCACAAGGTCATGGACGTCAACGCCACCGGCACGTACCTGGTCACCAAGGCCTTCCTGCCGGACATGATCGCCAACGGCTGGGGCCGCATCGTCAACATGTCCTCCGTCTCGGCCCAGCGTGGCGGCGGCGTCTTCGGCAAGGTTCCCTACTCCGCAGCCAAGGCCGCGATCCTCGGCTTCACCAAGGCCCTGGCCCGTGAAATCGGCGAAACCGGCGTGACGGTCAACGCCATCACCCCCGGCGCCGTGGACACCAACATCCGGGTCGGCAGCACCCAGGAGCAGGAAGACGCCATCAACGCAGGTATCCCGCTGGGCCGCAACGCCACCACCGAAGAAGTTGCCGCAGTCATCACCTTCCTCTCCTCCGAGGACTCCGCTTACCTCACCGGCACCACCATCGACATCAACGGCGGCAGCCACATCCACTAGTCCGCACTCCCCTCGCCCGGACTCCAGAACCAGGACCCACCATGACCAGAATCTTCAACGATCCCGCCGACTTCGCCGACGAAGCCCTCGCTGGTTTCTGCGACGCCCACTCGGACCTTGTCCGCCAGGTTGAGGGCGGCGCGGTCCGCCGCAACAGGCCCTCCACGCCGAAGGTCGCCGTCATCACCGGCGGCGGTTCCGGCCACTACCCCGCATTCGCCGGAATCATCGGCCCGGGCTTCGCTGACGGTGCCGTGGTGGGAAACATCTTCACCTCCCCCTCTACCCAGCAGGCGTACTCCGTGGCCAAGGCAGCCAACTCCGGCGCAGGCGTCGTCTTCACTTACGGCAACTACGCCGGGGATGTCCTGAACTTCGGCATGGCCAGCGAAAGGTTGAATGCCGAGGGAATCCGTGCGGAGAACGTGCTGGTCACGGACGACATTGCCAGCGCTCCCTTGTCCGAGATCGAGAAGCGCCGCGGCATTGCCGGTGACTTCGTGGTCTTCAAGGTCATGGGTGCCGCTGCCGAAGCCGGGCAGGACCTGGAATCAGTGGTCCGGCTGGGACGGAAAGCCAACGATCACACCCGCACCATCGGGACCGCCTTCAGTGGCTGCACCTTCCCGGGTGCTGACCAGCCGCTCTTCAGTCTTCCCGAGGGACACATGGGCCTGGGCCTGGGCATCCACGGCGAACCGGGACTGTTCGACACCGAGCTGCCCACCGCCGTCGAACTCGGCAACGAACTGGTGCGCCGCGTACTGGCCGAAGCCCCCGCTGGCGCGCCGGGCCGCGTCGCCGTGATCCTCAATGGACTCGGCTCCACCAAGAACGAGGAACTCTTTGTCCTGTGGCGCACGGTAGCTCCGCTGCTCCGCGAAGCCGGGTACACGCTGGTGATGCCCGAAGTTGGCGAACTGGTGACGTCTTTGGACATGGCCGGGGTTTCGCTGACGCTGACCTGGCTGGACGAAGAGCTTGAAGAGTACTGGACGGCTCCGGCCCTGACCCCGGCGTACCGTCGCGGCTCCGTCGGGTTTGACGTCACTGCTGCCGAAGACGCTGTGGACGAAGCTGCTGCTGTGGACACAGCCGACTACTCCTCCACAGAGGAATCACGCGCCTACGCAGGCCAGTGCCTCGCGGCGCTGGAGACCACCGCGGGCTTGCTCCGCGACTCCGAGTCGATGCTGGGCGACATGGACGCCATCGCGGGCGACGGCGACCACGGACGTGGCATGGTCCGCGGATCTGCTGCCGCCCTTGAGGCCGCAGCCACGGCCTTTGCTGCAGGCGCCGGTGCTGGTTCCGTGCTGATCGCCGGCGGCGACGCGTGGGCCGACAAGGCCGGCGGAACGTCGGGTGTCCTATGGGGTGCCGGGCTGCGCGCCTTTGGCGAGCGGCTGGGCAATGAGCAAAGCCCGACGCCGGACGACCTCGCCCAAGCGGTTCAGGCCTTCGCAGAGCGGATCACGGGACTCGGAAAGGCGGAGATCGGGGACAAGACCATGGTGGACTCATTGCTGCCCTTCACTTCCTCCCTGACATCCGCCGTGGCCTCGGGATCACCTGTTTCCGAAGCCTGGGCAACAGCTGCGGCCGCCTCAGCCGACGCGGCCGCCGCAACCGCCGACCTCCGGCCACTCAAGGGCCGCGCCCGTCCCCTCGCCGAGAAGAGCATCGGCACGCCGGACCCCGGGGCGACGTCGCTCGCCATGGTGTTTGCCGCCGTCGGACCCCACTTCACCGCAGTTCACGCAACTGCCGCCATCAACTAGGAGTATGACCATGCGCATCATCGTGGGCGCCGACGAAGCCGGCGTTGACTACAAGGACCGGATCCTCGCGGACCTCCAGGCCGATTCACGGATCACCGAAGTGATCGACATCGGAGTCCACCGTGACGATGAAGACTTCACCAAGCCCTACCCCTACGTGGGCATCGCTGCAGGTGAAATGATCCGCGACGGCAAGGCCGACCGCGCCATCCTCTTCTGCGGCACCGGAATCGGCGTGGCCATCGCCGCCAATAAGGTCCCGGGCATCCGCGCCACCGCGGCGCACGACTCGTTCTCCGTGGAACGCTCCATCCTGTCCAACGACTGCCAGGTGCTCACCATGGGCCAGCGCGTTGTGGGCGTCGAACTGGCACGCCGCCTGGCCAAGGAATGGATCGGGTACGCGTTCGACCCCACGTCCGGGTCCGCCGCCAAGGTGAAAGTGCTGAGCGACTTCGAGGGCTGCTAGTTCCCCGTTCCGAAGGCCAGGCCCCGCGCGATGCGTGGGGCCTGGCCTTCTCTTTTCCCGGGTTCTTGAGGGCCATTCCCTGCGGGCGTATCCTTCACGGAAACAGCCGGATCGGACATGGCTTGGAGGACGCTCATGAACCTCGTGAGTCAGATTCTTGCCGGAGTTACCGCCCTGACGCTGATTGGCGTCGGAGTACTTGAGGTCTTCTTTCACGGCGATCAACGCTTCCACCGGATCTTCCTGATCAAACCGGAGGATGTCCGGGCCGTTCGGATGTGGGCCATGAACGTGGGTGCCTACAACATCGTGTTCGGAGTCGGTTTGGCTGTCGGCTTGTGGATGGTGAACTCGGGCAGCACAGCCGGTGGAACGTCAATCGTCCTGTTCTGCTGCGCAAGCCACGTGTTCCTTGGCTTTTGGCTGTGGGTCACGGAGAAGAGTTTGCTCACAAGCGCCATTGGACAGGCGCTGATTCCCGGGCTCGCAATCGTGTTTTACCTGCTGCTTCACTAGGAAGTTGTCTATACAAGGGAACGGTCTGATCAGTCAATGAACTGAACAAAACTGCTCACAATCAGCGATGATCCCTCAACTTGTCTACACAACACGGCCATCCGGCATTCCTTTGGGATTCACCTGCTCTCCCTAGCTTCAGAGAGTCAACTGACCGAACCCAATGAAAGGCTCCCCATGGCCTCCCCCAGCCGCCGCTCCGCAATCACCGCATCGCTCGCCGGCCTCGCGACCCTCGGTGCCACCGCCGCCGTCGCATCTCCAGCCCATGCCACCGGACAGGGACACGGCAGCAACCGCCCATCCGGCAAAGCGAGCATTTTTACCGTCATCAGCGATATCCAAGGCGACCTGGGCGACTTCGAACTCGCCCTCAAGGACATCGAGGCCACCAACCCACGCAGCCAAAGCGCCGGCTTGGTAGTCAACGGTGACATCACGCCGCGAGGCTACGACTTCGAGTACGACGCTGTACGCAAGGTGCTGGACTCCAATGCACACGCCCCCAATGTCCATTGGTCAATCGGCAACCACGAGTTCTATGTTCCCAAGTACTCCAACCCCAGCACACTGGCCCAAGCAACGTGGCCCAACGGCACCACGGAAGCCTCGCTCTTCCAGAGCTTCTACCGGTTCACCGGCCGCGACAAGGTCTACACGGAGATCGACCTCGGGGGTGTGCCCGGGCTGATCCTGGGCACCGAAAAGTACATGCACTATCACGACGCAAAGCTGTGGGATGAGGTGTGGCTCAGCGAGGAGCAGATTGCCTGGATCGAAGAGCGCCTCGACTTCTGGGCCCGCCGTGGACAACCCGTGATGGTGTTCACCCACCACCCCTTCCCCGATACTGTCTCCGGCACCCGAAACAACCTGTACAAGAAGGACTACCTGCAGGCAGATCGGCTCCTGGGAATCCTCGGCAAGTACAAGAACGTGTTCGTTTTCACGGCCCACACCCACTGGGCGCTGCAGCTGGCTGATTGGGAGGTTCGCCGGACAGTCCCTGGCACCGGCAACCTCCAGGGCTTCCAGGTCATCAACACCGGCGCCATCCAGACGCTGTGGGAGGACAACGGTACGGGTGGGGAGCGGGCCCTCGACGGCCGCGAGGCCAGTGGCCTTCAGGTTGAGGTGTACAACGACTGCGTTGTGGTGAGGGCCCGCGATTACCGGCGCAGCGAATCGATCAAGGAAGTGCAGATTCCGCTGTTCCCGTGACACGGCGGCAGGGCATGGAGTGTGCCTGACTAGACTGGCTCCCATGTCCTGCCGAATCAGCGAACTGGTCCTCAATTGCACCGATCCGGAACTGCTGGCAAAGTTCTGGAGCGACGTCCTTGGCTACGTCGAGCTCGACCGCGAGGATGGCGCCATCGAAATCGGCCCACCGGAGGCGGGCTTCGGAGGGCTGCAGCCCACTATCATCCTGAGCCCGAGCAATAATCCGCGCACGGGAAGGCTGCCCCTCCACATCGACGTCAACCCTGTGGACCGGGACCAAGCAGCCGAGCTGGAACGTCTGCTGGCCCTCGGAGCCCGGCCCGCCGACGTCGGGCAGACCGGCGACGAACACTGGCACGTGCTGCAGGATCCCGAGGGCAACGAGTTCTGCCTGCTGCGGAGGCAGCTGGGGTAGGATAGAGCTTGCAACGGGCATTAGCCCTGAGAAGTGGGTCTGGCAGTCTTCCGGATGGTATGACGAGCCGGACCCGCGTTGTTTAAGGCGTGCAGTCGAAGATTCCCTCGACCAGATAACTCCCGCATTACTGTTCCCAACGGTGAACGCCCCTTAGAACCCGCCTCCACCGCCCGAATCGCCGGCCATGTTGGCGAAGCGTGAGTAGTGGCCCTGGAAGGCCACCACGATGTCCTTGGTGGGACCGTTACGGTGCTTGGCGATCAGGATGTCCGCTTCACCAGCACGCGGAGATTCCTTGTCATAGACGTCCTCGCGGTGCAGCAGGATGACCATGTCCGCGTCCTGCTCGATCGAGCCGGATTCACGGAGGTCGGACACCATGGGCCGCTTGTCCTGGCGTTGCTCGGAACCACGGTTCAGCTGCGACAGCGCAATGACGGGCACCTGGAGTTCCTTGGCAAGCAGCTTGAGCGCACGGGAGAACTCCGAGACTTCCTGCTGGCGGGACTCCACTTTCTTGCCCGAGCTCATGAGCTGCAGGTAGTCGAGGACAACCAGCTTCAGGTCGTGCTGCTGCTTGAGCCGCCGGCACTTGGCGCGGATCTCCATGAGGGACATGTTGGGGCTGTCGTCAATGAACAGCGGGGCGTCGTTCATCCGGCCCATGGTGGTGGCGATCTTGGACCACTGCTCGTCCTTGATGGTTCCCTTGCGGAGATCCTGGAGGCTGATGGTGGCTTCGGCAGACAGGAGACGCATGGCGATCTCGTTCCGGCCCATTTCCAAGGAGAACATGACGGTGGCCATGTTGTTCTTGATTGCGGCGGAGCGGGCGAAGTCCAAAGCAAAAGTGGACTTACCAACGGCCGGACGTGCCGCGATAACGATCATCTGGCCGGGGTGGAGGCCGTGGGTGAGCTCGTCGAGCTCGTAGAAACCAGTGGGGACGCCCACCATGCCTTCGCCGCGGTGCCCGGACGCCTCGATCTCGTCCACCGTGGACTCCAAAACGTCCTTCAAAGCCACGTAGTCTTCAGCCGTACGCTTTTCGGCAACGGCGTAGACCTCGGCCTGGGCCTGGTTGACCAGGTCCTCAACCTCGCCGTCCTGGCCGTAGCCCATCTGCACGATCTTGGTGCCGGCGTTGACCAAGCGGCGCAGCACCGCGCGCTCCGCCACGATTTCGGCGTAGTACCCGGCGTTGGCGGCGGTGGGGACTGTCTGGATGAGCTCGTGCAGGTAGGCGGGACCACCGATGCGGTTGATCTCACCACGCTTGGTCAACTCATCCGAGACAGTGACGGCGTCGGCAGGCTCGCCGCGGCCGTAAAGGTCGATGATCGACTCATAGATGGTCTCGTGTGCAGGACGGTAGAAGTCGTGCCCACGAACGATTTCCACCACATCGGCGATGGCGTCCTTGGACAGCATCATGCCGCCAAGAACAGACTGTTCGGCTGCGATGTCCTGGGGAGGTTTGCGGCTCGCTTCGGAAGAGCGGGAGCCCTCGATTGAGTCCAAATGCGTTACTGACAAAGCCGTCCTCCATATGTGTACCGCTGTAGAGATGTGGGTCCCTCAGTGGTGCGTAAAGCGCAAGTGGACCTGGGATGGTTTTGCCCGAGCCTTGCGGACCAGCCGAGTGCTCCTGTTGTATCGGCTGGGGCCGACATTTTTGGCCCACAGCAATTCCACAACTTATCCACAGAAGTATCCCCAAGCGGTTTTGCGCGCCGCTGCCTGGGGGCTGCCGGGAGGACCGATTCCATCCTGAAAGAGGTACCCCAGCCACGTTAGCGGTGCTCTGCGTAAGCACAAAGCCGGTTATCCAGCGTGGTTGTGGATAACCTGTGGAATAAGCCGCGCTCGTTGTGCACAGTCTGTGCGTTACCCTGTGGATAGAGAAATTCTTTTCGCAGTAAATGGCGTCTGACCTGCGAAAACACTCATCACAAGCTGTGGAAGAAAGAAACTTTTAGTGGATAACCATCCACAGACGCCCAGCCCTAGCCCGCCCCCACAGGGTGCAATACGTCGAAAAACATACCTCAAATGTGATGCGCCTTACATGCCCCACCCCAATTTGACACTTTCCTCTCGGAAGCCTATGCCAGGTGCGGAATGTGCTGTGGATAACCAGCGATCTGGCATAAGCTCTAGGCATGGGGAATAACCTTGGCGACCTGCTGCTGACAGCCCTTCCTTTGGTAGTCCTGGTCGGTCTCCTCTGGGCCGTCTCGGCAGCCCTCAGACCCCGCGAGACAGGCATCTCCGACGCCGAGCGGTACCAACGCGAGCTGGCGGCCCGCTCGGCCGCGCACCAGGCGTCCCAAGTCCAGGCGGCACTAGCGTCGCGGGCGCGGATCGAAGCCTCCACGCAACCGAGCCAGAACCGGGCACAGACCACCCAGCACGGAGCGGGCAGCCCCGCCAACCGCAGCCAGGCTGCTGTCCTTCCCAACGGCCAGCTGAACCCGCAGTTGGCCTTTGAAATCCAAAACCTGGTCCGCAGCGGGCAAAAGATCCAAGCCATCAAGGTGCTGCGACAAGCGACCCACTCAGACCTCATGACCGCCAAGAACTACGTAGATCGGCTCTGACAAAACGCCATGGATTCGCTCCTTATCCCCCTCGTGATCCTCATCCTGGTCATCGTGGGCGTACTGCTCCTGATTCGCTCTTTCACCAAGCGTTCTGCCGAGAACAAGGCCAACACGACTGCCGCCAAGGCACCCAAGGATCCGGTACAGCTTGCCAGGGAGTCGGCAGCAAAGCTGAATGAAGAGCAGCACCGCCGCCTGTACTCACTGATCGCGCAAGGCCAGGGTATGGCCGCCATCAAGCTTTACCTGCAGGCCA
Source organism: Paenarthrobacter sp. NPDC090522 (assembly GCF_044769225.1). Classification (NCBI taxonomy): domain Bacteria; kingdom Bacillati; phylum Actinomycetota; class Actinomycetes; order Micrococcales; family Micrococcaceae; genus Paenarthrobacter; species Paenarthrobacter sp. NPDC090522. The sequence goes on from NZ_JBIVXL010000013.1 coordinate 37,054, forward strand.
CGGGCGAAGGCCTCCGGGCATCGCGGGACGCCGTGGGCGCCCTGGCCGCGCACCCCCAGCCGTTCCGTCCGGAGGCACCCGCAAAGGACCTGCTGGCGGACGACGACGATGAACCGGAACGCTTCCCCTACAGGTACCGCGCAATCGTCAGCAAAGGCGATGTGACCCGCGAGGTCAGCAGCAACATGCTCAACGACGAAATCTACGGACGCATCCGCACTCTGGCCAAGAGCGGCGACGTGGAAGGTGCAGCGTTGGCGCTGACCCGCCACTCGGACATCACCATCAAGCAGGCCCGGGAGTTTATTGAACTCCTGGACGACTAGAAGTCGAAGAGATCGCCCAGGAACCCTTCCTTTTTCTTGCGCTTCCGCCCGTACTGGTCGCGGTTGGATCCATAGCGCCTGTCGTCATCGCGCCTGTCGTAGTCACGGCGTTCCCGATCGTCATACCGGGGCCGTGACTCAAAGGGGTTGTAGATGGGAGGCGGCGCGATGGGAGGTTGCGCTGGCGCTGCAGCCGACCGCGGCGGCAGCGATCCGGTTTCACCGTTGACACGATCAATGATCTTGTCCAATTCGCCGCGATCCAGCCACACCCCACGGCAGGTGGGGCAGTAGTCGATCTCCACGCCGCTGCGTTCGCTCATCACCAGGTCAACAAAATCAACAGGACACTTCATGCCTGCCTCAACGACCCGGGAGCCCAAATGGTTCGCCCTAGTGACCCGCCGAAATGCCCGCGAGCAACTGCTCGAACGGCAACGACTCCAGAACCGGTGCCTTATGCCCCGGCTGGGGGCCGCTCAGCAGTTGCGCGAGTTCACCGGCGGCCCTGTCCACCCGCACCGAAAGGGGCGATCCGCCGTCGTCCGTTCCCCAGTCCTGGGGTCCGGCGAAGACGCCGGTGGCAGTCATCCTGGTGCGCAGGTAGCTGAAGAGCGGGCGTATGGCATGGTCCAGGACCATCTGGTGACGGTCGGTACCACCGGTGGCACCCAGCAGCACAGCCTTGCCGTCCAAAGATTTGGGGTCCAGGACGTCAATGAACGACTTGAACAGACCGCTGTAGGAGGCACTGAAGACCGGGCTGACGGCGATGATGCCGTCTGAGTTCTCGACGCCGGCAATCACCTCGGCAAGCCGCGGCGCGGCATAGCCGGTGACGAAGTTGTTGGCGATGTCCACCGCGAGGTCGCGCAGTTCGACGACGTCAATCCTCACCTCATAGCCGGCCGACCGCAACTGCCGCTCGGCTGAGGCGGCCAGCTGGTCGGCCAGGAGGCGGCTCGACGACGGCACGCCGAGCCCGGCGGAAAGGACGGTGATGCGGCGGGTTTCCATGGCATTCTCCTGTTGCTCGATCTATCCCATCATACATGCATATGCATCTAAATGACTGAACAGGGCGGTGAGTGAATGTATTCCCGGCGCCTAACCTCCGGCGAGTTGACCCATGGAGGTGACGGTCGCCGTCGAAATCTGCTCCTGGGCGGCAGTTCGATCAATGGAAGCCTCCCCATCGCCCGGCTGGGCACCGTAGCTGCCGAAGTAGGCATGATTGCCTCCCTGGACAGTGACGAAGGTGGTATCGAGCGGAAGCAATTCACGGGAAAGGTAAATCTTGGCCGGAGTGCTCAGGCCGTCCGCGGTCCCGGAGACCGACAAGACGGACAAACCCGTCCGGTCCCGCAACGAGTCCAGCGGATAGGAGGCGAAAAGGACGAGTCCTTTCACATCGGGGTTCTCCAAGGCGAAGGAACTTGCGCTCACCCCGCCCAGGGAATGGCCGCCCACAGCCCACGAGTGAACTTCGGGGTGGGCAGACATGGCTGCTCGTGCCTGGCTGCCGTCGAGGAGGCTGAGCCCAAGGGGTTCCTTCAGGATGACCACCAGATAACCTGCGTTGGCTACGGGCCCAAGGACATCTTCGTACGCCTTCGCTTCGACGCGGGCTCCAGGGTAGAAGACCAGGCCTTTGCTGGGAGTGGAGTTCACTGGAGCCATGGCAATGTCCGTTGGAGACTCCACGATCGCAACGTTCCGTGCAGGCTGGGGACCAGCAGGTTGGTGCGCGAACGGGTTCAGCCAAGCGAGAGCCGCCACGGCTGACAACGCAAGCAATCGGCCCACCCATGCGCCAATGGACCGCAGCATGGAGCGCTTGGGCCGCGACCCCCGACCCCGCCACAGCAGGAACCCCCACAGGAGGCCTCCAGCGGCGGCAACCAGTAACAGCACCGGAAGCGCCGGGTGGCCGCGCAGGACGGCCGGGTTGCCGAGCAGCATGGCGGCCGGAACCACGATCAGCGCCGAGGCGCAAACAATGGAGATCCATACGAGCAGCGGAGCACGGCTGGTCGACGCTTTAGTGACAGGCATGGTCCAATAATAGTTCCATCATGGAGATACTTTTTACCGCAGTGGTCAGTTCCGCGACACGTGAGTGGACAGGAAATCGAGCGTTCGCTGCTTGGCGTCACGTGCCTCAACGAAATTCAAGTGGAACTGGTACTCGTGCGGCAGCGCTGGTTGATGGTCCGCAGGCCAGAAGAGTTCAGTCACCGGAACGCCGGCGGCCTTCAGGCGGTTGCTGTAGGGAACGGATTGCAGCCACGTCAGGCCATCCCCGTTGCCTCCGCTGATGAACGTAGGCGGCAAGTCAGAGGTGACGAACTCAAGGGTGGACATGGTTCCGCCGGCATAGGTGGAGGACCAGTCCTTAGTGCCCGTGTAGGCCCACAGGGAGGTCTTGAACCCCCAGGCGACCAAGCCATTCAGATCAGCCATGGCGCGCAGGTCATAGACCCCGCAATGCAGGATAGTGGCGGCAAGATCTTCTTTGCGCAGCGCCGGCTCGATCCCCAGGAGGTTCGCGTAGGCCGGATTCACCGTCAACGTGGCCATCTGGCTGGCGAGTTGCGCCCCCGCTGAGTCACCCGCGAGGACGATCCTGCCTGGATCCACCCTCAGCTCGGCGGCGTGGGCCTTGATATAGGCCAAGGCATCGTTGAGCTCCCGGACAGCCGTGGGGTACGTCGCCTCGGGTGCGATCGTGTAGCCCACGCCGATGGTGGTGTAGCCCTCAGCAGCAAGGATCCGGAGGTACGGCTCCACGTTGGACTGAGCACCGGAAATCCAGGCGCCACCGTGAATCCACACGATGGCAGGGAGCGCTTCGGTAGTGCCCTGGGGGCTGAAGGTGTCGAACGAGAGTCCGGGCTTGTATTCCACCCCCGGGTTTGTCTGCAGCGGCGTATCCGGAACGTAGGGCAGCATTTCATCAACGGTGTCCTTGGCGCCGCGTTCAAAAACACTGCGAATCACCATCGCCGACGGCCACGGAGTAGCTGAGAGGGCAAGCAGCACAATGAGCACCACAACGATGGCGAGATCCAGCTTCCTCAGCCGCCACGGTCGCTTCCGCCCGCCCGAGCGCTTTACTTCGCTTGCCCCTGGGCGCCGAACCACGCCCTTATCAGTTTGAGCGGACTCCAAAGGCCCCATTACACACTCCCCCATCTGTGTACCTGCCGATAATGCTAGGACGGAACCCCGTTGGAGCGAAGGAAATGTCCACGGTTCCTTTGGCAGGCGGCGACAGTGACGCCACGAGCAGGGTCCCCCTCACCGCCGTCGAACGTCGCGCTGTGGGAGCCGGGACGGCGGGCACCGCGGCCACTGATCGCCCTACGGAGCGGAAGGTTTACTGGCTTTGCCATCCAACCACAGCGTGTCCGACTCGTCGCGGTGCACACCGTCGGTCCCCACGTGTTTGCTGTCGATCTGAGGGCCCTTCTTGATGACATGGACCAGGGCCATGCCGTGGCCCCGCCCAAGGTCGTAGTCCGCCTTCAGCCACTCAAGAATGGTTCCGGCCTTGACCGCGGGGTCGTTGAATCCTTTGCCTTCCGCAATCTCCACCAGTTGGCGCGGCGTGAGGCCGGTCTTGTCCTCGATCGCATCAAGATAAGCCTGGAACGACATGGGTTCGCCCTTCATCCGTGATTCGTTGTGCGTAGGCGTGACTCTACGGGATGGGTGGACAACGGGGAATGTTCGAGGCGTTCGCGCGGTCCTAGACTTTTGGAATGGTGAGCCGATCATGGCGGTACGTGGTTGCACTGGTAGCCGTCTGCTTCCTGCCGGCCTGTGAATCTGCCGGCCAGGCACCCGCCCCTTCTCCCGCCGGCTCGCACGGGGAAACGCCCATCTCCGTGGAGGTCAACCAGTCGCGGGACCAATACGGGAAGCAAGCCATCCTCATCCAACTCACCAACAACACGGAGGCTAACCTCACTGTCAGTGACGCTGTGCTGCGTTCGAACCTGTTCCGGGGCGACATCACCTGGCGTCCGGAAGGCGGCGCCTTGGACTTGCCACCGAAGCAACCCAAGAGCCTCCCCGCCACCCTTCCGGCAGCAGCCTGCTTGAGTGCATCCGACGCACCCATCACGGCCACCATCCACTACACGGACCCGGCGCGTGAACCAAAGACGACCAGCACGGACGCGAGTGACCCTTTCAACGTCCTCCCGCGGAACTCCGACGAACTCTGCCTGTCAGCGGAGGCGGCCGCGACAGCGACCATCGTCTTGGACCCCGGCCTGGAGGTGGCCCCGGACGGGGCTACCGCCGTCGTACGCCTTGTCATCACCCCGGTGGGCACGTCCAGCGGGACTGCACCAGGCCTCACTATCGAGTCGATCGACGGGACCACGCTGCTGGCCGAAGTGCCGGGCGATCCTTGGCCCCGCAGTGTCACAGTCGCTGCCAACACCGCGCCACAGGTGGTGCCGTTGCGGATCAGGCCTGCTCGATGTGATCCGCACGCGGTCGCCGAGGACAAGGTGGGGACCCTGTTGCCCCTGAGGGTAACCGTTGGGGACAGGAAGGGCCTGCTGAAGGTGGCGGCCTCAACGGAGCTTCGGGGACGGATCTATGACTTCGTGAGCACAGCCTGCGGCACCGGCTGAGCTCAAGCGATGGTGGGCAAGGCTTCGTGGGCGCTCTCCACCGTGATAGTGGCTCCTGCTTCGACGTGCTTGACCTCGCCATCCATCTGGAACGGCAGCGGTTTGAGGGTGGTGAATTCGTAGCTGCTGACGCTCGGCTGGTCGCCCAGCCCCTGCGTCGTGGCGCGCAAAGCATTCAGGACCACGCGCCACTTGGGCATATGCGGGAAAAGAACCACCTCGAACTTGCCGTCGGCGGGAACGGCTTCTGCCTCGCTCAAAGTGGCATATTTGGCCATTTCGGGAATGTTGGCGAAAACCAGGCTGTCCACTTTGTGCTGCTTTCCATCGGGCAGCCGCATCTCGAAGGGTTCGAACTCGGAGAAGGTCTTGACCACGGACAGCATCTCGGTGAGAGCCCCCTTGCTGCCCTTTTCCAACTCCGTGGCCACCACGGGCGTGAGGCCGAATCCGATGTACGAGTGCGCGAATTCGGCCGGCCCGCCCTCTCCGGTATGAATCCGCAGCAGATCGATGTTCTTCACGTGGCCCTCGGCGATGGCTTCATCCAACGGCTTGGTCCCGACGGTGCGGCGATGGTCGTTCGCGTTGCCCGCAGCCATGACGGCGCACACTGCCTGGGGATTCTCTGCCTGCATCACCCCGTTGACTACCTCGTTGTAGCCACCATCGCCGCTAACGGACACCACCAGGACGTCCCCTCCGCCAGCTGCCGCCTCGCGGGCGAGTTCCACCGCGTGGCCGGCACGCTCGGTAGGGCGAAGAACGATGTTCGCCTCGTACGGGAGCCGTTCCTTGAGCTTTCCCTGCAGTTCCTCCGCCAGATCCGGGGCGTTTCCCGTGCTGTTCGGGTTGAAAATGATGACGATCGATTCAAAGGTCCGTGCGGAATCCATAGTTCTCCTCTATGTGCATGCAACGGGGATCAATCCGTCAGTGCTGCGCGTCAATCACATGGCGTGGAATGGGCGATGAAGGGATTAGCTGCCCTCACCATTTAGTCCAGTTTCATGAGTGTTTCACGGCAGCGGACCACGGTGAAGCCAGGGCACGCGCCGAGATGCCAACGGCCTACTGGCGCGCCCTACAACAGCACTGTTCCCTCGATGCACGTGACCGACGCCCCGCCCACCCAGATCTCCCCGTCCTGGGCTTTCACGTGGATGCGCCCTGCCCGGCCCAGGACCGTTCCCTGTGCGGCAACGTACTCCTGTGGCGCGCGGCCAGAGCCGATGAGCCACTGTGCCGCTCCGGCGTTGAAGCTGCCGGTCACTGGATCTTCCACCATGGCGTCACCAGGAACGAACGTGCGGACCTCAAAATCCGTTGACGAACCTTCCGTGTGCGGACCAATCACGCCCACCTTGAGGTCACCCATGGCCGCAACGTCCGGTTCGAGGGCAAGCACCTGCTCCGCCGATTCGAGGAGCACGCCGATCCATTCCGGTCCATTGACCAGCCACGATGCATCGAGGATAGCCTCATCGGGCACCTGGAGCGCCGCCGCCAACTGCCCACGGATTTCCGGCTCGACGGGACCGAAGCGCGTCAGCGGCGGCGCCGCGAAAGCCAGACGTCCGCCGTCGTGCTTCACTTGGACCAGGCCCGCCCCACATTCCTGAACCACTACGCCCTGGGACTTGGGCACTCCCCCGGCCTGCAGCCACGTATGTGCCGAACCCAACGTCGGATGCCCGGCAAACGGGAACTCCTCGCTGGCCGTGAAAATGCGGACACGATAATCGGCACGCGGATCCGTAGGCGGCAGCAGGAAGGTCGTCTCGGACAAATTGGTCCAGTTCGCGTAATGCTGCATGGTTTCAGTGCTGAGCCCTTCGGCGTCAACCACGACGGCGAGCGGGTTGCCGAAATAGGGCCGGTCGGAGAAGACGTCCACTTGGTTGAACGGGCGGACTCGCAAGGATTCATTGGTCACCGGTGCAGGCTATCACTGGGTTCTGGCATCACTTTCCGTCGTCTGGGAGACTACGCACATGGCAGAAAACAAGACCCAGCCAACGGATGTGCCGGTGGAAGATTTCCTTGCGGCCGTGGAGCACCCCACCCGTCGTGCGGATGGGCTGGAGTTGATGGACCTGATGGGCGAAATCACCGGCCAGAAGGCCTACATGTACGGCCCCACGATTGTTGGTTTCGGCAGCTACCACTACAAGTACGCCACAGGCAGGGAAGGCGACTCCCCCGCTGTCGCCTTCTCGCCCCGTAAGTCCAACCTGGTGTTCTACGGGCTCACGGAAGGTCCCGACGCCGATCGGCTGCTGCCTGAGCTGGGCAAGCACAAGACCAGCACGGCCTGCCTGTACATCAACAAGTTGGACGATGTGGACCGCGCTGTGCTGGCCGAGTTGATCCGCAGCGGCTACCACCACACCATGTCGGAGATCCACAACCCTGCATAAGGCAACGCGGGGTCAGTTACAGCCCTTTAGTCGCCGAACATGGGCCCTAAGTGACTCCGCGTTGCTCCTGGGGAAATGAAAAACCCCCGCCACCGGAAATCCGGTAACGGGGGTCCTTCAGATGCAGTCAAAGACTACTTGCTTGCAACGACCTCGAGGTCGATGACAGCAGAAACATCCTCGTGCAGGCGGACGTTGGCCTGGTACGAACCCACGGACTTGATGTGGTTCGGCAGTTCAACGTTGCGCTTGTCGATGGCGCCGAGGCCAGCGGCCTCAACAGCAGCAGCGACATCAGCAGGCTTGACCGTGCCGAAGAGACGACCGGACTCGCCGGCCTTCACCTCGAGCTTGACCTTCTTGGAGGACAGAGCCTGGGCCTGTGCCTGTGCAGCTTCAACCGAAGCGTGGGCGCGGGCAGCACGTGCAGCTTTGATGGACTCAACCTGCTTCTCGCCACCGCGGGTCCAGGTCAGAGCGAAGCCGCGGGGCAGGAGGTAGTTACGTGCGTAACCGTTCTTGACCTCGACAACGTCGCCAGCAGCACCGAGACCGGTTACTTCGTGGGTCAGAATGAGCTTTGCCATGTTAGTTAATCCCTTCCCTTAGCCGCGGCCAGCGCCGGAGTAAGGCAGCAGAGCAACTTCGCGGGCGTTCTTGATTGCCTGGGCGATCTTGCGCTGTTCCTGAACGGTAACGCCAGTGACGCGACGAGCGCGGATCTTGCCGCGGTCGGAGATGAACTTGCGCAGCAATGCTACGTCCTTGTAGTCGATGACAGTGATGTCAGCGGCCTTCAAGGGGTTGGACTTTGGTTTGGGCTTACGGAGTTCAGCCTTAGCCATCGTGGAGCTCCTTTTCTATGGAGCCCGTGGATGTTGATCCACGGGATGGTGGTGTTTTTGTGTTTAGAAGGGAGGTTCGGAATCCGGGCCATTGCCCCAGCCGCCAGCGTTGCTGACACCGGGCGTTGCCCAAGGGTCGTCCTGCTGTGCGGGCTGGTTGTTGCCCCAGTTTCCACCGGAGTTGCCGCCCTGGTTTCCACCAGGAGCACCGCCTCCAAAGCCACCGGCGTTGCCGCCGCCGAAGCCACCCTGCTGGTTGCCGTTGCCGGCACCAAACCCGCCGCCGGAGCGCTGGGTGCGGTTGACTTTGGCGTTTGCGTAACGCAGGCTCGGGCCGATTTCATCGACTTCGAGCTCAATGACGGTGCGCTTCTCGCCTTCCTTGGTTTCGTAGGAACGGCTCTTCAAGCGGCCGGAAACAATGACCCGAGTACCCTTCGTGAGGGATTCGGCCACGTTTTCGGCAGCTTCGCGCCACACCGATGCGCGGAGGAACAGGGTTTCCCCGTCCTTCCACTCATTGGACTGGCGATCGAAGGTCCGGGGAGTAGAAGCGATGGTGAAGTTCGCTACTGCTGAGCCAGACGGGGTGAACCGCAGCTCGGGGTCATTGGTGAGATTACCGATGACCGTAATAGTGGTTTCGCCTGCCATCTACTGCCTCCTTGTTCGTTCCTGCGGGGTAAAGATTTGAAGGGGCTGACTACTCAGCAGCAACCTTCTGGTCTTCGGGGCGGATGATCTTGGTACGCATGATCGTCTCGTTGAGAGACAGCTGGCGGTCAAGTTCCTTGGCGGTAGCCGGCTCAGCGGTGAAGTTCACCACGGCGTAGATACCTTCGGACTTCTTCTTGATGTCGTATGCCAGACGGCGACGGCCCCAGATGTCAACCTTTTCGATGGTTCCACCATCGGTAGTGATGACGTTCAGGAACTTCTGAAGCGACGGCTCTACGGTACGCTCTTCGACCTCGGGGTCGATGATTACCATCAATTCGTAAGGACGCATATGTGAACCCACCTCCTTTGGGCTAAGCGGTTACGGTATTTCCGTAACAGGAGGTTCATTTGCGATGCTGTGCATCGCTCCCCCGCCGAAGTTTCGGAAGGAGGGCGCAGCACAGACTTCAATATCTTAGTGCATCTCCTGCACTCAAAGCTATTCGGCCGAATACCGCACCGAAACCAGCCATCGCTCGTATGTGGATAACAGCCAGCTGCAGCGAATACTTGGACCATGACCATCCTCAAGTCGACGATTCTCTTCATCCTCGCGGCAGTCGCCGAGATTGGCGGCGCCTGGCTGATCTGGCAGGCCGTCCGGGAGGGCAAGGCGTGGTGGTGGGCAGGACTCGGCGTCGTAGCGCTGGGCATCTACGGATTCTTCGCAGCGTTCCAACCCGATGCGCACTTCGGGCGGGTGCTCGCCGCCTACGGGGGAGTCTTCATTGCCGGCTCACTGGCGTGGGGGATGCTCATGGACGGCTTCAGGCCGGATCGCTGGGACGTCATTGGCGCCGCTATCTGCATTGTCGGCGTCGGGGTCATCATGTTCGCTCCGCGCCCCGGCGGATGAACCGCGCAACCAGACGAAAAAACCCCCGGAAGATCATCGACCTTCCAGGGGTTTCCTGTGTGCGCGGAGGGGGACTTGAACCCCCACCCCCTTTCGAGGACTAGCACCTCAAGCTAGCGCGTCTGCCATTCCGCCACCCGCGCAGGGTGATTCGGAGAGCCGGTTTCCTTTTTCTCCGTAACAGCGTCAAAGACACTAACACGAACTTGGCCATTCTGTGGATTCTGACGAGGAAACCGACGGCTAGGGTGGGTCCATGGATGCACTGACCTCGCTTGCCCTCACCGCCGTGTTCGGCGCAATCTTCCTCTACCTCCTGTATTTCGTGGTCCGATCCGGAGTCAGGGATGGCATTCTCCAAGCCGACGAGCGGCGGGCCGCCAGGGATCACCAGGGCAGCCAGCGCTAGGGTGGACCGCATGAACGCCCCGAGGGTCAGGCGCAGCCGGCTGCGCTTTGTGGTGATGGTCATTGCCGGCGCAATCGCCACGGCTGTCACGGGTTCCACCGGCAACTGGGTGGACGCTCCTGCCGTGGCCTGGGCTGTGGCTGCGTTCATCTACGTGGCCTGGGTGTGGCTGGTGATTGCGCGCCTGGACCCGGAGGGGACCCAACGGCACGCGACATCCGAAGACCCTTCCCGCGGCGTCACGGACCTGCTGATTCTCATCGCCAACCTGGGGAGCCTCGCCGCCGTTGCGGCTGTCATCGTCAATTCACACGCGGACGATACCGCCGCCAGGCTGAATTCCGCCGCGCTGGCGATGGTCTGCGTGGCGCTTTCCTGGATGCTGGTTCAGACGCTCTTCACGCTTCGCTACGCCGAGCTGTATTACAGCCCCGGGGCAGAGGCCGGTGGTGCCGTTGGGGGCATCAGTTTCAACCAGGATCGGCCGCCCCAGTACACCGATTTCGCTTACCTGGCCACGAGCCTGGGCATGACCTACCAGGTTTCGGACACCAATCTTGAAAACCACAGGATCCGGGCCGAGGCGTTGAAGCACAGCCTGCTTTCCTACCTGTTCGGAACCGTCGTCCTGGCCGTGACCATCAATCTGGTGATCGGTCTGGCCCAGTAGCGGTGACAGCGGCCTAGGCCTCCGCGGCATCCGACGGCTCCAGACCGGTCGCGTACCTTCCGGTAGCCGCTCCGAAGGCGGCTTAAACGCGAACGGGACAGCCGCCGTCGTACGTTGACGGCAGCTGCCCCGCAGCGAACAGGCGCTTACGACGCCGGTCGGGAACCTACTTCGGAAAGCGTCCGGCGATTTGGTATTTATTCGTCGGGCCTATCGTGCTTGACGTTGCGCGTGCCGCATGTGCTCTACACGTGCAAGTTGCCCGAGCTGGTTCACGAAACCCGGAAATTGCTCTTCAAGCTCCTCGCTCCGCAGACCGGTCCACCGCGTGGTTCCTTCTTTGCGGGATGAGGTGACACCGGCCTCCCGCAGAGTCTTTAGGTGGTGGCTCATCGTCGGAAGCGGGATATCAACCTCCTCAGCCAACCAGGAGCATGTCCGCTCAGGACCATCCTTGAGGAGCTCAATCACGCGAAGCCTGACTGGATCCGCTACCGCGCGAAGCATGCTGACGACGCTAATACCGCTCAGGTCCGGGTGATGGAGCTGGGGGGCCATGATTCACTCTTCCATGAAGGGCTTTTATACCGCTATTTTCATAATTATGGAAGATTGATTCTAGCATGCCACGTATTGGGTGCGGTTACCTTTCAGATCGTCCGCTACCCGGGCGCGTGACTGACAGTTTGAGCCCTCGAACCGCGTCTCCAGATCGCCTGGAAAATAGGTTGTTGACCAGCAGCGCGGCGATGACGAGGCCGGCACCAAGTAGGGCAGTCACGCTCGGCTGATATCCGCGGATCATGGCTATTGCGAAGGTAACCACCGGGACGAGGTTCATAAACAGGGTGCCGTTCAACGGACCCAGGAGACCAATGCCCTTGTTCCATGACAAGACCGCTACAACGGCAGCGAAGATGATGAGGTAGGCCAGATGCAACCAACCTCCCAGCACGGCCTCCAGTTCAGGTTGAGCAACGTAACCTACTCCCGTAGCGATAAGGACCGCTGCGAAGATGCTGACACAGCCCATCACAGTCGTAAGGGTGGTGTATCGCAGGGCGGACCACCCCGGGAAGCCAGCAGCGCCCCGGGTGTACGTGACCCAACAGATCGCTCCGAGTAAGGCAAGCAATTCACCAAGGCCCAACTGGCCCGTGAAGAGACGACCGTAGTCGCCATCGCTTATGACCAAAGAGACCCCGGCGAAGGCCACCAAAATGGACGCGACCGTGTATCCGGCAGGCAGCTTCCTGGTGGCGATCGCCCCGACGACTGCCCCGATAGCGGGCATCATGGCCATGATGAGGCTGACGTTTGGCGCGCTGGTATAGCGGAGGGCCGTAAACGCGAGCAGGCCAAATCCGGCGAATCCGGCAGTTCCCAATACGAACAGCCTGCCCACCCGCCCATCGAAACTCAGTGCCCGAAGACCTTCGGCCCGCCAGAGCATCACTGCGAGTAGAGCAGCAGCGGTGACATACCGGATCAAAGTCATGTGGAATGCGTTAACCGTCGGGGCGAGGTCGTTGGCGATAGGGAACATGCCTCCCCAAATCAAAGGAGGGACCAGACAGAGGACCAGGCCGCGGGTGGCAGTGGATGAGTGCATTCGGAAAAGCCTTTCTATCAGGGCCAGGGCGCTAGACGGTGATGCTGGAGAGCGAGTTGTGGGCCAATGTCCGAGTGGCGTCGAACTTTCCAGTCGAATTGAATCGGAGGCGGTCTACAACATCGGTCTTGACCGGCATAACGACCCCGCGAAGCCGGGCGCACTGTAATGCCATGTACTGCAGCAGCACGGGGTCGGCGCTGACTCCTGGATCACTAGCCAGAACGATGTTTAGGACGTAGCAGGATGCTGAAACCTGGACCGCCGCCGCAGTGACCCCCGGCAGGAGCCGTAGATCGTCCTCAAGCCCGATGAGATCGCCGCACGCTGCAGCATCGATTTCCAGGCCTGCACGTCCGAGCAGCTCCAATGATCCATTGGGATTGATTCGGCCAACGTCGGAGGTCAGGATGAATTCCTGCCCTCCTAAGTCAATGGTCGGAATAGGCCCTGTTCCGTAGTCACTGGCGTTCATGTAGCTGTGGACAGCCACGCGGCCCGCAGTCCCGACAGGCTGTGGACGACCATGGCCGTCCGTAATGACAATGGTGGTGCCGTCGACCGGGCGCCCGGATGTACGGGGATTCGCAAGGAGATCCATTGGATCCGCAAGGGTATTCAAGCCGGTTTCTGTGGTTCCGTAGTAGGAATGCAGAACAGGCCCCAGCGTCTGATGAACCCTCCCGAGCAGTGTGGCCGAGAGGTGTCTGCCACCCGTGAGAAGGAAGCGCAGGTTGGTTCTAAACTGCCCGCTGTGATCCGCTCTCTGCAGTTCAGCAACGACCTCTTCCAGAACAGGTGGAACCAGCAGTGTTGCCGTGATGGAGCTGCCCTTGAGGCTATCGGCCAACGAAATGGGATCGGTGTCTCCAATAACAACCGAGGCTCCCGCCGTCATGAGGGTGCGGGTCCAACCGTGCCCCGACGCATGGGCGAGTGGAAGACCAAGCAGGAAAACGTCTGCCGGACTAAAACCGTATCGGCGGATGAGCATCTGACTTCGGCGCGCTTCGCTTGGTGACGTCCGAATCACCGTCTTGGGCATGCCCGTCGTTCCAGATGTGAAACCCAAGGCGCGGAATGGCCGGCTACGGAAAGCGATCGTTCCTTGTTGTCGGATGCTAGCCAAAGCCACAGCGTCGCGCTGGCATCCATCGGACGAGAGAAGAAGAGCGCCCTCTGCTGATGCTGTCGCGACAATGGCAGGGTTAAGGGCTTCGCGCTGATGAGCGCGGACGGTGTCAGGTTTGGAGGGGTCCAAGGCTACCCACGGCGTACCAAGCGACGTCAGCGCGCTGGCGAGGATGAACACTTCGGGTGTCGCCTCTGCTTCGATGGCAACGACGTCGCTGTCCTTGGGGAGATTGGCGTCGAGCCACCCCAGAACTCTATGGACATGATGCAGATACTCAGCCCAGGTCAGTTCGTTGCCCCGATGTCGAATAGCCACGTCATGGGGGCTGGCTGATGCCCGGCGGCGAATAATGTCGACGTTTATCACGGCTACTACCTCGATTCAGGCGGGTTGGACGATGTGGAAAACCCGTGCGCCGCTGGCTTCTTCTCGCAGGACAGCTTGCTGTTTGCGCTCACACCACGTGTCACCCGGGACTGCAATAGGAATGCCGGGCGGATAAGGGACGACGTATCGGTCCACAGTTGATCCGAGGCCAAGGGACGGACCGGCAGGTGTGGACGAGGCCGCTCGCCAGGCCAAACCATGCAGAGCGTGAACCAGGTCATCAGCGTCCTGTGCGCTGACGCCGATGTGAAAGTTGAACTGGAGTCCTGCCGGGCTACAACGCGAAACATAGATGCCGTAATCGCCATAGAGCCGACTCCCCGCTTCGACACCGCCGCCGATTGTCCGCGGGTCTATCGTCAGCTTCATTGGATCCTGGACCACACCATCAATGCCTTCAAATGGAGCACGGTCGGCAACCAAGGGGGCTGTCAGAGGATTGGCAGCCAGCCGCTGAGAGACTTCAAGGCGCAGACCAATAGCTTGCTCGATCAACTCGTCCCCGAAAACTTGCGCGTGGTGGCGTGCCAAGTCGAGGGACCCGAGAATAGTCCAAGACGGCGATGTTGTGTGCGTGCTGAAGATGGCGGCTTGGAGGGCCTCACGCGTGGCCTCGCCACCACTCGCCAACAGGATGAATGAGCCCTGCCTCATGGCACACATCGATTTGTGCGCGGATGCCGTCACGACGATGGGCGGCAGGCTGACATCTGCAGACCGAAGCTCGCCCACAGCGCTCATGGCTGTGTATGGGCGAAGCCGTCCCGAGAACGAATGGACCGCTCCCCACGCGGAGTCGATGAGCAGGGCCGTGGAGGGCGACGCCTCTATGAGTCGGGGAAGCACTTCCCGCATATCCAAGATGTAGCCGTCATAGGAGGTGGCCGTTATTACAGCCACCACATAAGGGTCACCCGAGTGTGCAGCAGCAGAGAGCCTACCCGCCATACTGTCGACGTCAGTGAGGGCACTGCCCCTCACATCGAGTGGCGGAACGGTCGTCATCGGCAGCCGCGCCGCCGTCGCCGTAAACATCACTGACTGGTGACACGCGCCGTCAATGAGCACCCTTCCCCCAGCACGAACAAGTGCCATAAGTGCGGCGCGGTTGGAGACCGTGGTCCCGCACGTACCAAAGAAGACCTCTTCGACTCCAAACGCAGACGCAGCCGCTGCTTGTGCCGCAGCGAGCGGTCCGTCCGGCGCAAAGAATGAATCCAGCGCCCTCCCGGAGAAGCTTAGATCGGCGGTCGGAAGCGCACCCCCAAAGAGTTCTTCGAAGCCCCGCCTGGCCACAGCAGGCATGTCCCGCGCCGCGCCCAGAAGCGGCAGCGCGTGGAAAGACCGCACGCCCCGCCCAGCTGCTATGTCCCCAAGCTTGGCCGCCAGCGGTGCAGAACTTGAACTGCTTTGTTCGTCCTTGATTGTCCGGTGCATAGTGAAACCCCCAGTTTCGTAATGCCAAAATTTTGAAATTTTACAAACATGAAAGTATGTTAAGTGGGAGTGCAGTGTCAATAGGACAAAGAGTGCAGCTAGCACAGTCGTCCCGGGCCTGGAGAGTCGCAACACCCGGATCGCACCCGGGATCCATTCGGGATCCACCCCTCGAGGACCCCCAAACTCTCCACCAATGAGCTACCCGAAAGGATTCGAAAATGCCCACCATCGCAGGTACCAACCCGTACACAGGTAAACGACTGGAGCCGATAGCGACAGAGAGCAGCGACGTCGATGTCGATCGCATCGCGCGTGGTTCGCGTTCAACATTCGGTTACTTACGGAAGCTCGGCCGGGAAGGACGTGCGAGGTTGCTGGAGTCAATCGCGGACGCTGTAGACATTGGGGCTGAGGGACTCATCAAAGCTGCCGATGAAGAAACCGGCATAGGGACAACACGTCTTGCAGCTGAACTCAACCGCTCCACCTACCAGATGCGGTTCTTTGCAGAGGTCCTGCGTGAGGGCAGCTACCTGGAGGCGACCATTGACACAGCCGGGCAGAGTCCCATGGGGCCTAGACCGGACCTCCGAAGGATTCTGCAGCCCATCGGACCTGTAGCCGTGTTCGGCTCCAGCAATTTCCCCTTCGCCTTTTCCATTTTGGGCGGTGACACAGCATCAGCCCTCGCCGCTGGCTGTCCAGTTGTCCTCAAAGCCCACAGCTCACATCCAAAGACTTCCGAACTCTCACACGATGTCATGGTGGCTGCGGCGAGGAACTTCGGGGCACCAGACGGAACCATCGGGATCGTCTTTGGTCAAGATGCCGGCAGCGCCCTTGTCAGACACCCACTGATTCAAGCGGTGGGTTTTACCGGCTCTCTGAGCGGCGGCACTGCTCTCCTGAACGTCATCAACAGCCGACCCCAGCCGATACCTTTCTACGGCGAGCTCAGCAGTCTGAACCCATTGATTGTTACGCCAAACGCGGCAATGGAGCGAGGGGCAGAAATTGGCGCCCGGCTCGCGGCCTCCATCACAACATCGGCCGGTCAGCTTTGCACCAAGCCCGGAGTAGCCTTTGTTTCGGAAGGACCGGATGGAGACGCCTTGGTGAGAGCCCTGGCGGAGGAACTCTCGGCTATTACCGTTGCCCCGCTACTGAATCAGCGCATCTTCGAAGAGTACGGCTCCATCACCAGCGCCTTGGATGACCTCGACGGTGTCCAACGGATCACTCCCAGGGTCGCTCAGGCCGAGAAGGGCTTCCACGTCAGTCCCGCTGTGTTCAGCATCAAGGCGTCGAAACTGGGACCGGAAGTAGTTCGCGAATGCTTCGGCCCCTCAGCACTCATTGTCCGGTACAGCACCCTCCCTGAACTGGAGAGCGCGCTCACCACCATGCTCGGCTCGCTAACCGTAACGATCCATTTCGGCACGGGGGACGAGAACCTAACGGCACGATTGACCGAGCTTTCCGTGCCGTTTGCAGGTCGCATTCTCTACAACGACTACCCCACCGGCGTGAACGTCAGCTGGGCACAGACTCACGGCGGGCCGTGGCCGTCTACAAACACACTCCACACTTCGGTGGGGTCGACTGCAGTCCGTCGGTTCCTTCGGCCAGTAACGTTTCAAGACGCACCTGCCTCACTGCTTCCCGATGAGCTCCAGGACGGGCCCAACACGATTCCACGGCGCATGAACGGCCGGTTGACACTGCCCGATGGGCCAACGTCACGATAGAACTCTGCGGCCCGACTCGTACTACGCCCGATACCTTCCTAAGGTGAGCCCCTTTCGGAGGCGGCTCAAACCCAAACGGGGCAGCCGCCGTCGTAAGTTGACGGCTGCTGCCCCGCAGCGAACAGACGCTTACGACGCCGGTCGGGAACCTGCTTCCGCGGGCTTGGCTTCCGCTGTGGCAGGGTGGGCCGGGGGACCCGCCTTCCGGTAACGAAACACGCCGATGCCGACCACGACGACGGCCAGGGCAAGCGAAAGGAACAGCGACTGGCGGGTGGATTCGAGGATCACCATGCCCACAATGAGTGCCACGATGCTGGCGATCGCAATCCACGTGAGGTACGGGAAGAACCACATCTTGAGTTCGAGACTCTTTGCGGCATCGCCCATGCGGCGGCGAAGGATGAGCTGGGATGTGGCGATGACCAGCCAGACGAACAGGGCGATCGCGCCGGAGGTGTTCACCAGGAACAGGAACACGGTGTCCGGAGCCAGGTAGTTCAGGCCAACGGTAATGAAACCCACCACGGTGGAAGCGAGGACGGCGGCTGCCGGGACACCGCGCTTGGAGATCTTGGTCCAGGACTTGGGCGCATCTCCACGCTGCGAAAGGGAGAACAGCATGCGGCTCGCCGTGTAGAGGCCAGAGTTCAGGCAGGACAACACCGAGGTCAGGACCACGATGTCCATGATGGTGCCCGCGCCAGGGATGCCGTACAGCTCAATGACTGCGACATACGGGCTCTTGGCCACGGAGGCACTGTTCCAGGGCAGGAGGGTAACCACGATCGCGATGGACCCGATGTAGAAGATGAGGATCCGCCATACCGTGGACTTCACGGCTTTCTTCACCGCGTCTACGGGGTTGGCGGATTCACCGGCCGCGATGGTTGCGATTTCGGCGCCGAAGAAGGAGAACACCACCACCAGGATTCCCGCCAGGACGGCACCCGGACCGTTCGGCATGAAGCCGCCCTGGTCCAGCAGGTTCGCCACGCCCGGGGCGGAAACACCCGGGAACAGGCCAAGGATCGCAGCGATGCCTGCGAGGAGGAAGATCACGATTGCTGCCACCTTGATGGACGCGAACCAGAATTCGAACTCACCATACGACTTCACCGAACCAAGGTTGGTCAATGTCAGAAGGACCATCAGGACGAGGGCCCAAACCCACTGGTCTACACCTGGAACCCAGCGATGCATGATGGCGGCACCGGCGGTCGCCTCGATGCCGAGGACGATGATCCAGAACCAGGCATAGAGCCAGCCGATGCTGAAGCCGGCCCAGCGGCCCAGGGCCTTGTCCGCATAGGTGGAGAAGGATCCGGTCTCGGGATTGGCGGCAGCCATTTCGCCGAGCATGCGCATCACGAGAATGACCACAAGGCCCGCGGCCAGATAAGCCACGAGGATACCCGGACCTGCTTGCTGGATCGCGGCGCCGGAGCCCACAAAGAGACCTGCACCGATGACGCCGGCAATGGCGATCATGGACAGGTGGCGGGGCTTCAGTGACTTGGAAAGTTGTTGGTCAGCGTGCATGGATGAGCGCCGTCCTTAGTGTTCTGGGAAAGGCCCTCGACTGATGTGCACTGGGCCACTTGGCTTTCCACACTAGCCAGCGAGGTTCCGGCCTAAGCTGTGCGAACGTACATTTTGATGTTGAGCGAAACAGGAGGATGCACAAAATGTATAGCTTGAGGCATCATTTGTTTCGCTGCAAGCACTATCGAAACGAGCCTGAAACGACTCCTTGACGCTTTAGCCTATGGGTCCGGTCACACCGCGCTTGCGAAGAACCTCTCAACAACCGTCGCCAGCAAGTGCGGGTCCTCCACGCCACACAACTCCCTGGCGGAGTGCATGGACAGCAGCGGAACGCCCACATCAACGGTCCGGATGCCCAGCCGCGTCGCAGTGAGCGGACCGATGGTCGAGCCGCACGGAATGTCGTTGTTGGAAACGAACTCCTGGTAGCGCACACCCGACTCCTCGCAGAGGCGCGCCCACAAAGCGGCACCTGTGGCATCCGTGGCATAGCGCTGGTTGGCGTTGATCTTCAGCAGCGGGCCACCGTTCAGCAGTGGCCGGTTGGTGGGATCATGGCGCTCCGCGTAGTTCGGGTGGACGGCGTGGCCCGCATCCGCAGAAACACAGAACGACGCCGAGAAGGCCTGCCGCCGCTGGCTCACCGAAGCGCCGAAACCATCGGAAATCCGGGTCAGTACGTCCTCCAGGAACGGGCCACACGCGCCGGACCGGGAGTTGGAGCCGATCTCCTCATGGTCAAAGGCAGCCAGGACGGCGATCGGTCCATTGGCTGGCGCGGCGGCGGAGTGGGCGAGCAGCGCCACCAACCCGGCGTGGGTTGAGGAAAGGTTATCCAATCGGCCCGACGCGAAGAACTCACCGTTGGCCCCGAAAACTGCCGGCGCCTGCGTGTCTGCCACCACGACGTCGTAACCGCCGATTTCCGCAGCATCCACAGCTGCCCCCTCGACGCGCGAGGCGAGCAGGCCCAACAAGTCCTCCCCGGCGGGATCGCCCAGACCGAAAATGGGGTTCATGTGCTGCTGCTTTGAAAGGGTAAGGCCCTCGTTGACGGTACGGTCCAAGTGGATGGCCAGTTGCGGGAAGCGCAGCAGGGGCCCGGTGTTGGTCAGGTGCTGGGTGCCGTCACGCATCACCAAACGGCCCGCCAGCTGCAGTTCCCGGTCCAGCCACGAGTTGAGCAGCGGGCCGCCATAGACCTCAACACCCGCCTGCAGCCACCCGAACTTCCCGGTGGTGGGTTTGGGCTTGAGCTTGAACGACGGCGAATCAGTGTGCGCCCCGAGGATGTTGAAGCCGCTGGTTGCACCTGCGTTGGCCGGCGTGACCCAGGCAATCAGGGCACCGTCACGGATCACGTAGTAGTTGCCCGGGCCGCCCTCCCACGGTTGAAGCTCCTCAAGCCCGGTGAAACCCGCAGCATCCAAGCGTCGGGCCGCCTCGTGCACTGCGTGGAAACTCGACGGCGACGCCGAAACAAAAGAGCCGAGGTCCTGGATGTGGTCTGCTGCGGAGGCGTTCGAAGGCATGACCCCGAGTCTAGTCCCGCTGCGCCGACGCGCCGGGCTACACCGTGACGTTCAGTGCAGCCGTGTAGCCAGCGGCCACTGAGCCGGACATAGTCGCGAGTTGGTATATGCCGCCGTCGTCACCAAAGACATTGTCCGAAGTCAGCGTCGTGTTGGGGAAGTTCTTGGCGCTGCTCTCGTACCCGCTCGACGCATAAACCTCCTTGCAGGCCGCCTCCGTCAGGGCGATCTGGGACACGGCCAGGACTTGGCCCGCGGAGCTGGTGTTGCTCAGCGACTCAAATACTTCAAAGTGAATATGTGGCCACCGGCCGTTGTAGGCCCCTGGATAGATGGTGGTGAACGTAAGCTGCCCGTTGGCGTCGGTCTCCTGCACTCCGCGGAGGTAGTTCTCGTTTTCCAGGCCACTGTCGTAGAGGGAGTACTTCCCGTTCCGGTCGCAGTGCCAGGCGTACACAGCCGCGCCGGCCAACGGGGAGCAGCCGTTCGCGTTGTCCAGGAGGGTCAGGGTTACCGTCAGCGGTACCCCCTCGGCCTTGGTGGTGGAGGCGCCGAAGCTGGACGTGATGTCCTTGCGCACCACTCCCGAGGCCTCCAGCACATTGGGACCGTTGGAGCCATCGCCCGGGTACGGACCCACCGTCTCCTGGGGAATCTCCACGCCACATTCCGCGAAGGCCCTGGTTACCGTGCTCGTTGCGGAAGGCGAGGCGGTCGCGGTTTCAGTCGACGTTGCAGTCGACACCGCACTGGCGGAGGACGACGGCGTGGCGCTGCTGCCTCCCGTACCCGGCGTGCAGGCTGCCAGGGCTGCTGCCGTTCCCGCGCCGAAGAGGACACCCAGGGTCCGTCTGCGGTTCAGGATCGTTGACAGGTCAAATTCAAGTCCGCGATCGTGGTTGGGATGCGGCTGGTCGGCCTCCGTGGAAGCTTGCGTGGGGCGCTGGAGTGAAGTCATGCCTCCATCAAACGCGGGCAGCCTATGGCTTGTACATGGTGAAGCTGTGCCGGGGCTGTGGGTCAGTAATCCGGGTTGCTCGGGACCACCAGGCCCGTCTCATAGGCGTAAACCACCACTTGCACGCGGTCCCGCAGCTGGAGCTTGCTGAGGATCCGCCGGACGTGGGTCTTCACCGTGGCCTCGGACAGGAAGAACTTGTGCGCAATCTCGGCGTTGGACAGGCCCTCGGCGATGGTGGTGAGGATTTCTGTTTCACGCGGCGTGAGCTCGTCCAGGAGCGGATCCCGGTGCGGGGCTGGAGCCAGTCCCGGCGCATGCCCGCCACGGACATAAGTTTCGAGCAGCCGTTGCGTGACCCGCGGCGCCACAACAGCATCCCCGCTGGCTACCAGGCGCACTGCATGCACCAGTTCGGCGGGCGCCACGTCCTTGAGCAGGAACGCCGAGGCGCCGGCCTGCAAACCCGAGAAGGCGTACTCGTCGAGGTCGAAGGTGGTCAGGATAATCACCCGGGAATCCGAGCCTGCATCCGAAATCCGCCTGGTGGCCTCAATACCGTCCATGGCGGGCATGCGGACATCCATGAGCACCACGTCAGGGTGCAGCTCCGCGACCAACCGCACGGCCTCCGCCCCATCCGAAGCTTCGCCCACCACGGTGAAATCGTCCTCACCCTCCAGGATGAGCCGGAACCCCATCCGAAGCAGTGGCTGATCGTCCACCAACAGGACCTTAATCATGCTGTCCCCAGTCATTCTTCCCCCTTATCGCCGTTCCAGCGCAGCTGGGCGTGTACTGCCCAGCCGCCGCGTTTTCCAGGACCGGCAGTCACGATTCCAGCATAAATTCCCGCACGCTCACTCATCCCTGCGATGCCTTGGCCTGATCCGATGCTGCTCGCCAGGTCCCCGCCACCCTCCCGGGTTCCACGGCCGTCGTCGAGCACGTCAATGGTGACCAAATCGCCGTCGCGGGTTAACTGCACGTCCACCCGGCTCAGCGACCGGCCGTAGCGAAGGACGTTGGTCAGCGATTCCTGGACGATCCTGTACACCGTCAACTCGAACGCGGGGTCGGCGGGCAGCGCCGGGCCCGTATGGGCGTAGTGAAGGGGCAGGCCGGCGGTGCGGAACCCGTCCAAAAGCTTCCCCAGGTTATGGCCCGCCTCCAAGGGTGCCAAAGGTGCGGGCCGCCCGGAATCGTCACGGAGAACGCCCAAGACACGCCGCATGTCGGCCAGGGCGGCCCTGCCGGTCCTGGACAGCTCGTTCAGCACGTCGCCTGCGCGTTCCGGATCCTTCTTGACCACCACAGCAGCCCCATCGGAAAGGCTGATCATGACCGTCAGCGAATGCGCCACAACATCGTGCATCTCGCGGGCAATCCTGTTGCGCTCCGTAACCTTGCCCAGCTGCGTTGTCCGCGCCACCCACGCAGCAATTTCCGCCTCGTGTTCACGCCGCTGCCGCACCGAAATACCGATTCCAGTAGCCAGGAGGTTGGACAACATGATGGTGACGGCCGTGGCGATGTTGTTGATGAGATGGAAATTCTCCGGCACGTCCTGGAGCGTGTCCAGATTGGTGGGACTGGTCCACATGAACAGGTACAGGAGGCTCAACGGCAGGCTCGCCGCCACGAAAACCAGCAGCGCGAGAGGCCGCTTCTTCGCGGTCGCCACCGCATAGAGGGCGAACCACAAACCAGCAGAAACGTTCGAGCCCCACGGGTTGAGGATGGTGGCCGCCACTTCGAAAAGCACGACGGCGGTAACCACCTGGAGCGGATAGCGTCGCCTGAAAGCCAGGACAGTCGCAATCAGCAGCAACAGCGACATCGCCAGCCACTTGCCCTCGCTGCCGGACGCAATGATGGTGGGCAGGGCAAGGATCACGTAGCAAAGGACCACCACGGCGTCCATGGCCCGCGGACGCTCGTAGAAGTACCGCCGGACACGGCCGCGCCGCCGTTGGGCGATTTCGGCGAAGGACGCGTCGGCCGCTGTGGCCAACGCGTCCCTCGCCTGTGGAGCTTCAGTCATGGATCGAGCCTAGACCGCCTAGACGTCCCGCTTCTTGATGGCGAACACGGCGGGGATGAGGAAGAGCAGGATGTAGCCGAGGAAAACCAGCCCGCCCTGCCACGGATCCAGTACGCCGTCCGTGTGCCCGATCGCCAGGAAGCGACCGCCTGCCTCGCTGGGGATGTACTGGGGGACGTACTTCCAGAAGTCGCCGGGAACAAGGCTCAGGAACCCGGAAGCAATGGAAAGGACAAAGAAGAGGGCCACCAGCACGGTAACGCCGCCTGCGGAGTTGCGGAGCAGCGTACCCAGTGAGAGACCAATGAGGGCCACGCCTGCAACGTAGAGGCCACCAGTGAAGACGCTGTACATGACGCCGTCGGTGGACCAGTCGAGCTTGATGTCGAGGCCCTGGAACACCGGCATGGCGATCAGGAAGGTGAGGACTGCGGCGATGGTGGTGATCACGTAGGAAATGACCACCAGGAGCAAAGCCTTGGCCGCAAAAGCCGGAATGCGCTTCGGAACAGCGTTCATGGTGGACCGGATCATCCCCGTGGCGTACTCCGAGGAGATGAAGAGCACGGCCAGTGCACCGAGGACCAGGGTGCCGATTTGGATTCCGGCGTTCGGCAGGTTGTAGAGGTCGAATCCGGAGCCCGCCGGGAACTGCTGCGTGATCATCTCGGCAGTCACCGGCTGGCCGGCGTTCTTCGCTTCCTTGATCATCTGGTCTATAAACGTGAACCGGATGAGGACGGCCAGCGCACCGACACCCACGGTGGCAATGAGTGTCAGGGCCAGCAGGATCACCGTCGACGTGAGGGACCGGAGCTTGATCCATTCGGACTTCACAACACCGGCAAAGGTCACACCCCGCCCGGCGGCGGCTACATGGGCAGGTGCGTTCGTTCGGCTTTCAGTCATGGTGCTCATCGTCCTTACTTTCCTTCCGCTGCGGCGGCGACGGGCTCGCCAGTGAGATGGGAGTGATATTCGACCTCGTCCTTGGTGAGGTTGAAATAAGCCTCTTCCAGGGAGGAAACCTGCGGAGTCAGTTCGTAGATCAGAACCTGGTTGTCCAGTGCCACCTGGGCGATCTCACGAGGCTGCAGACCAACAACTTCCAGGGTTTCGTTCTCGTTCTGGTCCACACGGACACCGTCACCCACCAACAACGTGGACAGTCGGCTTGCCGCCGAAGTACGCACCAAGGTCTTGGCCTGCTGGGCGCCGGCGATGATGTCCTGCATGGGCGCATCGGCAATGATCCTGCCCCGGCCAATCACAATCAGGTGGTCCGCGGTCTGGGACATCTCACTCATGAGGTGGCTCGACAGGAAGACCGTCTTGCCTTGGCTGGCGAGGTAACGCACCAAGTTGCGAACCCACAGAACGCCTTCGGGATCCAAACCGTTTACCGGTTCGTCGAGAATCAGCGTCTGCGGGTCACCGAGCAACGCAGCCGCGATTCCAAGCCGCTGGCCCATGCCCAAGGAGAACCCACCGGCCTTCTTCTTGGCCACCGCGCCAAGGCCGGTCATTTCGATGACTTCGTGGACCCGCGACGTGGGGATGTGGTGGGTGGCAGCCATTGCCAGCAAGTGGTTGTAGGCACTGCGGCTGGTGTGCACGGCCTTGGCGTCCAGCAAGGCGCCCACTTGGTGCAGCGGAGCCTTGTGCTGGGCGTAGTGGAGGCCGTTGACCGTGACATCACCTGATGTTGGCCTGTCCAGCCCCATGATCATGCGCATCGTTGTGGACTTGCCGGCGCCGTTCGGACCAAGGAAGCCCGTCACCCGGCCAGCCTGGACCGTGAAACTGACACCGCCAACGGCGGTCTTTTCGCCGTAGACCTTCGTCAGGCCTTTTGCTTCGATCATGGAAGCGTTCCCCTCCCTGGGCACGTGTCCGTGCGGATGAGTCGTGAATGCGGATGAGTAGTGAATGTACTTAAAACGCTAGTCACACGAAGGAAGGAAGTCGCCTGTCTCAGGGATGATTCAGGGTTCAGTCAGGGTAATCCTCGCGGATGACCGAAACGGCTCAGACCGCCGGGTCGAGGGGTGAATAGACCCGCAGGTTCCGCGGCTTGACCACGAATTCGGCGCTGCGGACACCGGCTTTCGGCTCCCCATCGACAGCCAGCACCAACGGCTCCCCGATTGACTCGATGCGCACCTTGGTCCCCTCGGTCAGGTGGGTCACCCTGGATGCGGCCACAGTTCCCGTCACGGTGGCCCACAGCAGTCGGGCCCGCGCGAACGGCTCATCCGCAGTGATCATGCGCAGATCGAACAATCCGTCGTCCAGCACCGGACGTCGAAGCGGCGCGTGGTCCCTGGGGTAATACCTGCCCCGGCCCATGTACAGGATCCACAGCTTGTGCCTGACGCCATTCACCAACAGGGTGGTGGGGGAATTGACCGCGAACGTCCGCAGCGATGCCACCAGGCCGGCGAGGGGCTTGCCCAATGCCGGCTGCAACCGTTCACGGCGCCGGACAAGGTTGGGGTAAACCCCTACGCTGGCCGTGTTGAGCATCGTCAATTCGCTGGTTTCCGGCAGCTCCGGCAGGCCCCTCTGCATAACGACGCTGCCAAGATCCACCAACGCGCCAGACCCATCAGCAGCCGCTTTCAGGACGTCCTCCATGGATCCGACGCCGAGGTCGCGGGCAAAGTGGTTCAGTGTTCCGCCCGGCAGCACCAGGAGTGGCAGGGAATGTTCGACGGCGGCAGCTGCCGCCGTGCCAACGGTCCCGTCACCGCCCCACACGCCCAGGGCAATAATGCCGGCCCGGGTGGCCGCGGCCTCAATTTCGTGCCCGATGTCTTCGCCTTCGGCAATCTCATGAATATGCGCTTTGGGAAATATCTTTCGGAGAAGCTCGCCAGTCTCCGGCGAGTAGGAGCCGCCCATGGCATTGACCGCAATACTCAACCCATCGCCGTCGGATATCTTCGGGAGTTCCACGGGCGTCCGCCGCGGAGTGGGCTCCGGGGGCTTGGCCGGCCACCATTTCCGCGTCACGATGGCCGAACCCACTCCCAAGGCCGAACCCAGCACCACATCAGACGGCCAATGCGCACCCGTATGGACCCTCGAGTAGGCAACGCCGGCAGCAACGGGAGCCAGGGCAAGGCCGATGGCCGGTGAAACCAGCCCGGCTCCAACAGCAAACGCAACGGCAGAAGCGGAATGGCCCGACGGCATGGACGAACTGACGGGCTGCGGATTCACGAAACGGAAAACAGGCAGATGTTCGGGCAATGGCCGCCTGCGGGGGAGTGCCGTCTTGAAAACCAGGTTGGTCACCGCCGAGGCCACGCCAAGGGCAAGCAGGCCGTGCAAGGCAGCGCGGCGGGGCTTTCCCGGAACCGTGGCCATGAGGCCCGCGATGCCGAACCACAGTTTGCCCTTGGTGGCCGCTGCTGAGAGCCGCCGGAAGAAGTCGTCGTGCTCACCCTGGGGCTGGCGTGAGACAGCCCTCACCAGGAAGTGATCAAACCTGGCGACGTGCTTTGGACCTTTACGCAGGAAGCCTTGCATCTGACCAGCGTAACGCCGATGCCGACGGTTGCCCGGCGCCTCCCCGGCGGTTCCAGCCCCGGTGGCTACCATGAGTGGATGGCCCGCCTCCTGCAACCGCGTCAACGGCCCACATGGCAGATCGCAACACCGGCCGTGCTGTTGCTCACCGCTTTTATTGTTCCGGGCCTGCTCATCCTCGCGGGAAACGGCGAGCCGGCGTTCAACGGCGTGGACACGCTGTGGCAGGCTTACGTCTTCACCCTGCACACGCCCCTCTGGGACCAAGTGAATGTGGTGCTGAACAGCGTGGGCTACGTGGGGATGCTCGTCCTGCAGCTTCTTCTTGGCGTGATTCTCTTGCTGTGGCAACGGCCCAGGACGGCCCTCTTCGTGATGGTCGCGGGGGTGACTGCGCTTGCACTCACCCAGCTGGCCAAGGTAGTGGTGGGCCGCCAACGTCCCGAGGGAGCCAAAGTCCTGACTGACACGGGCTCATACCCTTCAGGGCATGTATCGGCCATCACCACCTTTTTGGTTGTCATGGTGGTGCTCATCGATCGGTTCTGGATCAAGGCACTGGCCGCGCTGGGGATCCTGGCCATGATGATCAGCCGGACCTATCTGTCAGCGCACTGGCTCAGCGATGTCCTCGGCGCCGCTTGCCTGGGGACGGGCCTTGTCCTGCTGCTGTGGGTGCCATTTCGCCGCATATGCATTGCCGAGAATGAAAGCACCGGCCCTATTTGGCGGGCAAAGGCTTCGCAACACCGGCAAGCAGCAGGGCCACAAGAATAGGCGCGCCAATAGCCAGCAGGGCGTTGTGGATGCCCGTGTGGTCACCCAGGTAGCCCAGCAGCGGGGGCCCGGCCAGGAATGCGACGTAGCCAATGGTGGAGACCACCGAGACGCGCGCTGCGGCGTGCCGCGGATCGTCCGCCGCAGCGGACATACCCATAGGGAATGCCAAGGCTGCGCCGATACCCCACAGGGCAGCGCCAACAGCCGCCAGGACCACGTTGTCCGCGAAGACAAACAGCGCCAGGCCAACCGCCGCGGCGGCCATGCTGGCACGGAGCACAGTTACCCGGCCGAACTTGTCGATCGCCTTCCCGCCCACGAACCGCATGGCCGTCATTGCGGCCACGAAGAGCGCGAAGAGCAGCGCACCCGTTGCCTCGGAGGAGCCAAGTCCGTCCACAGCGGCCTTGGCTATCCAGTCGTTGCCCGCACCTTCGGTCAGCGTGGCACCCAGGACGACCACGCCGATGAGCAGCGTCCTGCCATCCCGCCAGGCCGAGGGGCCCTTGGAAGCCGCCGGACCGCCGTCGTGCGTTTCAGCAACCGCAGCCTGGTGCGGAAGGAAGAATCGCGGGGCGGTAAGCGAGAGGGTCACGGCGATGGCTGCGATCACCAGCAGGTGCACGGGCAGGCCAACACCGATTTGGGAGAGCCCGGCGCCGATCAGGGCGCCAACGAACGCGCCGCCGCTGAAGGCCGCGTGGAATTGCGGCATGATGGTGCGCTTAAGCCGGTGCTCGACGTCGGCGCCCTCAATGTTCTGCGCCACGTCCCACAAGCCGATGCCAATACCGAAGAAAAACAGCGCAATGGCTGTCGCCGGAACCGAAGCAGCCATGAGCGAGAGGGCGATCGCCGTTCCCGCACCGCCGGCCACGATGCCCGCAAGCCTCACCGTGTTGGCGGTTCCGATGCGGCCTACCACCCACCCGGCCGAAGGCAGCGCAACGAGGGAACCTACGGCGGTGCACAACAGTAGGGTGCCCATCTGTCCCGAGGTGAGGCTGAGCGTCTCGGTCACGGCGGGAATACGGGCCGCCCAGCTGGCGAAGACCAGGCCGTTCATGCCAAAGACCAGGAATGTGGCGATGGCCGCGGCGTTCACGTTCGGTAAGGTTCGGGTGTTGGTGGTCATGCAATCACAACTTCCACGGAGAGTTTGTCGAGCCGGGCAAGGTCTTCTGGGGAGGGTTTGAGGTCTGTCACGATTACGTCCACAGCCTCCATGGCGGCAACCAACGCCACCGCGCTGGCATTCCATTTACTTCCGGAGCCTGCGGCGATCACCCGGGCGGCCGACTCGAGTCCGGAGCGCTTCACGGCGGCATCATCGAGGTCGTGCGCCAGGAGCCCGTCTTTGAGGTTGAAGGCGCAAGGGGTGACGATCGCGGTGTCGAAGCGCAACGAACGGATGTTGGATTCGGCCATGGGTCCACGGAATGATTGTTCGCCCGGGATAAGACGGCCGCCGGGCAAAATGAGTTCGGCGCGTCCCCCGGCCAGCGCGTCCACGCTGTGAAGGGACATGGGCATGACGGTGAGGTCGCGGTTGGACAGCCTGCGCGCGATTTCCGTGGCCGTGGATCCGCTGTCCAGCCACACGTGCTCACGGTCCCCGAGGAGGCCGTCAACAACCGCTGCGATCCGTAGTTTGGACTCGTACTCTTCAAGTTCACGCTGGCCGTAGCCCGGATTATCGCCGCGCGCCAACAGGCTGCGGGCGCCACCGTGGACCCTCTTCAGCACTCCGTTGGCCGCAAGGATCTCCAGGTCCCGCCGGATGGTGGCTCCGGAGGCACCACACTCAGCCACCAACTCGTCAACCGTCACCGCCTCGCGGGTGCGCAGCAGCTCCCCGATGTAGCGGTGGCGGTCGGCAGTCTTCATGGCTCCAGCCTAACAAGCAGACGCGCACTTAATCACTTTTTGTGATCATTTGCTCACCCCGGACGCTCTCTCACCTAACACCCCTCAAATAGGATCGCTCTCGCAGTGGGTGCGAGAGCGATCCGGTTGAAGGGCGATTCGGTGAGAGAGCGTCGGGTTAGCGGGCGCGCTCTACCCGCTTCTCGTCCCACACCGGCTCTTCGGATTCGTACACTTTGCCGTCCGAGCCGAACACCAGGAAACGGTCGAAGGACTTGGCGAACCAACGGTCGTGCGTCACGGCAAGGACAGTGCCCTCAAAGGCATCAATCGCCCGTTCAAGAGCCTCGCCCGAATGCAGGTCGAGGTTGTCCGTAGGCTCGTCGAGGAGCAGCAGGGTAGCGCCGGACAACTGCAGCAAAAGGATCTGGAAACGCGCTTGCTGGCCACCGGACAATGACTCGTACTTCTGCTCCGACTGGCCGGCCAATCCATACGAATCCAGCGCACCCGCAGCCGCTTCGCGGGGCAACCCGGACCGGTGCTCGTCACCCCGGTGCAGGATCTCCAACAAGGTCCGCCCCAAAAGGTCCGGCCGCACGTGGGTCTGGGCAAAGAACCCGGGACGGATGCGGGCACCAAGCTTGACGGTGCCTTCGTGCGGAACCTCGGCGATCACGACGTCGGACACCGGCAAATGCTCACGCTCGGGGTCGGTTCCACCGGTAGCGAGCAAACGCAGGAAGTGGCTCTTGCCCGAGCCGTTGGACCCCAGCACACCCACCCGGTCCCCGAACCAGATCTCCGTGGAGAACGGCTTCATGAGCCCGGTCAGTTCCAGTTTCTCGGCCACGACGGCCCTCTTGGCGGTCCGTCCACCCTTGAGGCGCATGCGGACGTTCTGTTCGATGGGCAGGGCCTCGGGTGGTCCTGCTTCCAGGAACTTGGCGAGCCGCGTCTGTGCAGCCTGGTACCGGTTGGCCATGTCCGAGCGGAACGCGGCCTTGTTCTTGTACATGTTGACGAGTTCCTTGAGCTTCACGTGCTCCTCGTCCCAACGCTTGCGGAGTTCCTCGAAACGGGCGTTACGGTCCGCGCGCGCCTCCACGTAGGAGCCAAAACCTCCGCCGTGAATCCATGCACCGGCGCCATTGATGCCCGGCTCCAGCGTCACGATCCGACCGGCCGCATTGTTCAGCAACTCGCGGTCGTGGCTGATGAACAGCACAGTCTTCTTGGATTCATTGAGTTTCGATTCCAGCCAGCGCTTGCCGGGCACATCGAGATAGTTGTCGGGCTCGTCCAGCAGCAGGAGCTCGTCCGGGCCGGCGAACAGTGCTTCCAACACGAGCCGCTTCTGCTCGCCGCCGGACAGGGTGGAAGCCCGGCGGAACTGTGCCTTGTCGAAGGAAATCCCCAGGGCGGCCATGCAGACCTCGTCCCACACGGTTTCCACGTCGTACCCGCCGGCGTCACCCCAGTCCACGATTGCCTGGGCATAGCGCATCTGGGTGGGCTCGTCGTCGTGCTCCATCATGGCCAGCTCGGCTTCCTCAACGGCTTTGGCCGCCTTGGCGAGGCCCGGCTGGGCGGTAGAGACCAACAGGTCCCGAACAGTGGATTCATCGCGGACCTGGCCCACGAACTGGCGCATGATGCCCATGTTTCCCGAGCGTCCAACCACACCTTCGTCCGGCGTGAGATCGCCCGCGATGATCTTGAACAGCGTGGTTTTGCCGGTACCGTTCGGGCCGATCAGCGCCGTCTTGGTGCCATCAGGAACCTTAAAGGTCACGCCGTTGAGCAGTTGGGTGCCGTCGGAGAGGAAGTAGTCGATGCCGGAAACGTCAATATGGGCCACTGCCCCATCTTCCCATGGTGGGAGTTAATGCTCGACGGCGGCACTTGCGTGGGCGGGCACGGAACCATGGGCGGCGTCGAACCATTGGCCGGCAGGGGACCTTTGCGGGTCAGGCGTCAGGCTTCCGCCGCGCAAACCCGGGTGCGTGCTCAGGACGAGGGCCAAACGCGATCATCCGCGCGGGCAGCTTGTGGAAGCCCGGGAAATGGCGGATGACGAACAGCAGCGGCTTGGGTGGCCTGGGCTCATGTCCTGCCATGACCCGGGCGAACACTCCCCGGTGCAGCACGCGCTGGAACGTCTGGACGAGCACTGTTGGGAGCCAACGGCGCTTTTGCACGGCAGCGAGGTGGCTTTCGTCCAGGGTTGAGCTGAGCAGGGCGGGTGCCAGGATCCGGGCAGCGGCCACCGCATCCTGGACGGCCAGGTTGATGCCTACCCCTCCGGCCGGCGACATGGCATGTGCTGCGTCTCCGATCAGCAACAAGCCAGGCCGATGCCATCGGCTGAGCCTGTTGAGCTTGACGTCCAGGAGGTGGACGTCATCCATGGAGCGGATGGTGTCCACGCGATCCGCGAGGTCCGGACGCAGCCGTGAAATGCGGTCGCGGAAAGCCTGTACACCCTCTCGCCTCAGATCCGCGTCCAACCCCTTCGCTGCCAGATAGGCAATCTGGTGGTAGTCCTTGCGGGTCAGGCTGAGCAGCACGTCCCCGCGCCCAAACCGCGGAGAAATGGACGCCACAGGATCGTGTTCGGAAGCCGTCCGGGGAAGCCGGAACCACCACGTATCGAACGGCACGGAGAACTCCCGGGGCACCATTCCCGCTCGTTGGCGGAGGATGGAACCCCGCCCGTCACAGGCAACCGTGAGTCCGGCCCGCAGTTCCCCGGTATCCATGGTTTCGCCGGATTGGGGATCCCGTGTACGGAACCTGACTCCTTCCACGGCGCCTTCAGCATCCCTCACCAACTCCGTTGCCTCGGTGTTCATAAGCAGCGTGAAAGTCGGCTCCTGCCGGGCTGCTTCCACCAGGAAGTCCAACAGATCCCATTGGGGCACCATGGCCACATAGTTGTACGGCGCCTTGAGGAGGCCGAAATCAGCCAGGACCACGGATTCGCCGTCTTCGGTGGGCAACCGGAAGTTGTTCAGTTGGCTTTGGGGCAGCCGCCGGAACCCTTCACCCAGGCCCAGCTCATCGAGGAGCCGCACAGTGGAAGCGTGCACGGTGTCACCGCGGAAGTCACGCAGGAAATCAGCGTGCTTCTCCAGCACCGTCACGCGGAGCCCGGCACGCGCCAGCAATAGTCCCAGGACAATTCCTGCCGGCCCTCCGCCGACCACCAAGCACTGGGTATTGCTGGTTTCCATGGTTACTCCCTCATCATCCGGCAGCCGTCAGGAAGGTCTTCAGCAAAGGGCCGCTGGTGGTGGCGCCGAGTCCACCGTCCTCGACGAACACGGCCACTGCGAGGTCACCGTGCACTGCCACAATCCACGCGTGGGTTTTCGGCGGATCGTCGTTTCCGAATTCGGCAGTTCCCGTCTTGGCGCCCACGGGTGCTCCGGGAACCTGTGCCAGGAACCCGGCGTGCCCGGAGGTCACTACGGCACGCATCATGTCCGAAAGGGACGCGGCTTCTTCCTTGGTGATCGGTTTGGTGGATGCAGGTGACGCCGGGGCCGTTGCCGTAGCGGACGACGGCGATGCGGTGCCGCCTTCCGCGGTGGCCGTACCGGCGTCGGGGTTCTGTTGGGTTCCCGCGGCGTCGGCGTTGAGCACCAGTTGGGGCGAAACGGGCGCTCCGTTGGCAACGGAGGCAGCCATGACAGCCGCTGAGAGCGGCGAGAACAGCACCTTGCCTTGCCCGATCATGGACGCCGCGTGCTCGGTGCCGGCTGCCTCGCCCGGAACGGAACCGAGGAAGGCATCGGCACCCAGTTTGGGGGCCTCTACAGCAACGCCCAGCGCCGTGGCAGCAGATTCGAGTTGATCCTGGCTGACTGTGTCGCGGGCGTTGATGAACGCCGTGTTGCAGGAGTGGGCAAAAGCGTCGGTCAGTGTGACGTTGCCCAGCGAACTTTCGGGATACCCCTCGGAGTTCTTGAAGGTCCTGCCATCCACGGTCACCGTGGAGGGACAGTCAACCTTGGAGTCCGGCGTGGCACCGTTCCGGAACATCGCCAGGGAATCAACAATCTTGAACGTGGAACCGGGTGCATACTGGCCCAGCAGTGCTGTGTTGTAGCCGTTGCTGCCCGGCCCGGACGCCGCAGCAAGCACTGCGCCCGTTGACGGCTTGAGGGCAACGATTGCCGATGCTGGTCCAACGCCGGCCAGTGTCTCTTCGGCCAGTTGCTGGAGCTTAAGGTCCAGCGTGGTTTTCAGCGTGGTCCCCGCTTCCGCGGGAGTGGAGAAGAGCACCTTGGTTTCCGGCGTTGCGCCTTCGGCCGCAGGCTCGGCGGTGGCAACAACTTCCACGCCGTCCTTGCCGCGAAGCAAGGAGTCGTATTTCTGTTGCAGCCCGCCCGTACCGGTGGTATCCCCGGCGCGCAGGGCGCCGTTGGACTTTTCGATCTGTTCGGCGCTGGCCTGGCCAACACTGCCCAGGAGTGCGCGCGCGAAAGTGCGCGTGGGGGCAAGGGCCATGGAGTCGAGGATGCTCACACCACCCGGGATGGCCTTGATCTTGGCTTCAGTGATATCCGCTGTGTAGGCGCGCAGGACGATGCCCTCCACGAAGGCCTGTGGTCCGGAGCCTGCCACTTGCTTGGCATAGTCCTCTGCATCCAGGCCGAGCAGTTCAGCCATGGCCCGAGCCGAGGCGTCCCACTTGTCTTCGGAGGTTTTGGTTTTGTCGATACCAACCCGGAAGACAGGCCGATCTTCGACGATCGGAGCGTCCCCGGAACCCAGGATCTGCCCGCGCTGGGCAGCTACAGTCTTGGCCGAGAGCGTTTGGCCATCAGCGAGCTCCGGGGCAAGGAGGGACGGAGACCACTGGACTGCCCATTTGTCGCCTGACTTCTTAAGGGTCGCTTCCCGGCTGTATTCCCACTTGGCCGAGCCGATGTTCCAGCTGTAATTGAGGGGGAAGGTGGCCTTGTCGCCGTCGAGTTTGAGGTCCCCGGACTGGACGGATGGCTTGGCGTCAAGGCCTCCCACTACGGCTTTCAGTTCATCGTTGGCCGCCGATGCGTCCTTCCCGTCGAAGGCGAGTTGCCCGACGTCGAGCGCTTCCAAGGCGGAGGCCAGCTGCTTTGCGGCACTCTCCGCCCCAGAGCGGCCGTCATCGCAAGCGGTCAGCGAACCGGCCATCACCAGCGTAACGAGACCAAGGACCAGGTTCCGAAGTTTCCCCATTTGCGCCATTATGCCGGGTTCCCCTGACAGTTTCTTGTTGCGCCCACACCCCGGACGGTCACCGACCGCGGATGATCCTTTGCTGCGTGGCCACGGCAATCGCCGCCGTCCTGTTGTCCACGCCGAGCTTTGAGTAGATGTGCACCAGGTGCGTCTTCACGGTGGCCTCCGAGATGAAAAGCTGCTTGGCAATGGCCCGGTTGCCCATGCCCGTTGCCAGCAATTCCAAGAGCTGGACTTCCCTGGCACTCAGCGCCGGCGACGGGTTGCGGATCCGTCCCATAAGCCGTGCCGCAACTTCCGGGGCCAGCGCCGTCTGCCCCGCTGCGGCCTGTGAAACTGCCTGCAGGATCTGCTCCGGTGGGGCGTCCTTGAGCATATAGCCGCTCGCTCCTGCCTCCACGGCCGCGAGGATGTCGGCGTCGGTGTCGTACGTGGTGAGGATCAGCACCGGGGGCGGGGGAGTCCCGCCCTCACCGGCCTTGATCTTGCCCGTTGCCGTGACTCCGTCCATGCCGGTGCCCATCTGGAGGTCCATGAGCACCAGGTCCACCGGCTCTTCCAAGGCAGCCAAACGTCGAAGCTCCACCAACGCCGCAGCACCATCGGAGGCCTCTGCCACGACGCTGACGCCCGGAAAATCGGCCAGCATGGCTCGGAGCCCTGCGCGGACCACGGGATGGTCATCCACCAGGAGCACACGGATCCCGCTCATGCCGCACCCTCCTCGGGAAGCGGCAGGCGGATGGCCACCACCGTCCCCTCTCCCGGTGCGGACTCAATCTCCATGCTCCCGTCCAGGGCGGCAAGCCGCTCACGCAGCCCCGAAAGCCCGACGCCGGTTCCGTCGCCCCTCGCCGTGCCGGCCAGCGTCGTGGAATCAAAACCAACGCCGTCGTCGAAGACGTCCATCGTCACCTCGGTTCCTGGGAAGGACAGGGTCACGACGGCGGCATGGGCGTGGGCGTGCGCCCACACGTTCGCGAGGGAAGCCTGGGCCGCCCTCAGCAAGGTGGTCTGGTAGGAACCGGGGAGCTCCACGGGGGAGCCCACCAACTCGAAGCGGCAACGCAGATCGGTCCCCCTGGCAGCGGCTTCCGTCTCCGTCTTCGCGCAGAGCCTGGACAGGGTATCCACCAACCCCGACTGCGCCAGGTCGGGAGACCGCAGGCCACGGACAAAGCTCCGGGCTTCAGCCAGGTTGGCCGAAGCCGTTTCCTGGACAGTCCTCAACCGCTCCTGCGCTGTCTCCGGTTGTCCATCCGCCAGGGCCTTTTCCGCCGACCTTCCCATCAGGATGATGCTGGAGAACCCTTGGGCCAACGTGTCGTGGATTTCGCGGGCCAAACGCTCGCGTTCGGAGACCATGCCGGCCTCGTGCTGCGTGCGTGCGAGTTCGGCGCGGGTCCGTCGGAGTTCGTCGGCAACCAGCCGTTGGCTTTCGGCTTCCTGGAATAAGGCGCGGTACGCCATGCCCGTGACCACGGCGAACCCCGCCCCGAACAGTGGCCCCAGGATCATCGCAAGCTGCAATCCGCCGTCGGGCGTTCCCCGGCC
The DNA here is from genome assembly GCF_044769225.1 of Paenarthrobacter sp. NPDC090522. NCBI lineage: Bacteria > Bacillati > Actinomycetota > Actinomycetes > Micrococcales > Micrococcaceae > Paenarthrobacter > Paenarthrobacter sp. NPDC090522. Next base: position 73,319 of record NZ_JBIVXL010000013.1, read on the forward strand.
GTGGAACCAGAGGGCGCCCACCAGCAGCGCCGTACTCACCACGATTGCCGGAAGCGCCGCCCGGCGCGGCAGGATGTGCAGTTGGAGGAAGAAGAGCGGGAAGGCCACCCAGGCGAAATCGCCGCTGACCAGCAGGAGCAGCAGCCACAGGAGCATGACGGTGGCCAACCACCAGCGCGCGTAGGGGGTGGGATCGAACAGCGACGCACCGCTCGCGTGCCGCTTCTCCAGCACCGTCCCGGCCAGGTAGACAAGTGCCAGGGCGCCGGAAAGTCCCAGGCCAGCGGCCAGGGCCACGGCCGAGGGCGCCGCGCCGGCGCCTGCCAGCAACCGGATCACCGCCACCAGCAACAGCACCGCGAAACCCACATGGAGGCTCACCCGGAGGACGCGGAGGATGGCGCCTGTGGGCGTCTCCAGTCGGTCTTCTCCGGGGTGTGCATTCACGCTTCCCAGCGTATCCGCGCCGCAGAGCGGATGAGCCCGAAAACCGCGGAATCACGCCTGAATCAACCATTCGGTTGATGGACCCCTCAACCCCACGTCCGCTGGTAATCCACCCCGCTTCCGATGTGCCCAAGCATGCCGGACGGAAAAGTGGAGTGTGCCGGGACAAAGCCCGCACCCAACCGAAGGAATCCGATGTTTCTTGCCATCCGCGACATCCGTTTCGCGAAGGGCCGCTTCGCACTTATGGGCAGTGTGGTGGCCCTCATCACCCTCCTGCTCGTCATGCTCTCCGGGTTGACCGCCGGACTTGGCGACCAGTCGACGTCGGCCATCAAGAACCTGCCGGTCCAACAGATCGTCTTCGGCGCACCGGCCGGCGGCGAACCCAAGGCCTCGTATACGGAGTCCGAAGTATCCTCGCGACAGCTCCAGGCCTGGCGCGACCAACCGGGCGTCTCGTCAGTTCAGGCCCTCGGCATCAGCCAGACCCGCTTCCAGTCCCTGGCCGGCGATGGATCGGCCACCGGAACGGCCAACGTGGCGGTCTTCGGAGGTGCACTGGCCCCTTCCATCGTTGGCGAGGGCACCGTGGTGATCGGCCAGACCGTGGCAAAGGACCTGGCCCTCCAACCCGGCAGCCGCGTACGCCTTGGCGGTACTGACCTGACCGTGGCGGACGTAGTTGAGGACCAGTGGTACTCGCACACGGGCGTCGTCTGGACCACCTTGCCGGACTGGCGAAGCATTGCGCACGCCGCACCGAATACGGCAACCGTCTTGGGAGTCACGTACGACGCCGGCGCCTCCGTGAGTGCCGACGCCGCCAATGCGGCGGCCGGGACGGTCAGTTCTGACGTTCTGGGTTCCTTCCAGGCTTTGGGGTCGTACAAGAGTGAGAACGGCTCGTTGATGCTGATGCAGGCCTTCCTCTACGGCATTTCTGCACTGGTGATCGTGGCATTCCTGACCGTATGGACCGTGCAACGCACCCGCGACATCGCCGTCCTCCGGGCCTTGGGTGGGTCTACCGGCTACGTTCTCCGGGACGCTCTGGCCCAGGCTGCTTTGGTTCTACTGGCCGGGACCGCCACGGGTGGCGCGGTGGGACTTGCCGGGGGATGGGCGGCCTCGAAGGCTGCGCCCTTTTTGGTAACACCCATGACCACGTTGCTTCCCGTTGCAGGCGTCCTGGTGCTTGGCCTGGCCGGTGCCGCCCTTGCCGTTCGACGCGTCACCACAGTTGATCCCCTCCTTGCCCTCGGCGGCAACTGATCCATTCCCGGAAAGGAATACACATGTCTGTTCTCAGCCTTGTCAACGTCACGCTCGAATATCCCGACGGTTCATCCACCCTCAAAGCCCTTGACTCCGTTAATCTTCGGGTGGGTCGAGGCGAGTTCCTGTCCTTGGTGGGTCCTTCTGGATCCGGAAAATCCTCGCTTCTGGCCGTGGCCGCAACACTGATCAAACCCACCTCAGGCGTTGTTGTCATTGACGGCGAAGACGTCACCGCAGTGACGGAGGCCGAACGCACCAGACTGCGCCGCGAAAAAGTGGGCATCATCTTCCAGCAACCCAACCTCCTGCCTTCACTGACCGCCGTCGAGCAGTTGCTGGTTGGCGAGCACTTGCGGGGGAAGGCGGCAAGGGACGGCCGTCTAAGGGCTGGGGAGCTGCTGGATGTGGTGGGCCTCAGCGCGGCAGCGAACAAGCGTCCGCACCAGCTCTCCGGCGGCCAGCGCCAACGCGTCAATATCGCACGGGCCCTCATGGGGGAGCCAACGGTCCTGCTGGTGGACGAGCCCACGGCGGCGCTCGATCACGAGCGGAGTGAGGCTATCGTTCGTCTCCTGCGCCATGTGACGGACCAGTTTTCAACGGCAACCGTCATGGTCACGCACGACACCGAATTCCTCCCCTTGACCGACTCCGTCGCGACCATGCGCGACGGCCGCATCAGCCGCGCCGTCGTCCCAGCCACCCCGCCCAACTAAGTCGCAGTTGTGCGCGTTTTGAGCCCTCATAACGCGCACTATTGCGACTTAGTTGGGGGCGCCGAGCACGGCTTCGTCCTGGGCATCGTCATACGCGTCCCGGGCTTGCAGGATGCTGGGCACGTGGCTCTCGGCCCATTCCCGCAGCATGCCCAGGGGTTGCAGCAGGGAACGGCCCATGGGGGTGAGCTCGTAGTCCACCCGGGGTGGAACTTGGGCATGGATGGTGCGGGTGATCAGTCCATCGCGTTCCAGGGCGCGCAGGGTCTGGGTCAGGACCTTCGGCGTGACCACGCTGACCATCTTGCGGAGCTCGGAGAAGCGCACGGGACCATCGCCCAGGACTTGGATCACCAGCGAAGCCCACTTGTCGCCGATGCGCTGGAAGATCACGCGGGAGGGGCAATCGGGGTCGAGAATGTTGCCGGGGAGGCTATTGGTATCCATGAGGTAACTAGGTTCCTTTGAAGCTATCAGTATCCAATGGATACCTTTGTGTCATTGCAAGGATACCAACCCCAAGGAGAGCAATGAAAATCGCAGTCTACGGCGCAACGGGCATGGTCGGCAGCCAGATCGTCAAGGAATCCCTGACCCGCGGCCACAGCGTCACCGCCATCTCCCGCAAGGGAACCGAGGTTCCCGGCGCCGCCGCCCAGGCAGCCGATCAGGCCGACAGCAAGGCGTTCGCTTCCATTGCAAAAGACCACGACGTCGTCGTGCTGGCAACGGGACCCAGCCGCACCGGCGGTGACCATGCGGAATGGCTCAATGCCATGGCTACGGCTTACAGCAACGCGGAGGGAACCCGCCTCCTGATCGTCGGCGGCGCAGGGACTCTGACAGTCGACGGCGTCCGACTGCTCGACTCCCCGGATTTCCCCGAAGCCTACAAGGCCGAAGCCACCACGGCCGCCAAGGCCTTCGAAGCCGTCAAGCAGAGCCCCGAGTCCCTTGATTGGACCGTCTTCGCGCCCGCACCCCTCATCCAGCCGGGTGAGCGCACGGGCGAGTACAAGGTGGCAAAGGACACCCCGGCCGGCAATTCCATCTCCTCCCAGGACTACGCCGTAGCCATGCTGGACGAAATCGAGAGCCCGGCCCACCGTCGCTCCCGCTTCACCGCGGCCAACTAGCGCGGGCAGAACTACGCCAGGCCCAGCCCGGGTACACGCTTCTGGAATATATCCTTCAAGGCATATTTCGCCGCGTTGTATCCGGGCATGCCTGTCACTCCGGGTCCCGGTGAGGTGGAGGACGAACACAGGTACACACCCGGAATCGGGGTCCGCCAAGGAACTGTTGAGAACACCGGCCGGCGAAGCAAGCCCCGCAGGTTCATCATTCCAGCGCTGAAGTCTCCACCCACGTAGTTGCGGTTGTAGGCGGCCAGCCCTGCCGCCGTCGTGGTTTTTGAAGCCACCACCACGTCGCGGAAGCCCGGCGCGTACCGCTCAAGGCGAGCAGTGACGGCTTCTCCCATGTCCACGTCCGAACCAGCCGGAACATGGCAGTAGGTCCACAGAATGTGCCGCCCGGCTGGTGCCCGGGTGGAGTCCACCAAGGACGGCTGTGACGCCAGGACATACGGCTCGCTGGGATGCTTCCCCATGGCTACAAGGTTCTCCGCCTCGGCCATCGCGGCCCTGGAGCCTCCCACGTGCACCGTTCCGGACTTGGCCAAGGCAGGATCGCGCCATGGCACGGGCTCAGAGAGTATGTAGTCCACCTTGCACGCTGCATTCCCGAACCGGAATGTTTCCAGGGCCCTCCGGTATCTGTCCGGCACCTCGGATCCAGCCAGCCGGAGCAGTGCCGGAGCAGCCACATCAAGCAGTATCGCCTTGGCCGGCCTCACTTGGTGGAGTGATTCAACGGCTTGCCCTGTGTGGATGGTGCCGCCATGCTCAACAAGGTCGTCAGCCATAGCCTTCGCGATGGACTGCGAACCTCCCACCGGAATGACCCAACCGCCGGCGTGGGCCAGCAAGGAAAGCATCAGCCCGGCACCCGTAGCGGTCAGCGATGGAAGCGCGGACACCGCGTGCGCCATGACGCCCGTCAGCAGGGCGGGCGCCGCTTCCTCCCTGAAACGTCGATTCCAGAACGGTGTGCCCTGGTCCAGGGTGGCCAGCCCCAATCGCAAGGCGGCGAGCGGATCCCGTGGAGCCCGCAGCAACTGGTAGGAAGAGATGTCCACAATTCCCGCGGCTCTCTCCAGCAGGGGCTGCAGCAAACGCCGATAAGCCGGCCCGTCGTTGCCAAGTTCGTCGGCCGTACGTTCCAGGGACTGGTAGGCCACGGCAGCACCGCCCACGTCCAAGGGAGCGCCGTGCTGCACCTCGGGTACGAGCAACTCGATGCGCTTGGCCAACTCGAACGCCCTGAAGAACGGCGATGCCACGGCCATCGGATGGACCGCCGAGCAGACATCGTGCAGGTAGCCCGGCCGGATAAGCTCGGATGTCCGGGTTCCGCCGCCGATCGTCGCGCCGGCCTCGTAGAGGTGCACGTCCAGGCCGGCCCGCGCCATAACCACCGCTGCTGCCAATCCATTTGGACCGGACCCGACGACGGCGACGTCAGCCATCGCTGGCAGCCTCCTCGCGCCGGGGTGCTTTAGACCGCCATGGCAGGGCGGACGCGGAAGGACGGGCAAGGTCGATCCGCAGCCAATCCTTTGCACCTGCAAAGGGGCCACCGTGCGGATCATCCTCACCCGATGCCCGCACAGGATCCTGCGAAGGATCCCAGATGTCCATCACCACGCGGGCCATCAGGTAGGCCGTGGCAACCATATGGAGGACCACCGCCAGCACGTACGCGGACATGTCAATGTTGTGCTGGGGTGCGCCGCCGCTGGTCGCCTGACCCAGATACATCCATATGGCCGCCCAGTGCAGCCCCTCGGCTGCCTGCCAAATGAGGAAGTCACGCCAGCGTGGGCGGGCCAGGGCCAGCAGCGGAATGAGCCAGATGACGAACTGGGGTGAGTACACCTTGTTGGTCAGGATGAACGCGGCAACTATCAGGAAAGCGAGCTGGGCCAGACGCGGACGCCTGGGAGCTGTCAGCGCGAGGATTCCGATCAGGGCACACGCAATGACGAACAGGTAAAGGGCCAGCGAGTTGATCGTTGCCGCATTGAGCTGCGTCCAGTGGAGCCTGTCCGCTGCCAGGTTGAAAGCGAACCACGGTGAGCTGTATCCAGCTGGCCTGTTCTGGGTGAACTCGAAGAAGTAGCGCCAGCCGGCCGGGTCAATCGCAGCGAAGGGCAGGTTGACCGCCAGCCAGGACGCCACCGTGGCGCCGGCCGTGATGAAGAAGGCACGGAGGCGACCCGTCCGCAGGGCCAGGACCAGCACAGCCCCCAGGATCAGGAGGGGGTAGAGCTTGGTTGCCGTACCCAGTCCGATGAAGATGCCTGCCCACACCAATTTTTCGCGCGAAAAAAAGTACATGCCCAGGGCCAGGAGTACTACTGCCCACATGTCCCAGTTGATGAAGCCGGCAAGGATGATCCCCGGCGCAAGGGCCACCATCGCTGCGTCCCAAGGACGGCGCCTGTTGATGCGGGCCGTCAGGAGGACCGTGACAATCCACGCAGCAACAATGAGCGTCGCGTTGACGTCGAAGTACCCGAGGATCCGTTCGTTGCCCACGCCTTTGCCCGGAACCAGCAGCGCCGTCAGGCCTGCAATGATGCCCATGAGCACCGGATACTCAAAGAGGCTTCCTTGGGTGAAGAAGGGGAAGGCGCCGTCTCCCAGCCCCCGGTTCTTGAACAACTCGGGGAAGTCTGAATAACAGGTGGCGTAGAACTGTGAGGGGGTTTCCCAGCCGTTGGCCCGGCAATAGTCCTTGGCCAGCACAGCCAACAATGCGGCCAGGACAGTCAAGATAATGAGCACCCGTTCCACAGTGAACGGTCCGGGGGAGATCTTGCCCGGCGAGGAATGGCGGCCGAGCGGACCACCTACCAGTTCGGTGAAGTTACGGAGCAAAGAGTCGCTGCGGCTGGGAACCACAAAGCGGGCCCGTTCTCGCTGCCGGTGCGGCTTCGTCTCCTGCATGAGTCGAGCTTACAGTCCGGCAAGCGGTCGCCCGTGCCATGGTGGTTCGCGTTAACGTGCCATGGTGGTTCGCGTTAAAAGGGGGAAGCCCACGCGTAGCCGCGCGGGCTTCCAAGGGTTCAGCGTGACCATGCGGCACCGGAGACTCCTTCGGGTGGGGGAGGCATCAGCGGATGACTCCCATCTGGTGCAGGACGACGTAAACGTCTTCACGGCGCTGGTCGAGCAGCTGGCCGTTGAACAGGGTGCGGTCCTTGGGAGCATCGGTGCTCTTGAAGAAGCGCAGTTCCTTGAGGTTCCTGGGCACGGTTCACCTCCTTTCCTTGGGTGAACGGCCGGAATTTGGGCACAATAAATAGACCCATTGAATTCAAGGGTCGAAAAGGCACAAATAGCCGGAATTAATGGACTAGTGAGCAGACCGGAACAGTGGAACACGAATTGTCCGCACGAAGAATACGGGCAATTAACCCAACAAGAAGCTGGTTCCGAACTATGGGGAAACTGCGTACCCGCGACGTACTGCGGTCCGCTCGCACAACTGAGCACTCATACAGACCGGGGTGGACCCCTGGATCTGGAACACCCCCGGCGTCAAGGCCGGGCCGGTGAAACCGGAGTGGTCAGTGGCTCCAAAAATGGCGCGCGTCAGCAGCAGAGGCCGGGGCAGCAGTGAAAGTCATCTTCCGTCCGCTAGTCAAAGTAATCATTTTTCCCAACCTCCTTCTCTGGCCGTAAGCAGCCCGCCAAGGCAATCAACCCGGCAGACTAACCGGGGAGTGCACGCTTTGTTCCCGGCAAGACGCCCTGGGAACGAGATTTAAGGTACAGCACAATTAGTGTATTTGGCCAGCCAAAATCGCAAATTCACCAAAATAATGTGAAAAATCTTCTTTCAGAGTCCCCAGCGGATAATCGTCGGAGTTCGTTTGTCCCAACCAAGGGTGCATACCTTTGCTGTGCCCAACAGGAAATGACGGCCTTGGGTGGCATCCATTTCAAGCCACCGGGCCGTGAGGATCCTGGAGAAATGCCCGTGTGCCACTACCAGGACGTTGTCCATTCCGGACTCGAGGACGCGGCCGATGATCTTGTCTGCCCGTGCCGCAACTTCGTCCAAGGTTTCGCCGTTGGGGACACCGTCGGTCCAGATGAGGTAGTCCGGGTTGTCCTTGCGGATGAGGTCCGAGCTGATGCCCTCGTAGTCACCGTAATTCCATTCCACGGCCAGCGGCTCATGCACGGCGTCCGGGAAGCCAGCCAGTTCGGCAGTGCGGCGCGCGCGGCGCAACGGGGAAGTCAGCACAAGGTCGAAGTCGATGCCTTCCAGCACCTTCCGCGCCTCAACGGCCTGCTGTTCACCCTCCACCGTCAGCGGAAGGTCGGTGAGTCCCGTGTATTGGCCACTCTTGGACCATTCCGTCTCGCCGTGGCGAAGGATCCAGAGTTGCGGGCGCGGGGAGGTCGCGGCGTTCAATTAAGGCTCCTCAGTTTCGGTTTCAGGATCGACGGCGGCGGACTCGGGTTGGTCTTCCCACCACGCCAGGAGTTTGGACTCGGCTTCCTCAGGGGAGAGCGGTCCGTGTTCCATGCGCTCTTCCAGGAGGAACTTGTAAGCGCGTCCGACGACGGGTCCCGGCTTGAGCCCCAGCAGCGCCATGATCTGCGCGCCATCCAGGTCCGGCCGAACGGCTGCCAGCGATTCCTGTTCCAGCAAGGTGGCAATGCGTTGTTCAAGGTCATCGTAGGCGAAGGACAGGCGGTCGGCCTTGCGCTGGTTGCGTGTGGTGACATCCGAGCGGGTGAGCCGGTGCAGCCGTTCCAGGAGAGGTCCGGCATCGGTCACGTAGCGGCGTACCGCGGAATCCGTCCAGCCGGCATCGCCGTAACCGTAGAAACGCATGTGCAGCTCAACCAGCCGTGCGACAGCCTTGATGGTGTCGTTGTCGAAGCGCAGGGCTTTCATGCGTTTCGCCGTCAGCTTCGCGCCCACCACGTCGTGGTGCCGGAAGCTTACCGCGCCGCCCGGTTCGAATTTGCGCGTAGCCGGCTTGCCGACGTCGTGCATCAAGGCTGCAAACCGCAGCACAAAGTCGGGACCCGGGACCGCGCCGTCCAGACCCGTCTCCAGGTCCGCGGCCTGTTCCAGGACTTGCAGCGAGTGCTGGTACACGTCCTTGTGCCGGTGGTGCTCGTCGGATTCGAGGCGGAGGGCGGAAACTTCCGGGAGGACATACTCAGCCAGCCCCGTGTCCACCAGCAGGTCGATGCCGACGCGGGGTTGCGCCCCATTGATGAGCTTGATGAGTTCGTCACGGACACGTTCTGCCGAGATGATCTTGATGCGATCAGCCATCTGGGACATGGCCAGCCGGACGTCGTCATGGACGGAGACTCCAAGCTGCGAGGCGAAACGGGCTGCCCGCATCATGCGCAGGGGATCGTCGGAGAAAGAGGCCTCGGGAGCTCCCGGCGTGGCAAGTTCGGACGCGTGCAGATCGCGGACCCCGCCGAAAGGATCAACCAGTTCCAGGCTGGGCAGCTTGAGTGCCATGGCGTTGATGGTGAAGTCGCGGCGAAGGAGGTCGTCCGTCAGGGAGTTTCCGAACGCCACTACCGGTTTGCGTGAATCGGCATCGTAGGCCTCGGCGCGGTACGTGGTGATTTCAATCTGGAAGCCGTCTTTGCGCATCCCGATGGTCCCGAAGGCGCGACCGATCTCCCAGAAGTTGTCCGCCCATTTCCTGATGACGGAGATGGTCTGGTCCGGTGTGGCATCGGTGGTGAAATCGAGGTCCGGGGAGGTCCTGCCCAGGAAAAGGTCGCGCACGGGGCCGCCTACCAGCGACAGTTCGAATCCGGCATCGACAAAGCGCTGCCCGAGATCGAGCACCACCGGGTCGATGGTGAAGTTAACAGAAGAGCTGTCCAGTACGTGCGCCATAGTCCCTTAAGCTTGGCAGATTTTTGGGCGGCGTTGGGCCACGGAAGGCAGCAAATACGCAGTGCTGCGGAACCGCTGTCTTTTGCAGTCCACCTTGCGGCCATGTCCCGGTCATCACTCGAGGGCAAGAGTCGTTAGAGTGGACTTCATGGCCAATCCCGTACCGAGCGCTCCCGGCAGGAGGACAAACGCACCGTTGCCGTCGGCAATCGGCGCGCACGTCGCGCCTGCCCCGCAGCACCCGGTCCAGGCCTCGCTTCCCACTGTCGAGGAAGTATCGGCGGGCGGCGTCGTGGTGGACACGTCCGACGGCGAACTCCGGGTTGCGATCATCGCCCGCCTTAACAGGGGTGGCCGGCTGGAGTGGTGCCTGCCCAAGGGACACCCGGAAGGCCGCGAAAACAACGAGGAAGCTGCCGTTCGCGAGATCGCGGAGGAAACGGGCATCGAGGGAAGCATCCTGGCCCCGTTGGGAAGCATTGACTACTGGTTCACAGTCAGCGGCCACCGCGTGCACAAGACGGTCCACCATTTCCTCCTGCAGGCCACCGGCGGCGAGCTGACCATCGAGAACGATCCGGACCAGGAAGCAGTGGACGCTGCGTGGGTTCCCATCCAGGAATTGGCCCGGAAGCTCTCCTTCCCGAATGAACGCCGCATCGCCGATTTGGCACGGGAAGTGCTGCCGGAACACCTCTGAGCCGGGTACATGGGACGATAAAGGCGATGTCTGAAGCCAAAACAACCCAGTCCGTTCAATCCGGAGAAGCACGTTCCAGCGCCATCATGGCCGCGGGAACGTTGGTTTCCCGGTTCCTTGGCTTCGCTAAAACGTGGATGCTTGGTGCCGCCTTGGGCCTGGGTTCCACGGTCACTGACACCTTTATTAACGCGAACAACCTGCCCAACCTGATCTTCCTCCTGGTTGCCGGTGGCGTGTTCAATGCCGTCCTGGTACCCCAGATCATCAAGGCGAGCAAGGCCGAGGACCGTGGAGCGGATTACCTCAGCCGGCTCCTGACCCTCGCAGTCCTGGTGCTCCTGGCCCTGACCGCGATCGTAACGTTGGCGGCACCGCTCGTCATCGACCTCACCACGCAGGACTACTCGGAGCAGCAGAAGGCCCTCGCGGTCACTTTCGCGTTCTGGTGCCTCCCACAGATCCTCTTCTACGGGCTATATGCCCTCCTTACCCAGGTCCTCAACGCCCACGGAGCGTTCGGGCCTGCCATGTGGGCTCCCATCCTGAACAACCTCGTGGCCATTGCGGGCCTGGGGATGTTCATCTGGATCCTTGGTGCCAACATCACCAATCCGCACACGCTGGATAACTGGGGACCGGTACAGACCTTCTTCGTGGCCGGTTTCTCCACCATCGGCGTGGTGGCCCAGACGGCCATCCTGCTCATACCGGTCCTGAGGCTGAAGCTGGGCCTCCGGCCGCGCTTCGGTTGGCGGGGCGTTGGACTGGGCCAGGCAGCGAAGCTGAGCGTGTGGACGCTGCTGACTGCCGCCGTCGGGCAGTTGGCGTTCCTTTATGTCATGAGGATCGCCACGATTCCCGGCGCCGAGCGGCTTCGGCTGAGCAACGCGGGGGAGACCACCGCGGCCTCCACGCTTCCCGGCAACGCGGTCCTCGAGGTCGCGAGCCAGTTGTATCTTCTGCCCCACTCGATCATTGCCCTGTCCTTGGCCACTGTCCTCTTTAACCGCATGACCCGTGCGTCCCAGGACGGCAACAAAGCAGAACTCCGCGACGCCCTGTCGCACGGCCTCCGGACCATGGCGGTCGCCACCGTGTTCGGTGCCTTGGCACTGTTCGCCCTCGCCGGCCCCTTGGGCATGTTCTTCTCCGGCGGTGAGCCACAGGACGGCGTCATGCTGGCGCAGACGTTGACCATCCTTGCCCTCAGCACCCCTTTCATGAGCGCCAACTTCATGATGTCCCGCGTCTTTTATGCCAACGAGGACGCCCGCACACCCCTCTACGTTCAGTTGCTGCTGGCCGTGGTTTACGTGGTGGGCGCGTTCATCATCCAGTTCCTGCCGGTGGGACAGATCATTTACGCGATCGCCGTCCTCTATACCCTGGGCAACATCCTTTCCGTGGTGATCAGCGTGGTGTTCCTTCGCCGCTTGCTGGGCCACCTCGACGGTCCACGCATCGCCAACTCGTATATCCGTATGGGCTACGCAGGCCTTGGCTCGGCCATTGCCGGGGCCCTGGCCCTGTGGTTGCTCGGCAGCTACCGCGCCGACGGATTCGCTTGGAGCAGCCGGCCCGCCGCCCTGGTGACGGTCGTCGTCGTCGGGCCTGTCATGTTGGTTGCCTACCTGCTGTTGCTGCGGGTTTTCCGCGTCACCGAACTTCGCGACCTGCTGCGACCGTTGCTGGGCCGCCTGGGCCGGGGCGTTCCGGTCCCCGCCGGCGCCGCTGCTGAACCCACGACGGCGGCACGCGCCACGGTCTCGGACGATACCGGCCTGATTCCGCGCATCTCGGGCGAATTCGACGCCGCATCCTTCAGGGCCGGCCCGGCACTCGAGCCGGAACCCGCCGTCGAGCGCCACCCTGATGTGGTTGGCGCAGCCGAGTACATTCCGGACGAAGATGTGCCCAGTACGGCCATGGGCGGGAAGTTCCGTCCCCAGGTACCGCTGCCCGGACGCCGGACCTACCAGGGCGAGGCTGGACGGAATCCCTACTTCCCTGTGGAGGACAACAGGAAGAGGTAAAGCGGCGGCGCCGACGTGGGCGCAGGGCGGCTATCGGCTAGGCTAGAAACGAATATAGGTAGTTGCAAAAGCGGTTTTCCCGGCTCAGTGGGTGCCCGCCTGCAGGACCCGCAGCTCCCGGACAGCCTAGGAGGAACACGTGTCCCACCCGATCGACGTCGGATCAGTACTTGGCGGCCGCTACAAGGTCACGGCCACCGTATTGACCTCGCATGACCAAGATCTGGTGCTCGACGGCGTGGACCAAGTCCTCAACCGTCCCGTGAGCATCCTTGTTGCCGGACCCGGAAATGCCGAGCAGGTAGCCCAGAGCGCCCGCGAAGTCGCCACGGGGGAGCGCCCGGGCCACGTCCAGATCCTGGACCTCGGAGTCAGCGACAACACCACGTACCTGATCACCAACCACAGCACCGCGCCTGACCTGCTGGACCTGGTGGTCGCCACCAACCCGCCCTACGTGGAACCGTTCTTCACGGAGGCCCTCGGCACCGAGATCTTCGGCCAGTCACGCACCTACGAGCCCGAAACATACGACGGCCTGTATGAGGATGACGAGCACGAAGCCGAGTACATCCAGTACGACAACGACGGCTACCCCATCCATAGCGAGAATGCTCCCGAGGCCCCCGCTGCGCCCGCGGGCAACGTGCCTCCCAAGCCCGAAGCGACACCTGCCGCGGGCAAGGGGTTCGGCGCCAAGATCGCTGCCGCGGCTGCAGGCGCCGGTGCGGCCGGTGCCGCTGCCGCCGCAGCCCTGAAAAACGCCGGTTCCAAGACGAACGACGCCGGTGCTGGCGCTGGCTCCTCGGGGTCGGACCTGCCGAGCGCACCGGCACAACCGCCCACCCAGGCTGTGTCCACCCCGCCGGCCGCTCCGGTTTCTTCGCCGCAGCCCCCCACCCAGGCGGTATCCGCACAGCCGGCCGCTCCGGTTTCTTCGCCGCAGCCATCCACGGAACCCAAGGTTTCGCTCTGGTCCCAGGAAGACTACGGCTTTAGCGGAGAAGCAGCTACCGGTGGCTCCGGTTCGGGTTACGACCGTGCGGCCAGCAGTTTCCCGGCATCGGCGGCCGCGGCCGATGACTATGACGACGAGGTTTACGAGGACGAGGCGCCCCAGCGCGAACCCCGTTCCCTGCGCTGGCTGGTTGGCGGATTGCTCGCCGCCGTGCTGGTTGTGGGCCTGGTCCTCGCCGTCACCAACCTCGGCAGCCTGTTGCCCAGCTCCAAGCCAGCGGCTACCCAAGACACCACGGCACCACAGGCCTCCGGTTCCGAATCCGCCGAACCGACCCCATCGGAAACTGCGCCCCCGGCTGCTCCGCCGGCCATCCAGGAAATCACCCGCTTGGGTAACTTCGAATTCGCGGCGTCCTTCGACAAGGACCTCGTGAAGGCGTTCGACGGCAACGCAGCCAGCTATTGGTCGGATATGGAGTTCGCGACTCCCGACTGGGGCGGGCTTTCAGGTGAGATGCCGCTGGTAGTCAAGCTCAAGGAACCCGCAGAGGTTAAGTCCGTGGTCTTGAACCAGCTTGGTGGCTCTGGCGGCAGCATCAGCGTCTACACGAACGATCGTCCTGCCATGGACGGAGCCAAGCTGGTGGGCACCAACAGCTTCACCTCGCCGGAGCTGACCATGCCCCTGGCCGCTCCGGCGCAGACACAGTACGTCATTGTGGTCATCAAGTCCCTGCCCAAGCTGGCAGCACCAAAGACCCGTTTCGGTTACGGACTCCGTTTGGCCGAGGTCACCATCCAGTAGCCCAACCCAACCAAGTAGCAGTAGAGGCCGTTTTGACTCATCAGAACGGCCTCTTCTGCTACTTACCTTGGCGTCACCGCTTCGATTTGGCACGCCTGCACCCGGTACCCTGAATAATGGTGGATTTCAGGGTGCTTCCCTGTCCCCAGATTCCAACGGAATATTTGGAGCCTTACGGGGGTTGAGTCAGGTGGCTGCCCCGAAAGCCGCAGCATCGATCAAGGAAGAGGTTCACGCCACGTGAGCATTGCAGAAAACAGCGCATCGCAGGTGCGTGACGTCATCATCGTCGGCTCCGGCCCGGCCGGCTACACTGCCGCCGTTTACACCGCCCGCGCCAACATGAAGCCGCTGCTCATTGCTGGTTCCGTTACCGCTGGTGGCGAACTGATGAACACCACGGACGTGGAGAACTACCCCGGATTCCCCGAGGGCATCATGGGTCCTGACCTCATGGAAAACTTCGAGAAGCAGGCTGCCCGCTTCGGCACAGAAATCCTCTTCGAGGATGTCACCGAACTGGAGCTCGACGGCGACATCAAGACAGTCACCATCGGCACGGGGGAGAAGTTCCAGGCCAAGGCCATCATCCTTTCCACTGGTTCTGCCTACCGCGAGCTCGGCTTGGAGAACGAGAAGCGCCTCTCCGGCCACGGCGTCAGCTGGTGTGCAACCTGCGATGGTTTCTTCTTCAAGGACCAGGACATTGCCGTGATCGGTGGTGGTGACTCTGCCATGGAGGAGGCACTGTTCCTCACCAAGTTCGCCAAGTCCGTTACCGTAGTGCACCGCCGCGACACCCTGAAGGCTTCCAAGATCATGGGTGACCGGGCGCAAGCGCACGAGAAGATCAACTTCGTGTGGAACACGGCCGTTGAGGACGTTCTGGGTGGCGACAAGGTCACGGGCCTGAAGCTCAAGAACCTCGTGGACGGCACTGAGTCCGAACTCGACGTGACGGGCGTCTTCGTGGCCATTGGCAACGATCCCCGAACCGATCTGGTCAAGGGCAAGGTGGACCTCACCGCCGAAGGAACCATCGCCGTTGAAGGCCGCAGCTCGCGTACCAACATCAAGGGCGTGTTTGCTGCTGGCGACGTCATCGACCCCACGTACCGCCAGGCCATCACAGCCTCGGGCTCCGGTTGTGTGGCGGCTCTCGACGTAGAGCACTACCTGGCCGACCTGCACTCCTAAGCTGCATCCAGCAACCATACGAAGGGAAAAGTTATGAGCAACGCCAAAGACGTAACTGACGCAAGCTTCAGCACGGATGTCCTGGCTTCCGAGAAGCCGGTTATCGTGGACTTCTGGGCAGAGTGGTGCGGTCCGTGCCGCAAGCTCGGTCCCATCCTCGACGAAATCTCGGTCGAGTACAGCGAAAAGGTGGACGTCGTTAAGCTGAACGTCGACGACAACCCCGCTATCGCAGCCCAGTACGGCATCACCTCCATCCCGGCTGTGTACCTCTTCAGCGGGGGAGAGGTGAAGAGCACCGTCATCGGCGCCAAGCCCAAGCAGTTCTTCGAAAAGGAATTCTCGGACGTCCTGTCCTAGTTCCTGATTCACCGTCGGAAGCCGGCGGCTCCTGCCCCTTATGGGGACAAGGTAGCCGTCGGCTTCTGGCTTTTTCGGAAATGAATCCCTAGCGGTTGCTTTAGTGGCAGTCCTTGGCCAGGGAACCCTGTACTTCGCCAGTCGAGAGAAATTTGGCGTGGCTTACCTGGAGTGGGCTCTTTGGGGCGGCACGAAAACACACTTTCTGTGACGGCTCGTAGGATACGACACTGCAGTGCTGAGCGACCTCTTGAATTATCCGTCTTGGACCCGGCGTTACGAAGAGGCGAGCCGCGGACCCGATCAACTCTTCGAGCAGTCCTGCGATGGACGCTGGCTGAACCAATCCACGACGTTCTGCAATGTTTCACGTGGAACGAGCGCTTAGTGCGAACTCTCAGTTCATCTGAGCTTTGGAGCCACAGCATCTGCGATCCACCCCGATGAGGTGTGGAACCATATCCGAGACAACACGAGACCTCCTGGACGGGAGGCGGGCTTGCACTGATCGACCGACCCTTCTTTCACCGACGTCTGGTTCAGCTATCGGCTGCGAAGCTGCGCGGATCCACTTCGCTCAGCCGGCTACTCCGTTTGCTCTGCCCCTCCACGTCACGGTCCATGCAGTTCACCCTTTGCCACCGATCAGATTCCCAATTCGCCCATCAGGAAGATTGTTTTCCACCCCATGCGCCCTCCATCGGGCTTCCAGCTGCTGAATTGGGGCCGCCGCACCCTTCACCTACTTCGGTGTTCGCTCTGATCCCAACCACCTGCATGTCTTTCGCACTACCGTGAAACGCACTCACACATTCGCATAAGGCACCTCTATGTGCGGACTCGACGTAGCGATCGTTGTTTCACGTGAAACAACGATCATCCACACTGCTGAGTACCTCCTCGGTGCCAACACCGCGGGGTGGGGGCTCCTCCCGCGACGCGTCACTGGCCGCAGTGCCAGGAGGGCGCGAGCAACCTAGACGCCATAGGGCCTCCAGTACCCAGAAGGTGAGAACAGCCCAGACGCCACACTGGCTGCAGTACCCAGAAAGCGAGAACAGCCCAACGCCACACAGCACGGTCAGCGTCGTCCGGACTCCCAGCCTCTCTTAACGCCATAGTCATCATCACCGAATCACCTTCACCGCAGCCATATCGTTCCCGTAGACTCCCCAACACAACTGCTAACCTCATCGCACGCGGCCTGCCTCCGAAAAGCGCGCAACCACCGCGGCAAACCTTCATCGGGATGACCCCGAAATAGATTGAGCAACACCTTCAATGCAATCACAACTCTTATGCGGGACAGTGCGACTGCCTGTCTGGATACCAAAAGTATGAGGTCTGCGGAGGAGCGGCACCCGATCCAATCGCCCGACACAGATTCCTGTCCGGGCAATCCGCCAGATTCAAACTGTTGGTGCTCATTCGGCCGACGGGTGACGCAGCCCTGGGACCAGCGGGCAGTGAAGCCGATCCTCCGGTTCCTGACGCGCATTTGAACACCAACAGCCGACCTGGTGACCCTGGCTCTGGCCCTGGAGGCGCATCCGGCACCCACAGCCGACTTCCCGCCACTGAGACACACCCCATCAGCAGCCAACTTCGCGGCCCCGCTGACTCACCAGGCTAATAGAAACCGACACTGCACCTCGAACACCCCACAAGCGGCTGGCGTCCAACTTCACGACCCCAAAAGGCCTGTAAGAGCCCGTGAAATATCGCCATGGAAACCTGGACGACACCGCCGGCGAACACACAGGGCGTCTAGGCCACGACAAAACTCCAGAACTTTGTCAGGCGATCTCACCGCTACAAGACATGGCTAACGACACGACCCGTCGGCAACGTGACATCGGAAGGGTGCCGTTGGGCTCGTGAGCCGCCTTTCCGGCCGAAACTCCCGCTAGAACGACCCCAGCCTGGAAGTGGCTACGAAGGGGTTTCCTAGACCGCCCACAAACGCGATCACATGGACCCATTGGCTCTATTCGGGGCTCGGTATCACCTGGGAGACTGCGTCTGCTGCTCCCGGAGTTCCATACGGAATCCAGTGGATCAATGCTGAGGGCATGTCGTCTGATAGGACCTCTCTACGTCCAGCCCGTACCCACGGAGGTAACTGCTCCCGCGCCTCCCCACCGCTCGTCACCGCTCGTCACCGCTCGCTCGGATGTAACTACACCCGCGCCTCCGCACCTCTACCCACTGCTACCCACAGCATCCCGCGGTCCTGCTCGGTCCTGCTCGGTCCCTTCTTGGGTTTTGATTGGCCCTGCAGGCTGTAGGCCCTCCACGCTCCACATGCGGACGCAGATAGTTGCTGGTCAGTTCCGCAGACTTGCCCAAGAGAACCGGGGCGCCCTCTTCGACACTGCAAAGAGCAGCCCTTCCGACCGTAGTAGCCTGGCAACCTTCGATGGAACTCGGAGTCAGAGCAGAACTTGTTTCACGTGAAACATAGGTCCAGCTCCCTAAAAGTAGTCACAACTCCGGGTTGCCGCCGGACGGCTCCTTCCGCATCGATGGTTTCAAAGGTCGGGCATCCTAACGAGCGGACCAGGCTTCGGACTCACCGCTGGATGATAGAGGGACCGATGTTTCACGTGAAACAGCAACGACGACCATGGGCACGAAGGCAGCGTCCTCGCCAACTCAGGGTACAAGGCAGCGTCACGCACCTAGAAGGCCGGCTTTCGACTGTAAAACTTGGGCGCCTACGCCTAAGGTTCGCAACGAGGAAGGGCGCTTGGATCACGGCATGCCACCAGCAGCATCATCTCGGCCAATCAGCGTTACTCCCTGGCGCCCGACCCTGCGCGAAGAGACATCCGATGAAACGACCCTCTGCGTCAGCCTCGGACCCTGTTGGCTAGTCTTAGCTCTTAGTGCATTCAAGATCGACTTCGCAGTTCCGTCCTGCGCCCCAGTTACAGTTAGGGGCAGGAGGGACTTGCTGGATGTGCGGGCACGCTAGAGGCTCAAGGCGGAGCCCCCGATTGCGCCATGCCTGATAGTGTGACCACGAGACTCTGACTAAGGACGCCCATCGATGAGTCGGCGCATCGGACCGTGTAGGCAGCCCGGACCTCACACACCGCGCGACCTATTCACAAAGTTATCCACAGGTTTATCCACTGCCGTCCATACCCATCGTCGTCGACCTTCTGCAAGGGAATCGAGTGCACGAAAGCTTGGTAGTCCCGCCGAGTTGGCGACATGCATGAGCTGTGGCTGAGTCCACCGGGGCACGCCCGCCAGAATCTCCATAAATCAACGAATTCTCCGGCAATATGACAATAATCTCACCATGCCGCGTCGGACTGCCGGCCTTACCACAGGAGTTGCTCGTGTGGTGCCAAGATGGGCCCAAGCGGAGCTCAGGCCCAGCCTCAGAAGAACGATCAACTCTCCCGAGACCCCCCGCGTTATCCCCAAAGTTATCCACAGGGATATCCACCGGGTTTTCCACTTCCAACATCTGGATTCACAGGCGGGGAGTGAGCGATCGAAACTGCCAGGATCCAGAGGCGGCACCATGTTTCACGTGAAACAGACAACGCAGCTTGGGCGTCTGATCGGCCTCGACGGCGTTGCTTCGGAATGAGTAGCTTCGAACGTAGCCAGTTCGCAGTCGATCACACGGCCCAAAGACTTAGGTGCTTCCTTGGACCCTGCCGAACGGACGAGCTCCGAAACGTACAACATCAGATCTCTTTCGAATCACCCTGATCCAGAACTGGGCACCCAGGACTCATCGTATTATTGACTTTGGGATGAGAGAGCGCGAGTGTCCACGTACTTGCAACTCGTCAATCCGTTGGTCGTGAAGGCATAGTCGCCTGCAGGCACCATCGGCACTTACGTCTGCTGTTCCGCGTTCAGTCCGACCAAGCCGAGGAGGCGCGACAAGGAGGCCCGGTTGGGTCTTGGTCGATCAAGGCCCACGGTACGCTGTCACCAAAGCTCACCGACGGTCCCGAGCACACAGTGGAAGAGAACACCCGCTGTGTTCTCATGGATGCGCGGGCCTTATCCAAAGTATGACTCGGACCTTCGTGTCCACAGCCCAGTCAACGAGTCGGCGCCACGATCTGAACAGCACGGTCGGACGCAGAGAGTCGAGTAGGCCGCGTCCTACGCAATCGGGGGATATGGGCTGGGAAGTGCGTCACGTAGGAGTGGGAGCCGATTACTGCCGCGCGTATGGATGGTTGATAGACGCTTCCGTACCACTTCGAAGACTACGCCCGGCCATTGCGTGAAGTTTACACCCACGTGTACCGGCCATGGCCTGGCCCAGCATGAGAGTGAACTGTGTGTGCACAGCACTCCCGGTACGGTCATGCGAGCGGACAATGTCACTAACCACTGCCGCACAGCAACCGATCGTGTAGCCGAACAATTCCGAAAGCTGCTCAGGCGCGTATCAAGGCAGTGGACTGGACTTCGTGGAATAGCATTCTGCTATGAGCCGCCGCCTCTGTCTGAAGAATGCAGGGTACGAGGGTGCAGGGTACGAAGGTACGAGGTTTGGGCTGTGGAGTGCGCCTGAGCACACCCGAGTTCGTTACACTCTCGTGTCTGGACCCTTCTGCACCCTTGTCATGCAAGAGTGCTGCAACCCGCCGCAGGAGAGCTCTGGGAGTGGGCGCGCTCGTTGGTCACGTCGTAGCTGGTCCTGATGCTCGCAGTCATGAGTACGTACGCCACGTGCCTCAGTCTTTGTTGGAACTCATGTTCACAGTCATGAGTACGCCACAGCGCCCCTGTCTTAGCTTGGGGACACCGCTTCGGCGCAATCTCCGCACTACCGTCGACCATAACCAGGCGCATCGGAACCCGTGGCGCAGCGGGAAACAGGGGAGGGTCCATTATCTCTGTCTCACGTAAAGCCGACTCTCCTGACTGAGGCTGCTCAACTCAAACAACTTCGTCAGCCATGCGCGAAGGCCATCAGGTTCTGCGAAGATCGATACAAGACCCTAAAGCGTGACTGTTGTGATCGCGACGGCCAGCGGCAACGAACGCCCTTTGTATGTTGGGCATACGTCGATAGACCAGGAAACCAGGCGAGATGCACGACGACCCGTCACCCGACTGCGACCAACTCAATCTGAACGGGTATGGTTCGCAGTTCTTCCACCTATGCGACCCTCTACTCCTCGCGTGCACTCCACCCAGTCGGCTTCACATCCTCAGTCGATCGCACCATTGATACTTGGGCTCGTAGAGTGTTCCACACCGATTCTGAAGCGAGGGCCGCATGGACGCACCTTTGAGTCCTCACTGATACCTCATCACCAACCAGAATAATTCGAGGTTGGTGTCCCCAGCCTACTTCCTGAAGTTGCGGGGGAGTTGCTCTTCCGCCTCAAGACCCAGTCGATCGAACGGCGTTTCACGTGAAACAGTGCTGCAGCCAAGCGGCGAGCGTCCGAACCAGCGCACTGCCGTCCTCTACCGTCAGATGCAATTTCGTCCCACGAACACTCCGAATACGGGAGGATTGAGGAATTCCACTCCCCAAGGGCTTTGGCGCTTCATACAACGCTCAGCTTCGACCACGATGGTCTGCCATCATGCACCATGTTTCACGTGAAACGCCACGCCTTCGAGCCAAGGTGAGTGCGTTCAGCTGCGTCCGACTCTGTCTCAAGAACCCTAGGAAGGCGACATTCAAACGGGCCTCTGCCGTCGCACAACGACCCAGGGCATCGTCACGGCAATTCCCGACGAACCCATCCATCCGAGATAAATTGGGATGGCACTCAACGCTGCGTCCTTAGGTGCCTCAGCCGGCCGGATCTGAATTCTCCAGGAATCCCTGCAACATTGCACTCCCTGGGGCCGCTCGAAATCAACACTCATTGTTTCACGTGAAACTAGGCATCAACAGTCACAAGGAGAGCTCATGGAGAAGCTTACGCTCCTGGGCCTGTGTTCTCACCGGGCAGAGCCAGGGCCCGCCCTGAGGGGCACATAACGCTCAGGAGGCTCACCGCGAGACAACAAGGACATCAGCACTTCGAGTCTTCATGCGCATGGTGGAGCCGACATGGAGCATCCACGCTCTATCTAGAGACCGGCGTCGCCGTACGTCGAGTGAATCCGCCCAAAGTCGCCCTGTTTCACGTGAAACATTCGCCCTCCGCTGCAACAAGCGCTGTGGATGCACATCCCTGTGCCACGCCGGACTCCAAAGCATCCCTTAGCAGCACCTCTAGGACGGCGACACTGAACAATTAGCCCGCTTGCCGCGAGGTAAGCACTGAATCCGCCGGGAGCGAGCACCTCCTAGCAACGCGCGAGTGGCAGAAAACGAGGGTATTCACGGCACACCAGTCCACTCACGAAAGAACGAGCACTATGGTAGCAACCGTAGCCCGTACGCTCCAGGCCTCAGTGTCCTGTTCTGGGCTGTCAGCGGCGGAAGGGGAGAGTTGCATTCCAACAAATGCCCCGTGCGCTCGAAAGCTTCCCAGGAGTGGCACATGCCTGCTGAGCGGTGAGTGGGGAACGAACCCGGGAACGCCCCGTCCGCTCGAAAGCTTCCCAGAAGGGGCACATGCCTTGAACGGTGCGTGGGGGACCGAACCCGTGAATGCCCCGCCGACCGAATGGCTTCCCCGGGAGGAGCAAATGCTTACCCAGCGGTGAGTGCGACAACAGACCCGCAAATGCCCTATGCTGCCCCGCACCAGCTCTCGGAGACGACCGAATGTCCGCTAAGCCGGGTCTGGAACCGAATCCGTAGGCACCCCGTCTCCCGCACGGCGGGGCGTCGAGACGCCGAGAGGCCTGCTCAGCGGCCGCTCCGCGAGCAAGAGCTGACCTGGCGGCCCTCTCGGATGGGCACACGGCATCCTACGAATAGCCAAACAAAGGCAGAGACAAAACCATAGCTACACCGGCTAAACCCACGTTCAGAACACGAGATCTTCCAGGCACGCGGTAACGCGCCTCCACTCACGTCACCCAACAATAATGGGGCCCACTTCGCAGGAAGTGAACCCCATTTGAATTGAATGAAGGAGAACTAGCCCTCAGCTCCGGGACTAAGGACATCCATGATGCGGTTGAGGTCCTCGACGCTGGCAAACTCGATGCTCACGCGTCCCTTGCGGGCTCCGAGGGTGATCTTCACATTGGTATCCAGACGATCGGACAACGACGATGCCAAGTAGTCCAAGCGCTCGTGACGGGCATTGGGCTTGGGGATGCTGTTCTTAGGCGGCGTCGTGGGGTCCTGGTACAGGGCCACAGCCTCCTCGGTAGCCCGTACGGACATACCTTCAGCCACGATCTTCTGTGCTAAGCGCTCCATGGCGGCAGCATCGGGCAGTGACAGCAGGGCACGAGCGTGTCCTGCTGAGAGAACGTTGGCAGCTACACGGCGCTGGACCAACGGTGGAAGCTTCAGCAGCCGGAGCGTGTTGGAAACCTGCGGACGGGAACGTCCAATACGATCCGCGAGCTGCTCATGCGTGGTGCCGAAATCCTCAAGGAGCTGCTGGTAGGCGGCTGCCTCTTCCAACGGGTTCAGTTGGCTGCGGTGAAGGTTCTCAAGCAGGGCGTCCCTGAGGAGGTCGTCATCCGTGGTGTCGCGCACGATTGCAGGGATCGTATCGAGGCCGGCGGCCTGAACTGCCCTCCACCGACGCTCGCCCATGACAAGCTCGTACGGTTCTCCACCC
Source organism: Paenarthrobacter sp. NPDC090522 (assembly GCF_044769225.1). Lineage (NCBI taxonomy): Bacteria > Bacillati > Actinomycetota > Actinomycetes > Micrococcales > Micrococcaceae > Paenarthrobacter > Paenarthrobacter sp. NPDC090522. The sequence goes on from NZ_JBIVXL010000013.1 coordinate 96,535, forward strand.
TTTTCAGTTGAAGTACGTACAACAATTGGCTGGAGGACGCCGATTTCCCTGACCGAGTGCACAAGTTCCGCCATGTCTTCTTCGTCGAAGACAGTACGCGGTTGCTTACGGTTGGGGTGGATGTCCGTAACGGGAATTTCGGCAAACCTGGCGCCGGGGACCTCCACCAATTCGACGTCCGACGCTGAAGGTACTGGTGCACCCGCAGCAGCAGCCGGTGAGGAGGCCGACGTCGTACGCTCTTCGGAAGGGGCCTTCGCCGAGGTGGCAGCGGAACGCTTGGCAGCCGGAGCCTTGGCGGCAGGCGCCTTCGCCGCGGTCTTGGCAGGAGCCTTTTCCGTGGAAGTCGAACGTGCACCACTCGCGGTCTTGGAACCTGAGTCCTTGGACTCGGAAGGTGACTCTACAACTGGAGCATCCGCGGTGGGTGCCTCGGTAACTGGTTCGGCCGCTTTGCGTGCGTCGGGGAAGAACAAGTCCACCGGACGCGAAGGCGACGCGCCATTGCCTGCGGACCCTGCGGCGGCGGAGCTGGGGATGAGAGCCCCAAGACCCCTGCCCAGGCCTCTTCGCTTTTCGCTCATTGATTCATCCCTCCGATGGATAGCCGAGCGCGGGGCGACTCAGGCTGTTGCAGTGTTTCAAGAATTCTAGCGTTCAGCGATTTCAGCAGCGGCTTCCATGTAGGACAACGCGCCGCTCGATGAGGGATCATACGTCATGACCGTTTGCTGATAGCTGGGCGCTTCGGAGATACGCACCGAACGCGGCACCACGGCACTCAGAACTTGCTGGGGGAAGTGTTGACGGACCTCCGAAGCCACCTGGGCCGCGAGGTTGGTCCGACCGTCATACATCGTCAGGAGAATGGTCGAAACCTCCAGGTCCGCATTGAGGTGCTTCTGGATCATTTCGATGTTCTTGAGAAGTTGGCTGAGCCCTTCCAGCGCGTAGTACTCGCACTGAATGGGAATCAGCACCTCACTGGCGGCGCAGAAAGCGTTGACGGTCAGGAGGCCGAGGCTCGGCGGGCAGTCGATGAAGATATAGTCGAGCCGGCCCTCACCGTTCTTTTCGCGCTCCTTGGCGTAGACGTCGATCGCCCGGCGCAGCCGCTGTTCGCGGGCTACGAGGGACACGAGTTCAATCTCGGCGCCAGCCAGGTGAATGGTTGCCGGCGCGCAGAAAAGGTTGGGGATATCCGGGCACGGCGCAACAACATCGTTCAAAGGAAGGTCGTTGATCAGGACGTCGTAGATGCTGTCCACATCTGCGTGATGCTCGATGCCGAGGGCGGTGGAGGCGTTGCCCTGTGGATCAATGTCGATGACGAGTACGTTGAGCCCCGCGGACGCCAGCGCGGCCGCGATGTTGACAGTGGTGGTGGTCTTACCAACACCACCCTTCTGGTTGGACACTGTGAAGATTCGTGTCTTCTCAGGCCTTGGCAACTGGCGGCCGATCAGCCGCTCGCGACGCCGGGTCTCGTGCGCGAGCTCGCGGGCAATGGGGCTTGAATCGTCCATGGAGTCCATGAGGTTAGGCCCATCGTCGGTAAGGGTTTCACGTAAAACAGCGTTTTCAACCGATTCGGTACGCACAATCGCGGACTGCAGAGATGCGGAGGGTGTGGCCATGGACCGCGCAGACCCCAAAGACATAAATGGGGGGATCCGCTGCGTGGAGGTTTCGCTACTGCCCACTGGTCACACTCTCACTCTCATTCGGCGCTTGCTGCCGTTCTCTAGCCTAACCGCTCCGCCGCCGACACGCGGGAAAACAAGCCCTGCCTACGCCGTCTTTCCGGGCTTGTTGACGATGATCCTCACCACGGTGGTAGGTTCCTCCAAAAGCTCCTGTCCGCAAACCACAACGGACGTTTCAACGCCGCCGAGCTTACGAATGACCTTCTTGGCCTTCTCGATTTCGTCCGCCGCGCTCCGACCCTTGATGGCGACTACCTCGCCCTTGCCGTTGAGCAGCGGGATGGTCAGTCCAGCCAGGTTGGTCAGCGCGGAGACCGCGCGGGCGGTCACTACGTCGGCATCGACGAGACCTACGGCCAGTTCCGCACGCGTCCGCATGACGGTCACATTATCCAGTCCGAGGTCGTCCACCACTTCCTGAAGCCAGATCACCCGACGTTCAAGCGGCTCGATAAGAGTCAGTTCCAGGTCGGGACGGGCAATCGCCAGGCACAGGCCCGGCAGTCCGGCACCGGATCCGACATCGGCCACATGCTTGTCCTTGGCAATGGCGGATTCGATGACGGCACAGTTCAGGACATGCCGGCCCCACAAACGGGGAACCTCCCGGGGACCTATCAGTCCGCGTTCAATACCGGACGTTGCCAGGTGCTCCACATAGCGCTTGGCGAGATCCAAGCGTGCCCCGAAAATCTTCTCAGCTGCCTGCAGTTCAGTTGCGGAAATCTCAACCATGAGCCGCTAGTCAGCCGAAACCACGATGTGCCGGCCTGCGCCTTCACCCTCGGATTCAGAAACAAAACCAAGATCGGCCACGGCGTCGTGAACAATCTTGCGTTCGTAGGCGCTCATCGGTTCGAGGGCAACCGTTCCGCTGTTGGCTTTGACCTTGGCCACGGCATCCTCGGCGATCTGCTGGAGAACACCGGCACGGTCCTTGCGGTAGCCGTTGATGTCCAGCACCAGGCGGGAGCGGTTCTCCGTTGCAGAAAGAACGGAAAGCCGGGCCAGTTCCTGAAGTGCTTCAAGGACCTCGCCATCGCGGCCTACCAGGCTCTCCAAAGCTTCGGACTCGTCCTCAGCAGCAATTGAGATGTAGGTACGCCCATTGCGGACCTCAATGTCGATATCCCCGTCGATGTCTGCGATATCAAGGAGCTCTTCGAGGTAATCGGCGGCAATGTCGCCTTCCTCTTCCAGGCGGCTAGCCGTCTTGGACAGCGTCTCTTCCTGGGCGTCGTCCTGGTCTTCAGTCACGGCGGCAGTTACTTCCTCGGTGCTCTCAGCAGACATTACTTCTTCTTCCTGTTCTTACGTTGCGGCTGGACGCGCTGCGCCCTGACTTCAGCAGCAGCGGCGGCAGCGGCAGCCTCGGCGTCGTCAATTTTCTTGCCACCCAGCAGCGGCGGCAGGCCCTTGGCGGCCCGACGCTCCTCGAGCGCCTTGGCGGCCGGGGAACCCGGAGTGGGCATGCGGCGGATAACGAAGAACTGCTGACCCATGGTCCAGAGGTTGGTGGTGGTCCAGTAGATGAGGACACCGATCGGGAAGTTGATGCCACCAATACCGAACACGAGCGGCAGGATGTAGAGCATCATCTTCTGCTGGCGCATGAACGGGCTGGCGAGGGCTTCCTCGGACATGTTTTTGGCCATGATCTGCTTCTGCGTGATGAACTGCGAGGCAGTCATGGCGAGGATCATGATGATGGAGAGAACCCAGACAGCAACAGCACTACCGCTGCCGCTGGGGTCACCGTGCAGCAGCGAAGCCGACAAGGGCGCACCGAAGATGCTCGACTGATCGAACTGCACAACCTGCTCGTGGCTCATGGCGCCAACGCCGGATCCAGCCTTGGCGTTGTTCGAAATGCCGGACAGCACCTGGAACAGCGCGAAGAAGAACGGCATCTGGATCAGCATCGGCAAGCAGGCCGAGAACGGGTTGGTGCCGTGCTTCTTGTACAGCGCCATCTGCTCCTGCGCCATGGCCTGGCGGGACAGCTGATCGGTCTTGCCTTTGTACTTGGTCTGCAGCTTCTTCAGGTCAGGCTGCAGGAGCTGCATGCCTCGCTGGGCCTTGATCTGCTTGACGAAGACCGGAATCAGGGCAGCGCGGATCACCAGCACCAGGCCGATGATGGACAAGGTCCACGTCCAGCCGTTCGCGGCGGGAAGGCCAATGAAGCTCAGTCCCTCGTGGAAGCCAACCATGATGATTGACACCAACCACTTGAACGGAAACATGATTGTTTCAAAGAAGTCCATACGATATCCCTATTCGTCAGGCCGCAGGGCGGCCTTCTTCATCAGCCTGAGCAGCCAGGAACTGGTCCGGGTTGTTCAGTACAACAATTGTGGGCGTCCGGCCTTCAGGCCAATGACGATGCCCGGCGGGGACGTGGTCCACACCGCCGGCATTCCAGGGGTGGCATTTGGCGAGCCTTCTGGCTGCAAGCCAAGTGCCCCTGACGGCGCCATGCACCGTGACAGCCTCGAGCGCATACGCCGAGCAGGACGGAAAAAATCGGCAAACCTGGCCGTACAGGGGCGAGACCACTTTGCGGTAGGCCTTCAACAGGAGGATCAACACGTTCCTGGGCAGGTCCCACACGAACCTGCCGATTCCGGCGAGCCAGCTTTGGGAGGGAACCTCGTCAGCGGGGTCACCAAAGGAAGGAACGACGGCGGCACTATGGTTATGCACGCGGTGTCCCTTCCGTAGTGGTGCCGTTGCTGTCCGGCGAAGTGTTGCGCGGAGCTGAGCCACCCAGTCGCTTCGTCGTCACTGCCAATGCGGCGTTGTAGTCCGCGAGCAATTGATCCCAACTGGCTGATGCAGCTGAAGGCAATGCGCGGACTACCACCGCCAGGCCCGTTCCATGCTGTTGCAAAGACAACGCGCCTGCTTCTCTCAGTCTCCTCTTAACGAGGTTCCTGGTCACGGCGTTCCCGACGGCTTTGGAGACAATGAAGCCGATTCGACTCGGCTCCGCGGCCCCGATAGGAGCCGTATATAACACTAAGTTCCGGCGTCCATTGCGGACGCCGGAACGTACAGTTGTTGAAAAGTCGGTAGACGTCCGGAGACGGTTTGGGGTGGCTAGCACCGACGAACCCCCGAAAGGACCCTGACCGACAAGTCAGTTATTTAGGCCGACAGCTCGACGCGGCCCTTGCCGCGACGGGCAGCCAGGATGGCGCGGCCGGCACGGGTACGCATACGAAGGCGGAAGCCGTGCTTCTTGGCCCGACGGCGGTTATTCGGCTGAAAAGTCCGCTTGCTCACGTTAGTTACTCCAGTGGATCAAAGGTGCGCCCACCCGATCAAAAGGGGAAGAACTGGCCGACGCTAAGTTTTGTATGTGCCTGCCGCCGTTGCCTCCCGCACGGTAAACGTACAGGGGTGCAACTGATCGCAAAAGCGGACACAAAGGACTTCACAACGTTAGGGCAAAAAGGGACCCCCAGTCAAACCGGGAGCCACCCGGGAAGCTGTCCACAACTGTGGCAAACCATGGGAACAAGCCTGTGGATGAAGTGGCTCACAACGCCCGATCCAGAACAACAACGGTGTAATTATCCACAAGCAACTTCCCAGCTATCTTCTGGGGAAATCATCCCCTAGAGTGGCTCAGTAGCCCATTGTCCACCCGCTGTGCATAAGTCTGTGGATTAATCCCCGGAACCGCCGCATGTCGGAGGCTTTTCGGCTGCCAGCAACGCCGGCAAGCAAGCATTTAGGAACACATTGATGACAGTAGACGAAGCCAACCACGCCAATACTGTCGGAAGTTCCTGGCGCAGGGTGCTGAGCCTCCTGGAACAAGACGACCGGGTTTCACCCCGTCAGCGCGGTTTCGTCATCCTCGCCCAGGCACAGGGCCTCATCGGTTCCACGCTCCTGGTTGCCGTGCCCAATGAGCTCACGAGGGAAGTCCTGCAAACCCAGGTCAAGGATGCTTTGGACGATGCACTCCGCAGCGTCTTTTCCGACGACATCCGCTGCGCCATCGACGTGGACACCGATCTGGTGCCCGTCCACGCGGAGCCGGAACCCGTCGTCGAGCTTTCCGCTGCCCCGGACCTGGCCATGGAACCGAAGCCGCAGCCCACGCCGCCCAGCACTTCGCACGAGTTTGGCCGGCTGAACCCGAAGTACATTTTCGACACCTTCGTGATCGGTTCCTCCAACCGCTTCGCCCACGCTGCGGCCGTGGCCGTAGCCGAGGCGCCGGCCAAGGCCTACAACCCGTTGTTCATCTATGGCGACTCCGGGCTGGGCAAGACCCACCTCCTGCACGCCATTGGCCATTACGCCCGGCGCCTCTACAGCGGTATCCGCGTCCGCTACGTGAACTCCGAAGAATTCACCAACGACTTCATCAACTCCATCCGCGACGACGAGGGCACCAGCTTCAAGACCACGTACCGCAACGTGGACGTGCTGCTGATCGACGACATCCAGTTCCTGGCGGGCAAGGACCGGACCCAGGAAGAGTTCTTCCACACGTTCAACGCCCTGCACAACGCCAACAAGCAGGTTGTCATCACCTCTGACCAGCCGCCCAAGATGCTTGCCGGCTTCGAGGACCGCATGACCTCGCGATTCGAGTGGGGGCTCCTGACGGACATCCAGCCGCCCGAACTTGAAACGCGCATCGCCATCCTCCGCAAGAAGGGCCTCAGCGAAGGCCTGTCTGCCCCGGACGATGCTTTGGAGTACATCGCCTCGAAGATTTCCAGCAACATCCGCGAACTCGAGGGCGCCCTCATCCGGGTCACGGCGTTCGCCAGCTTGAACCGCCAGCCCGTGGACGTGGCCCTCGCAGAGATGGTCCTCAAGGACCTGATCACCGACGACGGCGCCCAGGAGATCACGGCAAAGCAGATCCTCGACCAGACCGCGGACTACTTCAAGCTCAGCATGGAAGAACTCTGCAGCAAGTCCCGTACGCGCACCCTTGTGACCGCCCGTCAGATCGCGATGTACCTCTGCCGGGAACTCACGGACATGTCCCTGCCGAAGATCGGGCAGGAGCTGGGCGGCCGCGACCACACCACGGTCATCCACGCCGATCGGAAGATCCGCGAGCTGATGGCTGAGCGGCGTGTGATTTACAACCAGGTCACCGAGCTCACCAACCGCATCAAGCAACAGCAACGGGACTCCTGAATCCACATCACACCGCGCACTACATACCTTATTAACAGGCGCATGTGGATAACCCTGTGGATTGTTAAGGGGACAAGCGCGGTTAATGGGCTTAAAACCCTTAAGCCGTCTGTGGATCGTTAAAAAGTGGCTTTGGAGTTGTCCCCATCCACACCCTGTTTAAAACCCAGTTAACGCACACTCCGTGAACAGGCCTTAACCGCGGAACTGCGCGGCAGGAAGCACTTATCCACAGTTTCCACAGCAGTTATTAACACTACGAATCCCAAAAAATCGAAATCCCTCAAATAACAATCTCCCTCTCCCGCACACCGTCTGCCCCAGGGACAGGACCAACGGACAGCCGAGGCTGTCCACATAGGACGAGTCCGGGCAAACGGGGATGGGTTAATCCCAGATGTTCCGGCTAAGCTGTCAGCAGCGCTCCCATCCCTGGGTATGTTTTGTAGTTCGTTAAGCGCGGACCATGCAGCTCCCGGTGCCGGAACGCGGATTTTTGGTGGGTTCCAAGCAGGAATCCGCAGCTACTACTTGGCAGCAGCAATGAAAGGCGGCACCCCTCCGTGAAGTTCAGAGTCGACCGCGACGTCCTGGCAGAAGCCGTTACGTGGACCGCGCGGTCGTTGTCTCCGCGGCCGCCCGTACCTGTGCTTTCCGGCCTCCTCCTCAAAGCCGAGGCTGGAACCGTAAGCCTTTCAAGCTTCGACTACGAGACGTCGGCACGTCTGGAAATCCCCGCCGACATCACCACCGAGGGCACCATCCTCGTCTCCGGACGACTCCTGGCAGATATTTGCCGAAGCTTGCCTTCCGCTCCCGTGGAAGTTGAAACCGATGGCAGCAAAGTCACCCTCACGTGCCGTCGAAGCAGCTTCCATCTGGCAACCATGCCCGAATCCGAGTACCCCGCCTTGCCCGCCTTGCCGGCCATCAGTGGCACGCTTCCCGGCGATTCGTTCGCCCAAGCTGTTTCCCAGGTGATCATTGCTGCCAGCAAGGACGACACCCTCCCCATCCTTACCGGTGTCCGCATGGAGATCGAGGATGACATGATCACCCTCCTCGCAACGGACAGGTATCGCCTGGCGATGCGCGAAGTTCCGTGGAAGCCCGTCACTCCAGGCATTTCCACCAGTGCGCTGGTCAAGTCCAAGACCCTCAACGAGGTTGCAAAGACCCTTGGCGGAAGTGGTGACATCAACGTCGCCCTTGCCGATGACGACAGCCGCCTCATCGGCTTCGAAAGCGGCGGACGCACCACCACTTCGTTGCTGGTGGATGGGGACTACCCGAAGATCCGGTCACTTTTCCCGGACTCCACGCCCATTCACGCAACCGTCCAGACCCAGGAACTGGTTGAAGCCGTTCGCCGTGTGTCACTCGTGGCCGAACGCAACACTCCTGTTCGCCTCGCCTTCAGCCAGGGGCTGCTCAACCTCGACGCAGGCACCGGCGAAGATGCCCAGGCTTCGGAAGAACTCGAAGCCCAGCTTTCCGGCGATGACATCACCGTTGCCTTCAACCCGCATTACCTGGTAGAGGGTTTGAGCGTCATTGAGACCAAGTTTGTCCGGTTCTCGTTCACGTCAGCTCCCAAGCCGGCCATGATCACGGCCCAGGCCGAAGCTGACGGCGAAGACCAGGACGACTACCGCTATCTGGTAATGCCGGTCCGCCTGCCGAATTAACCGCCGATCGTTGATGGTCCACTACCCGGATCGCCAACGAATGACGCGGCCTGCAACTTTCCCGCCACCCTCCGCAGAAAAGAGTCACACTGTGCACATTGGACTGATCGGTCTTGGAAAAATGGGTTTCAATATGCGTGAGCGCATGCGGAACGGTGGCATTGAGGTAACTGGTTTCGACCGCAATCCGGACGTCACCGACGTTGCAACGGTCGATGACCTTGTCGCCGCCCTGCCCACACCAAGGCTCGTCTGGGTCATGGTTCCTTCCGGTGCCATCACCGATGCCGTCGTCACGGAACTCGGCGGGAAGCTCAGCCCCGGTGACATGGTGATCGACGGCGGCAACTCGCGCTTCACCGAAGACCAGAAACACGCCGCAGCCTTGGCCGAGAAGGGCATCCGCTTCGCAGACTGCGGCGTTTCCGGCGGTGTGTGGGGCCTGCAGAACGGTTACGGACTCATGGCCGGCGGCTCCGAGGAAGACATTGAGCTGGCCATGCCGGTATTCGATGCCCTCCGTCCGGAAGGCGACCGCGCGGACAGCTTCGTCCACGTTGGCGGAGTCGGCGCCGGCCACTACGCCAAGATGGTCCACAACGGAATCGAATATGGCCTGATGCAGGCGTACGCCGAAGGCTACGAACTGCTGGCTGCCAAGGACATCGTGAAGGACTTGCCCGGGACGTTCCGGGCGTGGCAGAAGGGAACCGTAGTCCGTTCCTGGCTCCTGGACCTCATGGTCAAGGCCCTCGACGAAGATCCCGGCCTCGCCTCGATCGACGACTATGTGGAAGATTCCGGTGAGGGCCGCTGGACGGTTGAGGAAGCAATCGCCAATGCCGTCCCGGCTCCCGCCATCACGGCCGCATTGTTCGCCCGCTTCGCTTCCCGCGAGGACACTTCGCCTGCCATGAAAATGGTTTCCGCGTTGCGCCACCAGTTCGGCGGACACGCTACCCGCCCGGCCAACTAAGGCCGCAGGAGTCCAGCAAACGGCGTGTACCTCGAACATCTCTCGCTGACCGACTTCCGGAGCTATGCCCAGGTTGACCTGAAGCTTGGCCCGGGCGTTACTGTCCTGGTGGGTTCCAACGGGATCGGCAAGACGAACCTCATGGAAGCCATCGGGTATCTGGCAACGCTGAGCTCACACCGCGTCAGCTCAGATGGGCCGCTGCTCCGGTTCGGAACCGAACGTGCCTTGATCCGGGCACGGCTGGTGCGTGGCGAACAGTCCAGCATCATCGAGCTGGAGATCAACGCCGGCCGTGCCAACCGTGGACGCATCAACCGCGGAAATCCGGTGCGGGCCAGGGATATCCTGGGCATTTGCCACACCGTGTTGTTCGCTCCGGAGGACCTCGCCCTGGTCAAGGGGGATCCATCCAACCGCCGCCGTTTCCTGGACGAACTCCTGGTGGGCCTGGTTCCCCGGCATGCGGCGACCCGCAGCGACTATGACCGTGTCCTGAAGCAGCGGAACGCGCTCTTGAAATCCGCGCGGACCGGAAAGTTCACTGCAGGGCACGAGGCAACCCTGGATGTCTGGGACCAGCACATGGCCCGCGCCGGAGCCCACCTCCTGCACGCACGGCTGGAACTGGTGGAGCGCCTGCGTCCTCACCTGAACAGCGCCTACGCACAGTTGACTGACGGTTCCAAGGACGCCGGCGCGGTCTACCGCTCTACCATCCAGGGCATCCTTGACGACGACGGCGGTGCAGGCGCCCCGTCAACGGAACCTCCGGCGTCGGCCGATGACCTCCGGCTGCTATCCGTGGACGAGCTCACCGAGCGGTACATCCAGGCGTTCGCAGCAAGCAGGAAGAAGGAACTGGAACGTGGGATTTCCTTGGTGGGTCCGCACCGGGATGAACTCGAACTGGTCCTGGGCCAGGCACCTGCCAAGGGCTACGCCTCGCACGGCGAAACGTGGTCCATGTGCCTCTCCCTGCGGTTGGCCTCCTATTACGTGATGCTCGACGACGCCCGAACAGGTGGCACGGCACCGATCCTCATCCTGGACGATGTCTTCGCCGAACTCGACGTCCAGCGGCGGCGTAAACTGGCAGCAATCGTGGCCGGTGCCGAACAGGTGCTGGTGACCGCCGCCGTCGACGCCGATATCCCGGAGGAGCTGGCCGGACGGCGCATAACCGTTGTTCCGGGAGGCATCGATGGCGAGGGATAGCGCCGACGGACGTCAACCCGGCCGGGATCCTGACGAAATCGACGCAGCCCAGGCCGCCTTGAACCGCATGCGCGAAGCCGCGGCCGCCCGCGGTGAAGTGCGCCAACGCGCTCCCCGTCCCGGATCCACTCCCAAACGGACCGGCCTGCGCGACACCAAGGGATTTTCGCAGTTCCATGGAAGTGGCCGTGATCCGTTGGGCCTTGGAAAAGTGGTGGGCCGACTGGTTGCCGAACGCGGCTGGACCTCGCCGGTTGCCGTGGGATCCGTCATGGCCGAATGGGATGCCCTGGTAGGACCGGACATCGCGGCCCACTGCACACCGGAGAGCTTTACAGACACCTCCCTCCAGGTTCGTTGCGATTCGACGGCATGGGCCACCCAACTCCGTTTGCTGAGCACCAGCTTGCTGGAAATGTTTCGGAAAGAGCTGGGCGACGGTGTTGTCACGAGCATCCAGGTCCTCGGTCCGTCGGCGCCGAACTGGCGAAAAGGTGGTCGCAGCGTGAACGGTCGGGGACCCCGGGACACCTACGGCTGAACGGCGTGCAGGGCGATTCAACGCCCCCGGACCGTATAGGCCCCCATCGGGACCTCCACAGGGCCGTTCCAGAGGGGGCCAGTGGCCTCCCATCGGCATATTCAGCTCTCGGCTGCCCTCGTATTTGCAGGGATTCGGGCTTTTCCACGATAGAATTGGCCTAGATACTGAGCGCCGGTGAAACACCGTCAGGGGTTCGGGATCCATTGTGGTGGATCCAGGACCCCCTTCGTTGGAGTAATCGGCGCAATCAGTCACGTGCCTTTGAAGGTTCCGCGCATGCCGGACCCGACGCGGCGCGGCCGTCATCTATCACAGAGGAGTCGAAAGCGCCTGTGGCTAACGACAATGCAGAGACCTTGGCAGTAGAGCCCGCGGGGGAGGCAGCTTCCACGCCGGCCGCGGCGGAAGCACCCAGGGAATATGGCGCCAGCGACATCACCGTGCTGGAAGGGCTCGAAGCCGTCCGCAAGCGCCCCGGCATGTACATCGGCTCCACCGGACCAAGGGGTTTGCACCACCTGGTCTATGAAGTTGTGGACAACTCTGTCGATGAGGCCCTGGCCGGCTTCTGCAGCCACATTGAAGTTACCCTCCAAGCCGATGGCGGCGTCAACGTTGTGGACGATGGCCGTGGCATCCCCGTGGACATCCACCCCACGGAAGGCAAGCCCACGGTTGAGGTGGTCATGACCATCCTGCACGCCGGCGGCAAGTTCGGTGGCGGCGGATATGCCGTTTCCGGCGGCCTTCACGGCGTGGGTATTTCCGTGGTCAACGCTCTGTCCCGGCGCGTGGAGACGGAAGTGCGCCGCCAAGGCCACGTCTGGCGTATGTCCTTCGCCGACGGCGGCAAGCCCCAGGGCGAACTGGTCCAGGGTGAAGCCACTGAAGAGACCGGTACGTCGCAGACGTTCTACCCTGACGGCACCATCTTCGAAACCACCGAGTTCGACTTCGAGACCCTGCGTGCCCGTTTCCAGCAGATGGCGTTCCTCAACAAGGGCTTGAAGATCACGCTGACGGATGAGCGGCCGCCCGCAAAGTCAGGCGAAGACGATCTGGATCTCGACGCCGTGGCCACCGAAGGCGAAGTCGCTGCCGAGCACCGGACGGTCATCTACGAATACCCGGACGGTTTGCTGGACTACGTCAAGCACCTGAACTCCAACAAGAAGGTGGAAATCGTCCACGAGGATGTCATCGCCTTCGAAACCGAGGACACCGAGCGCCACATCTCCGTGGAAGTAGCCATGCAGTGGACCACCGCATACTCGGAAAGCGTCCACACTTATGCGAACACCATCAACACCCACGAGGGTGGAACGCACGAAGAAGGCTTCCGTGCTGCGATGACGTCCCTGATCAACCGCTATGCGCGGGAGAAGAGCATCATCAAGGAGAAGGAAGACAACCTCACGGGTGACGATATCCGCGAAGGTTTGACCGCGGTCATCTCGGTGAAGCTGTCCGAGCCCCAGTTCGAGGGCCAGACCAAGACCAAGCTCGGCAACTCCGAGGTCAAGGGCTTCGTCCAGCGCGTGGTCACGGACCAGTTGGGCGATTGGCTGGAGCGCAACCCCGGCCCTGCCCGCGATGTGATCCGCAAAGCCATCCAGGCAGCCCAGGCCCGCATGGCTGCCCGCAAGGCCCGCGACAATGCACGCCGCAAGAGCCCGCTGGAATCCTTCGGCATGCCCGGCAAGTTGTCCGACTGCTCCTCCAAGGACCCGTCGCGTTGCGAGGTCTACCTTGTGGAGGGTGACTCCGCAGGTGGATCCGCCAAGCGCGGCCGCAACCCGGAAACCCAGGCCATCCTCCCGCTTCGAGGCAAGATCCTCAACGTGGAGCGCGCCCGCCTGGACAAGGCCCTTGGCAATGCCGAGGTCCAGTCCATGATCACGGCCTTCGGTACCGGTATCGGCGAGGACTTTGATATCTCCAAGCTGCGTTACCACAAGATTGTGCTCATGGCCGATGCCGACGTCGACGGCCAGCACATCACCACGCTCTTGATGACGTTGCTGTTCCGCTACATGCGCCCGCTGATCGAGAACGGCTATGTCTATCTGGCCCAGCCCCCGCTGTACCGGATCAAGTGGTCCAACGCAGCACACGACTACGTGTTCAGCGACCGCGAACGGGATGAAACCATCCGCAAGGGTGCGGCACTGAACAAGCGACTCCCTAAAGACAACGGCATCCAGCGTTATAAGGGCCTTGGCGAGATGGACTACACGGAACTGTGGGACACCACCATGGATCCCGAACGTCGGACGCTCCTTCAGGTCACCATGGATGACGCCTTGGCGGCAGACCAGACCTTCTCCGTGCTGATGGGCGAAGACGTGGAATCGCGCCGAAACTTCATCCAGCAGAACGCCAAGGACGTCAGGTTCCTTGATATTTAGGGCCCCACAGGGTTCCTTAATATTCCAGAACTGACATATACCTGAAACGGAAAACTTAGACTATGAGCGACGAAACTCCTGAAGTCCCGGCGGAAAACCCCGAGTCCGAGGATGTGATCCTCGAGGGCGATGTGCTGACGGACCGTGTGGAACAAGTAGACCTGCAGACAGAAATGCAGCGCTCCTACCTGGACTACGCCATGGCCGTCATCGTCGGCCGCGCGCTGCCCGACGTCCGTGACGGACTGAAGCCCGTCCACCGCCGCGTACTCTACGCCATGTTCGACGGCGGCTACCGCCCCGACCGTGCGTTCAACAAGTGCGCCCGCGTTGTGGGTGACGTGATGGGTACGTACCACCCGCACGGCGACATGGCCATTTACGATGCCTTGGTCCGCCTGATCCAGGACTGGACCATGCGGTATCCGCTGGCCCTGGGCCAGGGCAACTTTGGTTCCCCGGGCAACGACGGCGCCGCAGCTCCGCGTTACACCGAAACCAAGATGGCCCAGCTGGCCATGGAGATGGTGCGGGACATCGACGAGGAAACCGTCGACTTCCAGGACAACTACGACGGCAAGAACCAGGAACCCACCATCCTGCCGGCGAGGTTCCCGAACCTCCTGGTCAATGGCTCCTCCGGCATCGCCGTGGGCATGGCAACCAACATTCCGCCGCATAACCTCCGCGAGGTGGCTGACGGTGTGCAGTGGGCGCTGGACAACCCCGGTGCAACGCGTGAAGAACTGCTTGAGGCGCTCTTGGTGCGCATCAAGGGACCGGATTTCCCCACGGGCGCAACGATCCTGGGCCACAAGGGCATCGAGGAGGCGTACCGGACCGGCCGCGGCTCCATCACCATGCGGGCTGTGGTGAACGTGGAGGAGCTCCAGGGCCGTACCTGCCTGGTGGTCACAGAGCTTCCCTACCAGGCCAACCCGGACAACCTGGCCATCAAGATTGCCGAACTGGTCAAGGACGGCAAGATCCAGGGCATCGCCGACCTTCGCGATGAGACGTCCGGCCGTACCGGCCAGCGCCTGGTGATCGTGCTCAAGCGCGACGCCGTGGCCAAGGTTGTGCTGAACAACCTGTACAAGCACACGCAGCTGCAGGACAACTTCTCTGCAAACATGTTGGCGATCGTGGATGGCGTCCCTCGTACCCTGAGCCTGGATGCCTTCATCCGGCACTGGGTTGCGCACCAGATGGATGTCATTGCACGCCGCACCCGGTATCGCCTGCGCAAGGCTGAGGAAGAAGCCCACATCCTGCGCGCGCTGCTCAAGGCGCTGGACATGCTGGACGAGGTCATTGCCCTGATCCGTGCCTCCAACACCACGGAGGCGGCACGCGAGGGCCTGATGGAACTCCTGGAGATCGACGAACTCCAGGCGCGCGCCATCCTGGACATGCAGCTTCGCCGACTTGCAGCGCTGGAACGCCAGAAGATCCAGGACCGCCACGCAGAACTCGAAGCCATGATCGAGGAGTACAACGCGATCCTGGCCTCGGAAGAACGCCAGCGCCAGATCATCAGTGAAGAGCTCGCCGAGATCGTTGCCAAGCACGGAGACGACCGCCGGACGCAGATCCTCATGGGCTTCGACGGCGATATGTCCGTGGAGGACCTGATCCCCGAAGAGGAAATGGTCGTGACCATCACGCGTGGTGGCTACGTCAAGCGGACCCGCAGCGACAATTACCGTTCGCAACAGCGCGGCGGCAAGGGCATCAAGGGTGCGCAGCTGCGCGGTGACGATGTTGTTGAGCACTTCTTCGTGACAACGACGCACCACTGGCTGCTGTTCTTCACCAACCTGGGTCGCGTATACCGTGCCAAGGCCTACGAACTTGCTGAAGCCGGGCGTGACGCCAAGGGCCAGCACGTAGCCAACCTGCTCGCGTTCCAGCCGGACGAACACATTGCCCAGGTTCTGGATCTCCGCGACTACCAGCAGGCTCCGTACCTGGTGCTGGCCACGAAGAACGGCTTGGTCAAGAAGACCCGGCTTGAGGACTACGACACCAACCGGTCCGCCGGCGTTATCGCAATCAACCTGCGGGATGAAGACGAACTGGTCTCCGCCCAGCTGGTCAGCGAAACCGACGACCTCCTGTTGGTTTCCCGCAAGGGCCAGTCCATCCGATTCACGGCCACGGATGATGCCCTGCGTCCCATGGGACGTGCGACGTCCGGCGTGACGGGTATGAAGTTCCGTGAAGATGACGAATTGTTGGCCGCGGACGTTGTCCAGGACGGATCCTTCGTCTTCGTGGTCACAGAGGGCGGCTACGCCAAGCGCACCGCCGTGGACGAATACCGCCTGCAAGGCCGTGGTGGTTTGGGTATCAAGGTTGCCAAACTGGCCGAGGACCGGGGCGACTTGGTGGGAGCCCTGATCGTGCAGGAAGAGGATGAAGTCCTGGTGGTCATGGAGGGCGGCAAGGTTGTCCGCTCGGCCGTCAGTGGCGTCCCTGCCAAGGGGCGTGACACCATGGGCGTCATCTTCGCCAAGCCGGACAAGAACGACCGCATCATCGAGGTTGCCCGCAACAGCGAACGCGGTTTGGAAGGCGAAGAATCCGAAGACGGGCAGGACGATGACGTAACGTTGGCTGCAGAAGACGGCGCTGCTGAGGCGATCGTCACGTCAGAAACGCAAAACGACGCAGACCCGGATACCGAAGCGGGCGCGGAGCTGAATGAAGACAACACCGGAGGTAACGAGTGAGTAATTCCGACTCATATCCCAAGCCGAGCACAGGTGTCCCCGGCGGACTCCGGCAGCCAGCAGGCAACACCCAGTCAGGGACGCCCGCACCGCCGCAGCAGCGCCCTGGCGCCGGCGCAGCCCGCCCGGCGACCCCGAGTGGCTCTCCGCAGCGTCCGGCCGGGGCTCCCGGCCAGCGCCCTGCCGGTGCGGCTGGCCAGCGTCCGGCCCAACCCGGCCAGCGTCCCGCTTCCGCCGGCCAGCGCCCTGCCGGCGCTCCCGGACAGCGTCCTGCACAAGGCGGTCCGGGCCTGGTCAAGCCTGCTCCCAAGGCCAAGGTTCGCCGTGCCCGGCTCCTGGTCAGCAAGGTGGACCCCTGGTCTGTCCTGAAGATGGCCTTCCTGCTGTCCGTGGCCCTGGGTATCGTCACGGTGGTCGCGGCGATCGTGCTGTGGACTGTGCTGGACCTCACCGGCATCTTCAACCAGGTGGATAGCCTTTTGGGCACCCTTGCCGGTTCTGAAGGCAGTGGCTTCGAGCTGAAGAAGATCGCATCCCTCGGCCAGGTGGCCTCCTTTGCCACCATCATCGCCGTGGTGAACGTGGTCCTGCTGACTGCCCTCTCGATGCTCTCTGCGGTGCTGTATAACATTTCCGCAACGTTGGTCGGCGGCATCGGCGTCACCCTCACCGACGACTAGCCAAAATCCCCGGATTCACGCTGATTCACGCGGAAATCCGAGCCGAAAATGCCTCGATTTGAGATCGGGCCGGGATGTGCTGTACAGTCATATCTCGGCCCGATGAGGCATCGGGGCGTATAGCTCAGGCGGTTAGAGCGCTTCGCTGATAACGAAGAGGTCCCAGGTTCAAGTCCTGGTACGCCCACGGAACCTAACAGGTTCAGGAAACTGAACCGGAACGAGGTACTTGTGAAGAAGTTGCTGGTTGTAGTTGCAGCGGCGGTCGCAGGTGTCCTGGTCTACAAAAAGGCCCAGGAATCCGAAGCCCGGAAAGATATCTGGAGCAAGTCAACCGACAAGGTGGACTAGCCCGGATCCCGGTCTTGAACTGGCAAAAACCAGTCAGGACGTGGGGTATGATTGACGGGTTGCTTCTTATGGGGGCATGGCGCAATTGGTAGCGCACCTGCTTTGCAAGCAGGGGGTTAGGGGTTCGAGTCCCCTTGCCTCCACCATAAGGAAAGTCCCGGTCAGGAATGACCGGGACTTTTTTGTTTAAGCGCCGGCCCCTTCCGAGAAGGGACCTCCCAACCCACGGCCCCCAACTGGGTCGCAGTAGTGCGCGTTTAGAACCCTCAAAACGCGCACAAATGCGACTCAGTTGGGTGGGACTGTCTTGAGGGCCTTTTCCAGGAAGGTCTTCAGTTCGCTGTCGCCCAGCACGGGGGTAACAACTCCCAGATCGAGTGTGGGTTGGGTTTTCGCGCCGGCGGAGGCCAGCGCTGCCTGGACGTTCTTCCGGCCATCGGCAACTGCCGCCGAATCTCCCTTCTTCGCAGCATCAAGCATGGACAGGGCCGCCGTGACGCCTCGGCCGTACTCGCCTGCGGCGGCAGCCCAATGCGTTGCATCGTCTGCGAAGCCAGGCGCTGCCATCTTCGGCAGGAGCTCGGGCAAGCGCTCAAGCAGCCCAGCACGGGCCTGCAATCCTCCGGAAGGTGACCTGCCGGCGTCGTAATCGCTCCAGAACTGGTCGATATCGCGCCGCAGCGCCGGGGCCGATGGTGTGAGTTCGTCGTCCTGCCAGTCCTGGTTTAGGTCCACGAACGCCTTCACGGCAGCCTGCACATCCGGATCCGGACCGGAAACCTGTGCCAGCGCGGCGTCCATGGATTTTTGCGGATTGTAGGCCGGGCCGTTCCAGGAGTAGTCGGCGTAATTGAAGATCGCGGGCAAGGACAGGTAGGGCTGGATCATGGGGTTGGTGACAACACCGCGGAGGGATTGGTGGAGGTCCGCGTCCCGCCCTATGAGTGGCGCCAGGAAGAGGTGGTCCTGCGAGAAGTCGTTCACCGGGTAGTTGTCCCAGATGACGAGGTCCCGCGGCGCTCCTTGCGTTCCGTAGCTGCGCCGGGCGGTTTCGGCAGAGTCGCGGGTGATGCGGTGGGACACCACGTCCTCTCCGGTCCACTGCACCACTATTCCGGGATCCAGGGCCCGGCCGAGTTCCTTCTTGTAGGGCGTGCTGCCGGAACCGGAGTAGAACGTGGGCACTGTTTCCAATGGTTGGACGCCCTGTTTGCCGGTCGTGAAACGCTGGTTCAGTTCGTTCAGGAAGGAGGCCTGGGCTTTCGCGAGGTTGGCTTGGCCGGAGCCGAATTCCTTGACGTCCTCGGAGCACTGGACCTTCGTGGCGATGTCGTCCAAGGGAATGACGAAGGACCGCACACCCAAGGAGTAAAGCGACTCGAGCTTGGTGATGGCATCTTCCAGGTCCGCGTCCCGCGAATAGCAAACATCGATCCCTGGCGACAACGCGTACGTGAAGCGGATGTGGTTGGCCGTGGCGGTATCGATGAGCTCCTGCAGTTCCGTGAGCTCCTGGTCCGAGTAGAGCGTCCGCCACTTGTCCCGCAGGAGGGGATCGTCCTTGGGGGAATATATGTAGGTGTTCATCTTCTGGCGGGCAGCGAACTCGATGATGTCCAGACGGGCCTGATGGGACCAGGGCGTGCCGTAGAAGCCTTCGATGACACCGCGGGTCTCCATCAACGGCCAGTCACTGACGCGGATTGGAGGTACTGAACCGTCCTTCAGTACTTGGCGAAGGGTCTGGACGGCGTGGAAGAGGCCGTCCGCGTCGCTTCCGGCGAGGACCGCCGTCGGGATCCCTCCGGAGGTTCCCGTGGCCATCGCATAGCCTTCGGCCCGCTTGAGTGCTTCCTGGTTGGAGTCCGCGTTGTCCCGCCCGAGCTCCTTGAGCATCGTTCCTGCGGAAGATCCCTCCGAGGTTCCAAGGTAGACAGCGGAGGAACCATCGGCCGGATCGTCCACTGTAGCTACCACCTCACCGGTGCCGCCGCTGGCCTTCACCAGGTCCTGGACCGCTGCAAGGGACGGCTGGTCCGTCCCCGGTGGCGCCACGATGTACACCCGACCGTTCAGTGGCACCGAAGGACCGGACGAGGCGCTTGCGCGTTGTGGCACCGGATAGATGCCCGGAAGGCTTGCTGGGTGGCCGCCAAGGGTGGGCTGACGGTCCTTGGACGCAATAAACCAGCCCGCGACGAGTGCGGCTACCAGGATCGCAGCAGCGGACAGCATTAAGGCCCGGCGCCTCCGCTTGGCTCCGGGATGGGCGGGTGCTGCGTTCAATCAGGTATCTCCCTGGGTTTCTGAAACGATGTGTCAAGACAATCACACTGATCACGCCGCAGATAGTGCGGTTCCGGTTTTCCTGCCCCACTAAGGTTGATGCGTGAACCTCCTCATTTCCGCCCTGGGTGTTTTGGGCGTCGCCTCCTCCGGTCCACTGATCGCCGGCACACTGGGTGCCACCTCGGTGACAGCCCTGGCGATTGCCTTTTGGCGGAACGCGATTGGCGCCGTGGTGATGGCCGCCCCCGTAGCTATCCGCACCCCAAGGCAATTCGGCCGGGTCACCCGGCGCGAATTCGGGTGGTCGGCGTTTGCGGCTGTTGCCCTGGCCTTCCATTTCGCCTGCTTCATCACAGCCCTCCAGCTGACGTCGGTTGCCGCGGCCACGGCGCTGGTTTGCCTGCAATCAGCGTGGATTGCCGTCTTCCAGTTGTTTCGGGGAACCAGACACCGCTGGCCGGTGCTGGTTGGCTTGGGAATTGCGTTCGGTGGTGTAGTTGCCATCACCGGATTCGACATGGGGTCCTCCCCCGAAGCACTCCTTGGTGATGTCCTGGCTCTGGCCGGTGGCGCCTTGGCCGGCCTCTACACCCTCGCTGGGGGCAGGGCCCGACAGACGATGGGCACCGGAACCTATACGGCGCTTTGCTACGGAATGTGTGCCGCGCTGGTTGCCGTCATGGCCTTGGTGGCCGGCCAGCCGCTCTCAGGGTTCGACGCCGGAGGCTGGCTTGGGATTATCGCCATCACCGTGTGCGCGCAATTGGTGGGGCACACGGCGTTCAACCATCTGCTGGCCACCATGAGTCCGCTGGTGGTGTCCATGATTATCCTGCTGGAGATCCCCGGGGCGGCCATCCTCGCCGCCGTTTTCCTGAACGAGACTCTTCCCGGTGGCACCTACGCCGGGCTGGCATTGATCCTGGTTGGCCTGGCCGTGGTGGTAATCGGGCAGCGGCGCGGCCGGATCGAAGAAGACCGGCGCGAAGCCGAGCTGGGCGCGGACTGAAGCAGCCGCCGTCGTGCGTTTAAGCGGGTTACATGCCCCCGCGCCGGACGCCGCCCTGGGCAGCGTTGGCCGCGTGGATGGCGCGCAGCAGCTTCGCGGGGAAGTACACCGAGAAGAAGACCACCATGGGTGCCTTCAAGGCCATTTTCTTGACGTTGTGGGCCTTGTACGTCCGGTCGAACCGCGTGACGTAGTACCGGTAATCCCGCGGGGAATCCTCAAGCCTCCGCGCGGACATTCCGGAGACCATCTGCGGCCAATACTGGATATGGAGATCGTGTTCTGCCAGGTGCAGGGACAAATCAATGTCCTCGTGCATCTCATCCTTTTCATCGAGGCATGCTTCGTCGCGGATGGTTTCCCACGCCGAGCGCCGGAGTGCCATGTTGGAGCCGAAAAGGAAGTGGTACTGGTGCTTGGCCAGCCGGAGCATCAGCTGGCGCATTTTGTCGTCGGCCTTCAGCCCGAAGCGGCGCATGGGCATGTCGTAATAGACCACGGGTCCGGTAGCTGCCTGGACGGTGGGGTCGGCGAAGGCTTTTTGGACCTGCTCAACCCAGTCCGGTTCAAGGACCGAGTCGGCATCAATGCGGCCCACAATCTCGCCTTTGGCATGGTTGAGGCCGTAGTTGCGCGTAGGGATGAGGCCCTGGCTGTCAGCCTGTCGAAGCAGGATGATGGGGCTTTCGGGGTATTCCTGCTGCATCTGCCGCACGATCCTGGCGGTGCGGTCCGTGGACAGGTTGTCCACCACGATGATTTCCTCGGCGGGAACAGACTGGTAGATGGCAGCGATGAGGCACTGGCGAATAACGCTTTCCTCGTTATACGCCGGGATGACAATTGAAACGCCCGGAGGCTCCGGGACGTCCTTGAGTTCACCCACCAAGGGTCTATCAGCTGACATCCCTTCAAATCTAACACCCGGCCCTCCGCCACCGGCGGACGCCCGGGTTACAAGCTGACTAACACTGAAGGGACCCCGGTGACGGGATCCCTTCAGTGTTCTTCAGCTGTGTGAGCCGTGGCGCCTAGGCTTCGGAGCCCTTTTCCTCATCCTTGTGGATGCTGGCAGCGATGTTCTTGACGGCCGTCTTGGCGTCGGTGGCAACCTTGGCGGTGGTGTCCTCGGCCTTTTCTGCGACGTCCTTGGCGGTTTCTTCCACTGCGGCAGTTGCTTCCTTGGCGCTGGCCGAGGCCGAGGCCGCAGCGTCAGCCGGAACGGGCGCGGGGGTGGGAGTCACCGGTGATGGTGTCTTCCACGGGTCCTCAACCGGCTTGGCAGCCTTCCAGGCAGCTACACCGGCTGCAACGGCGGCCGCGATCACGGTGACTACCAGCCAGCCGCGCTTCTTGGGCTTCTGCTGCCTGCCCAGCTGCTTGGACACAGCCTTGGTGGTCTCATCGGCAACAGCCTTGATGTGCTTGCCGGTGGCCTGTGCCTGTTCCTGGACACTGTGGACGACGCCCGAGTCCACCAGCTTCTGTGCCACGGCGTCCACCTGTGCCGGAGCGTTCTCCAGGGCGTGGTGCACGGCTACCGAGGCGTGGCCCAACTGCTCGGAGAGCTTAGGCAGGTACTCATCAACCACTTTGTCCCGGGCAACGCCCAAAGCCGGTGTGGCCTTGTTGAGGGTTTCCTGGATCTTGGGTGCTGCGTCCTCGACGGCGTCGTGGATCTTCGGCGCCAACTGGGCAAGGCCGTCCTGGATCTTCGGGGTGACCTTCTCGACGCCGTCCGCAAGGTTATGGGCGGCCGACTTCAGGCCTTCCTGGATCTTGGGAGATGCGCTGTCAATACCGTGCTGGATACGCGGAACAGCCCAGTTGACGGCTGCTTCAACACGTGGTGCCGCCCAGTCGCGGGCGTTGTCAACACCGGATGCAACAGAGTGCTCAATGTCGCGGGCAATACGGTCTGATTTCTTCACAACTACCTCCCGATACACATGCTGGTTTGTTGCTAGCCTACGTGTCCCAAGGAAGACGGGCCATTCATCCGTAAGATTCCTGCCGGATTTCACCGAGCGCGGAACCGGCTTTAGGGCCGCCACGGCGTTGACCCTGCATGAAACAATGGGCGCATGACCATTGCAACCGCAAAAGCAACAATCCACACGAGCCTGGGCGACATCAAGGTTGACCTCTTCGGTAACCACGCCCCCAAGACGGTCGCCAACTTTGTTGGCCTGGCCACTGGCGAAAAGTCCTGGACCCACCCGGAGACCGGCGAAGACAAGACCGGCACCCCGCTCTACAACGGCACCATCTTCCACCGGATCATCAAGGACTTCATGATCCAGGGCGGCGATCCCCTGGGCCGCGGCGTCGGCGGACCCGGTTACAACTTCGATGACGAAATCCACCCCGAGCTGACCTTCAACGCTCCGTACAAGCTGGCCATGGCCAACGCCGGCATCCAGATGGGCAAGGGCACCAACGGTTCCCAGTTCTTCATCACCACGGTCAACACCGACTGGCTGTTCGGCAAGCACAGCATCTTCGGCGAGGTCACGGACGAGGAATCCCGCAAGGTTGTTGACGCAATCGAGGGCGTCCGCACCGGTATGGGCGACCGTCCTGTTGAAGACGTTGTCATCAACAGCATCGACATCGAACAGCTCTAGCCAGAACCCATGAGCTACGGAGTCCCGTCGGCCGAGCCGTCCGCTGATATTCCGGTGTGCCCCCGGCACCCGGACAGGCCCTCCTACGTCAGGTGCCAGCGCTGCGGGCGCCCTGCGTGCCCGGAGTGCCAGCGGGCGGCCGCCGTCGGGTTCCAATGCGTTGACTGCGTCAACGAGCAAAAACGCACGACGCCGGCCTACCGCTCTGCGTATGGCGGGGCCTTGGCCGTGGGCCGGCCTTTGGTGACGTACACGATCATTGCGTTGTGCGTCCTGGTTTTCATTTTGCAGTGGATTGTCCCTGGAAACGCCGTCTACAGAGAGTTTGCGTTCGCCAACGTCTTGGCGGAGCAGGAGCCGTGGCGGATGTTGACGGCGGCGTTCCTTCACTCGCAGAGCTTCCTGCTCCACATCGTTTTGAACATGTACACCCTGTGGATTTTCGGTCAAGCCCTTGAGCCCTTGCTCGGGCGTGTCCGGTATTTGGCAGTGTACGTGTTGTCCGCCGTGGGTGGTTCTGTGGGGTTCCTGCTCCTGACGCCCGATGAACCTGCCATCGGTGTTGTGGGTGCCTCCGGTGCGATCTTCGGTCTCTTCGGGGCCATGCTGGTGGTGCAGCGCCATCGGGGCGGCGAAACCCGCCAGCTGTGGGTCCTGATAGCCATCAACGGTGCCATCGGTTTCTTCATCCCGGGCATCGCCTGGCAAGCCCACCTCGGTGGCCTGATTACTGGCGGCCTGGCTGCAGCGGCCATCGCCTACGCTCCCCGCGGTAAGAATCAGGCACTCCTTCAAGTGGGTGGACTGGTCCTGGTTGCAGCCCTTCTGGCGATCGTTACCTGGTTCCGCGTTTCTGCCGGCTAGCTGTACTTCCACCCAAGTAGGTCGCAGCAGAGCGCGTTTTGAACGTCCAAAACGCGCACAACTGCGACTTAGTTGGGAGGGTCAGTCGCGGGCTACGGGTTGCCGGAGGATGGTTTTGAGTTTCTCCGGAGCAGTCCTTCGGGCATCACTGAGATAGATCTCGTGGTGTTTGCCGGTCATCCGCAGCGAGTTCTCCGGGATGTAGCCATGGTGCATTTCCTCCAGTACCGGCCCCTCAGCGTCGTATGGGCCTACGTGCAGGGTCTGCACAGCCAAGCCCTCATCGAGGCTTTCCAGGCGGAGTGAGTCCAGTGCGGGGGCACCGCCCTTGCCCGCCACAGTTTCCCGTGCTGCGTCCACGTGCTCCGGAGTGATCCAGTCCGGAGCCATGATCATCATGGTCCAGTCCCATCTGGACTTATCCCGCGAGCTGGTGAAGCTGGCCATGTCCTCCGACCACCACAGGCCCTCCAGAGGCATGACTGCATAGTCGCGGCCCAGCTCCTTCTTGCTGAAGAACTTCAGCGTGTAGGCCACGGGATAAAGGGTGGATAGCGCGTCCGTGTAGGACTGGGCCGTATTGGGATCACCGTGCCCATCCACCATGAGGAACTGCAGCGGAGGAACAGTCACCAGTTCCAGCTGCCCTGCACGGGCCTTGTAGCTGTGGATTTCCCGTTTGAAGTCAATCTTGGTCTCGCCGCCCATGCCTCTCCCCCGTTCACAGCCCCGCATGTTGCTTATCCACAGATGTTATCCACACTGTGTGTAACTTACATCTGTGTAGTTAGCCTTAACGAGGCCTGCATCCGGGGAACAGCGGGTAGATATCCCCCGTTTGGCATGTTTTCATCCACATCTGTGGATAACTTTGTCCCCGTAGAGGGTGATTATGTGGACAAACGGACGCTTGGGGCTCGAGCTGTGGAAAACCCTGTTAATACCCCTGTTAATAAGGGTGTATCAACAGGGTTATCAACACTGTTAATAACTTACAGCTGTGTAGTTCAGGAGTGGATGAGCCCCGGAGAGCCCGCCAATTCGCGGGTTTCTCGGCATCAACCCACACCTTTTCCCCATCTGTGGATAACTTGTGTGTAGTCGCTTGTTGTTAAGTGGATAGTCGCCGTCAGGACAACTTCTGCCGGGGCCTCTTAGGGGAACCCGGGCAGCCCGGCGCAGAGCGAAGGACGCAATGCTCCGGAGGTGAACTTTCCATGAAGAAGCGAACACTATCCACAGGGTGATGCACAGTGGGTATAACCCTGTTCAGAACCGTTGGAGGCCCGTCATTGCCGCAATGGCGGCGAAGAGGGCAACAAATGCGTGGATGTCCACACGAGTTATCCCCGATTGTGGATAACTTTACCCACTTCTGTGGACAGACCGGTGGCCAACCCCGGCGGTTAACCCCGGCAGTTAACCCCGGCGGTTAACCCCAGACGCCCGAGGACCCGCGCCGGTGGCTGTCCACTAAATGGGTGTCGATGATCCCGATGGCTTCCATGAGCGCGTACATGGTGGTGGGACCGACGAAGGCGAAACCCTTCTTGCGGAGGGCCTTGGAAAGGGCGGTGGACTCCGGCGACGTGGTGGCTATGTCTGCCAGGGTTCTGGGTGCCGGCGTGGACTCGGGCTTGAAGGACCACACGAAGTCAACCAGCCCACCCTCTTGACGCAAGGCAATGGTGGCTTTGGCGTTGGTGATGGCAGCGCGGATCTTGAGCCTGTTGCGGACGATCCCGTCGTCCAGCATCAGTCTTTCGACGTCTTCCTCAGTGAAAGCCGCAACACTCTCCGGGTGGAAGTCCATGAAGGCTTTCCGGAAGGCCTCGCGTTTTCGGAGAATGGTGGCCCAGGACAGGCCCGCCTGGAAGCCTTCGAGGCTGATGCGCTCGTACATCCCCTGCTCGTCCCGGACCGGCATGCCCCATTCATGGTCGTAGTATGACTGCATCAACGGATCTGATGCGGCCCATACAGGCCGCGCAAGGCCGTCCTCGCCAATGATGGTGCCGTTCTCTCCCGGGGTCATGCGGTGCTCCTCTGTGGCATCCTCCGCAGCAGCCAGGGTGCGGCCTGCCACGGGTGGGTGTTCTGTGGATTATTCTGCCTGCTGGCTACGACAATCCTGTGACGCGCATGGTGATATTGATCCGCCCCTCGGAGAGCCCGCAGTCCGCGGGTGCCGTTCCGGGATGCACCTTGGGGATGCCATGGTAGGCGAACCGCGAAGCGCCGCCGAAGACGAAGAGGTCTCCGGAGCGCAAGTGGACGTCCGTGTACGGCTTGGTGCGGGTCTCTGTGTTTCCGAAGCGGAAGACGCAGGAATCGCCAATACTCAGCGAAACCACCGGCGCGTTAGAGTGCTCATCCTTGTCCTGGTGCATGCCCATGGCTGCAGCATTGTTGTAGAAGTTCACCAAGGCTGCGTCCGGGGTGTAGTCCACGGCCAGGTCAGCCAATGATGAGTCCTTGGCCAGTTCCGGGGCGTAGGCGGCCGCGACAGCCTTCCTGCCGAGGCGCACCATCCAGTCCGGGAAGTCCAGAACGGGACGGCCGTTCACATCCGTAGCCTCCCGTGTGTAGCGGTACGGCTGCCAGTGCCAGCCGAGGCATACGGTCCGGACGGACATTTGGTGGCCGCCGGGCAGCGTGGCAGCACGCAGTGGAACCGGGCCACGGGTCCATTCTCCGAAGCGGTCCACGATCCATCGCTGCTGCTCCAGGGTGAGCCAACCCGGCACGTGGACTGCACCCGGGGCAATCAGGCGGGGACCGGCGTCGTGCGTGTCCGGCTGGACAAGCTCCACCGGAAACAGCGCGTCATCGCTCATGCCGCCTCCAGGGCCAACAGGGTGCGTTTGGCGTCGGTGCCGCCAAGGTACCCGCCGTACGAGCCATCAGAGCGGACTACCCTGTGGCAGGGAACGATCACCGGCAAGGGGTTGGTGGCACAAGCGGTGCCGACTGCCCTGACGGCCTTGGGACTGCCCGCGGCCTGGGCCACCTGGGCGTAACTCTCTGTGCTGCCGTAGGCGATCCGGGGAAGGTGGTGGAGGACATCCAGCCTGAACCCGCGTGCCAGCCGGAAATCGAGGGGAAGGTCAAAGCTGTGACGTGTGCCGCCAAAGTATTCGTCCAGCTGCCTGGCGGCCTCGTCCAAGCGGGACGGAGCCTTCAGGATGGCGGGGCTCACGCTGTCCGAGAGGAGTTGGAGGACTGCTTGGTGGTCTTCCAATTCAAAGGCCACACGCAGCATCCCCTGCGCGGTGGCGGCAAGCAGGAGTTTGCCAACCGGAGAGTCGACTACCGTGTAGGCGATCTCCAGCGAATTGTCATCCAGGGCGTCACGGATCAGGCGGGCATGAAGGCTGGCCAGTGCCGTTTCAAGTCCGGAATCCAAGGGCTTCAGGAGGGTGGCGACGTCGCCGTGGTCCGCGGAGGATTCGGGGGTCATCGGGAGGCTCCTTTCGGTGTTGCCGATACCAGGGTGGGGTGGGAGTTCATGGATTGGCCGGCGAGGGCCGTCCGGAGTGCCCTGACGCCGTCCGCTGCAGCCCGACGCGCGGCCTCGGGAGTGCCGCCGTGCAGCTCTGCAATGTCTTTGTAGGGAAGCCCTGCCAGGTAGTGGTAGGCCACGGCCTGGCGCTGCTTTGGCGGCAGCTGGCCCACGGCCTCGAGGACATCCGCGTGCCCATCACCAGGGATACCGATCCGGGACGGCTCCTCCGGGGGTGCGTCCACAGGGACCGCGCGCCGGCCCGCGGCCCGCAGCAGGTCAAGGCATTTCCGGTGTGCGATGGTCACGAGCCAGGCTTCGACGTTGGCGTCCGCTGGAAGTTCGCCATACGCCTTAAGGGCTGCGAGGAAGGTTTCGGACCAAGCATCGTCGGCCTCGTGGATTCCAAGTACCGCGCGGCACACCCGAAGGACCGTGGCGCCGTGGTCCTGGACCACCGCCTCGAAGGGTCTCTTGATGGGTACAGCCGCAGTGGGACCCATCAGAAGAGTTTGCTCTCTCTGATGGACGCGGGTTCCTCCAGTTCCAGCAGGAATCGCTTGTTGGCCAACCCTCCGGCGTAGCCCGTGAGCTGGCCCTTGTGACCAACCACGCGGTGGCAGGGAATGATGATGCTGATCGGGTTGCGGCCCACGGCAGATCCGACAGCCTGGGCCAGATGGGGATCGCCCAACTCGGCGGCCAACTCGCCGTACGTGACTGTTTCCCCGAACGGAATACTTTGCAGCCGCTCCCAGACCCGCTCCTGGAAGGGATTCCCACTGGTCTTGAAAGCTACGCCGAAGTGGGTGCGGGTGCCGTCCAGGAACTCACGGAGCTCTGACTCGGCCTGCGAGAACACGGTATCCTCCGGATCCACCGCGTCTCCGAAGTACTCGGTTGGCGGCAAATGCCAGTGGCCCTCATAAAAGATGCCCGTCAAAAATTCCCCGCGGGCAGTCAGCGTCAACTGCCCCAACGGGGAATCCATGGTGGTGTGCCTGCTGTTCATACCCTGTAGACGTTCACTGGCACGGAAATGTGAGGTTGGAGTTTCTAGGAACGCCAGCGGGTAGTCATGAGGAAGCCGACGATCGCAATGCCGAAGCCGGCCACGATGTTCCATGAGGCCCAATCCCGGACCGGGAATTGCCCTTCAGTGATGTAGAAGGTGATGATCCAGATGAGGCCGATGATCATGAGGCCAAACATCACCGGCTTGTACCAGACCGGATTCGGCTTGTACTGCTGCGCAGCGGAAGTCTGCTGTTCCTGACGGGCAGGCCGCTTGCGGGGCTTGGACTCGGGCACGGATCCTCCTTGGCTGGTTCACATAAACCCGTCGCAGCCTGCCTTGATATCCTGCAGGAAGGAAAATTCCAGCGGTCAACGGCCAGCGGCGTTCCGGGTTGGTCTAGCTGTCAAGTCTAGCCGTAACCAAAGGGCCGGTTGCGCCGCCCGCGTCCCCAGACGAGGAGAGCCCGTGGCGCACCAGCAGACCTCAGCCGCTGCTGCTGTGCCGTCTGCCGAAAGCCGGAGGAACAAAGCCCCGCGCCGGCAGCTCCGGCCCATGGATGTAGTCCGCAAAATCAGCCAGATCATCGGTGAACTGCTCATCACCGCCGGCGTAGTCCTTCTTCTCTTCGTGGCATGGGAACTCTGGTGGACCAACGTCGAGGCCGACGCGAAGCAGACCGAGGCCGTCAAGAGCTTCGCGCAGGAGTTCACCGGCCCCGTCACGCCCGCCGCACCGGCAGACTACGGCAAGCCCGTGGTGGGTACGGCACCGGGTAACGGTGGAACCATTGGCATCATGTACGTTCCCCGCTTTGGGGCAACGTACACGCGCCCCATCATTGAGGGCACCGGATCCGACGTCCTGGACACGTTGGGCCTGGGGCACTACGGAAGCACCAGCATGCCCGGAGCGGTTGGAAACTTTGCCGTGGCCGGGCACCGGCAAACCCACGGCGCCGTCCTGGACAGCATCCACACCCTGGTACCGGGCGACAAGATCTACGTCCAGACCAAAGACGGCTACTACACCTACGTTTTCCGCAACAACCAGATCGTGCTTCCGAGCCGGACCGACGTGTTGTTGCCCGTCCCTACCCAACAAGGGGCCACCCCCAGCGAAAGCATCCTGACCATGACCAGTTGCAACCCCCGTTTCGGGTCACAGGAACGAATCATCGCCTACTCAGTACTGGACAGTTGGCAACCTTCGTCAGCCGGACCGCCGTCGGACATTGCCGCCCTGGTCGCCCAAGCCCAAGGAAAGGGATAGCGGATGTACGCCTGGATTTTCCGTAACCTTCCCGGACCCCTGTGGGTGCGGATCCTGACCTCAGTGGTCCTCGTGGGAGCGGCCCTGGTACTTATGGTCGAGTTCCTTTTCCCCTGGTTTTCCCAATTCACCACCCTGACCGACTCAACGATTGGTGCAGCACAGCAGCCATGAGCACAACAAAAATCCTGGTCGTAGACAACTACGACAGCTTCGTTTACACCCTTGTTGGATACCTGCAGGAACTCGGTGCCGAAACCACCGTGGTCCGCAACGACGACGTGACGCTCGCTGAAGCGAAGGAACTCGCTGCAGCCCGCGACGGCGTCCTTGTTTCGCCTGGTCCCGGCACGCCTGCCGAAGCGGGTGTGTGCATTGAGCTCATCAAGTGGTGCGGCGAAAACAGCAAACCAATGTTCGGCGTCTGCCTGGGCCACCAGGCCCTCGCCGAAGCTTACGGTGGCGTGGTGACCCACGCACCGGAACTGATGCACGGCAAGACGTCGCCGGTACAGCACCAAGGCAAGAGCGTCTTCGCGGGACTCCCCTCCCCGGTCACGGCGACCCGCTACCACTCACTCGCTGCTGTCCGCGATTCCCTCCCGGATGTCCTGGAGATCACCGCCGAAACCACCAACGGCGTGGTCATGGGCCTGCAGCACAAGACCGCACCGCTGTGCGGTGTCCAGTTCCACCCGGAATCCGTGCTCACCGAAGGCGGCTACCAGATGCTGGGCAACTGGCTGGAGTCGCTGGGCATGCAGGGCGCCGCCGAACGTGCCGCCAAGCTGAGCCCGCTGATCCAGCACTAGCTGCCGGAGAGCACTGACTGTCGCGAGCCGACAGCCGGAAGCGTGCGTCAAAGCGACGAAGGAGCAGCACGCGGAGGCTGGTGGGCGCGGCCGTCAGTCCTTCTTGGTGGCTGACGGCGAGGGCTTCGGCTTGTCCGTGGGCGTCGGTGTGGGAGTGGGACTCGGGGCCGGCGCCTTGGCCACCGTGACAGTGATGGTCTTGCCCTGATCCACTTCGACGTTGAATGCGTCGCTTTGGGCGGTCACCTTGCCGGGTTCCACTTGGCTGTTTTCCTGCTCGACGACGGCCATCACCAAGCCGTTTTCCTTCAGGACGGCCTCGGCTTCTGCTTGCGCAAGGCCGATGAGTTGCGGCACGAGCACCTTGCCCGAGGAGACCTGTAATTCCACGTTGGACCCGGCAGCTATGGGTGCTCCGGGCGCAGGGCCCGTGGTGATCACCAGGCCGGCAGCGACTGTGGGGCTGTTGGTCCGGACGGTCGAGATGGTGCCAGTGATTCCCAGGCTTCGGAGGTAGTCCCTGGCGTCCGCTTCCGTGCGCCCAGCGATGTCCTTCGGAATGGTCACGGAACTTGGGCCGCTGGAGATACTGAGGGTCACCTCGGCGTTCTGCTCGAGCATGGTTCCGGCCGTTGGCGAAGTGCCGATGGCCATGTCCTTGGCCACCGAATCGCTGGCCACGCGTGCCGTCTTGGGTACCAGCTTGGCGCCGTAAAGCTCCTGGATCGCCTGCGACTCGGACATGTTCGCGACGGTGGGAACAGCCACCTTGGCGGGCGCGGGCGGGGGTGTGTTGACCACGCTGTAGATCCAGAATCCGGCGCCGGCAAGGACCAGGATGGTGAAGATGGCGAGCGTGGCTGCCCACGCACGACGGCGGGAGTTCTGCCGTGG
Organism: Paenarthrobacter sp. NPDC090522; assembly: GCF_044769225.1. Classification (NCBI taxonomy): domain Bacteria; kingdom Bacillati; phylum Actinomycetota; class Actinomycetes; order Micrococcales; family Micrococcaceae; genus Paenarthrobacter; species Paenarthrobacter sp. NPDC090522. The sequence goes on from NZ_JBIVXL010000013.1 coordinate 128,300, forward strand.
GGTCCGCTCCCGTTCCGGTGGGAGGCCCAGGGGAAGCGGTTCCTCCTGGGCGCGGGTGGCGTAGGCCTGCGGCTCGTTGTAACCGGCCCGCTCGGGGTCCTCGTTGATCTGGTCCACGTCGAGGAACCCGACGGCGGTGGCGCTCAGCAATTGGGTTGCGGGGCCCTCGTCATCCACAAGGTCGTTGGGATCCGTAGGAGCCTCGCTGGCGGCGACGGCAGGTACCGGGATGCCGTTGCTCGCTGCCCTGAGGGCGCGGCGGAAGGCCGCGGCATCCTGGAAGCGGTCGCTGCGGTTTTTCTGCAGGGCCTTGGTCAGGACAGAATCGAGGGCCTCGGAGACTTCGGGATTGTGGGCACTGGCAAGATCGGGAGTTTCCCGCACGTGCTGGTAGGCCACGGAGACCGGGCTGTCGCCCACGAAAGGCGGACGACCCGTCAGGAGCTCGAAAAGCAGGCAACCCGCCGAGTAGAGGTCGCTGCGGGCATCGACGGTCTCGCCCCTGGCTTGCTCCGGCGACAGGTACTGCGCCGTTCCCACCACGGCCTGCGTTTGGGTCATGGTGGCGGACGAATCCGCCATGGCGCGTGCGATGCCGAAGTCCATGACCTTGACGTCGCCACTGTCTCCGCAGACCATCACGTTGGCGGGCTTGATGTCCCGGTGGACGATTCCGGCCCGGTGGCTGTACTCAAGGGCGGACAGCACACCGAGGGTATAACCAATGGAGTCCTCGACCGTCAGCTCTTTGGCCTTGATCATGTCCCGCAAGGTACGGCCTGAGACGAACTCCATGACGATGTACGGGACGCGTACGTCCTCTCCGGGGCCGCCGGGGACCGAGTACTCACCCGTGTCGAAGATGGCCACGATGGAGGCGTGGTTGAGCGCAGCTACGGCTTGCGCTTCGCGCTTGAAGCGGGCCTGGAACTGCGGATCGCGTGCGAGGTCCGCCCGGAGGACTTTAACCGCAATGGTCCGCCCAAGGAGCGTATCCGTTCCGCGGTATACATCTGCCATGCCGCCACGGCCGATCAGCTCACCGAGTTCGTAGCGACCGTTGAGGATGCGCTGTTCAGACACAGGCGTGCTTTCCTCTCGGTGTGCCGGACCGGGCCGTGACGTTGACATGGTGAACTACTTGGTTGCCTGGGCGCTGGGGCTCGCGCTGGACGATGACGACGGGCCAGTGGGGACCACGGACTTGGACAGGTAGTAGGTAACCAGCGAGCCGGCTTCCACGTTGGTGCCCGCAGCGGGCGAAGACCGGACGAACGTCCCGGGCTGCTGCGTCGGGGAGCCGTTGACGGGATCGCCGGCCACCCAACGAAGGCCTGCGCCCTCGATGAGCCCGCGTACCTGGTCCTCGGGCAGGCCCACGCCGATGCTCGGGACAGCCACCATCTCCGGACCCTTGGAGTACTGGACGGTAATGGTGGTGCCAGGGTCAACCGGACCGGTTGGGTTGAGGCTGATGACCTCGCCCGGTGCGGCCGTGTTACTGAAGACCTCCTGGCCGTCAACGCCCAGGCCCATTGCCCGTAGTTCCGAGCTGACCTTCGGGAACTGCTGTCCTTGGAACTGCTCCGGGATCACATTGATCTTGGACTGCGTGGACTGCGAAGGAGTCGGCGTCTGCGAGGTCTGGGACGGCGTTGGTGAGGCTGAGCTGCTGGTGGGGCTCGAGGACACGCTGGGACTGGAGGAGGAACTGCTGGGGCTGGGGCTCGGCGAGAAGAAGCCGGACTGTGAAATCAGGAATCCAACCAAGGCAAAAAGGACCAGCAGGATCAACGCCACGAGCGGCCAGGTCCATGGGCTGCGTTTCTTGCGCTCCGGTTCCTGGTCGTCGTAGTTGCCGTCATCGTCGCTGTAGACGGTCTCGTCGTCGTTGAGCTGGCGTTCTGCTTCCAAGGCGTTGGCACGGGTCAAAGCGTTGTCCGACGAAGCGGCCGCGGCGCCTGCAGCAGCCCCGGCAGCGGCGGCGCCAACCACCGGAAGTGCGGAGGTCGCCGTCGTCGACTGCTCTTTTCCGAACGGCGAGGCAACCACGCCCGTCGGAGCCGTCGCAGTGTTGACCGGAGCCGTGATGGGGCCGGTGGCACCCTCGAAGAGGAGCATGCCGGGAACGGCGGCGTGTGCCGTAGCGATGTCGCCGTTGCGGATGGCTTCCGCCGCCTCGGCCAGCTTGATGGCGTTGGCAGGACGGTTCTTCGGGTCCTTGGCCAGCATGGACATGAGCAGCGCGCGCACCGGGGTGGGAAGCGTCTCCGGAAGGGGTGGCGGAGCGTCATTCACCTGGGCCAGGGCAATGGCAATCTGCGACTCGCCGGAGAACGGCCGGTGGCCCGTGAGGCACTCGTAGCCGATGACACCCAGCGAGTAGATGTCCGAGGACCCCGTGGCGGTCTGGCCGGTGGCCTGTTCCGGTGCGAGGTACTGGGCAGTTCCCATGACCTGTCCGGTCTGGGTCAGCGGCACTTGGTCCGCGAGGCGGGCGATGCCGAAGTCCGTCACCTTGACCCGGTTGTCCGGCGTGATCAACAGGTTCCCGGGCTTGATGTCGCGGTGCACCAGGCCCTGCGCATGCGCCACAGCCAAGGCACGTGCCGTCTGGGAAATGATGGAGAGCGTCATGTCCGGAGACAGCACCTGCTCACGCTCAAGGATGGCGCTGAGCGGGTGGCCCGGAACAAGCTCCATGACCAGGTACGCCGAGCCGGCTTCCTCGCCGTAATCGAACACATTGGCGATACCCACGTGGTTGAGCAGTGCTGTGTGGCGGGCCTCGGCACGGAAGCGCTGCAGGAAGCCGGGATCGCCGGTGTATTCCTCCTTGAGCACCTTGATGGCCACGATCCGGCCCAGGATCTGGTCCTTGGCCTTCCAGACCTCGCCCATGCCACCAATCGCAATGCGACTGGTCAACTGGAACCTGCCGCCGAGTGTGATTCCCGAAGTAGGTCTCACTTATTCAACACCGCCTCAAAAATCTTCTTTGCGTTCGGACTGGTTAGCTTGGCACCGCTGAGCACATCCACACCTTCCATGACGATGGTGACGGCCACTTGCGGGTCGTTTGCCGGGGCGAACCCGGTAAACCATGAGTTGTTCAGGCCTGAATCGCCCAGCTCCGCGGTGCCGGTCTTCCCGGCCACCTTGACGCCGGAAACAGCGGCGCCGTTGGCGATGCCGTTGTCCACGGCACTGGTCATCCACTCGGTGATCTGGCCGGCAATGGGAGCCGTGGTGCTGGTGCGGAGGGCTTCGGGCTTGGTCTCGCTGATGACGCGGAGATCCGGGGACCTGACGGTCTTGACGAGGTTTGGCTTCATTTGCACGCCGCCGTTGGCAATGGCCGCGGTCATGAGGTTGATCTGCAACGGGGTCGCCTTGACGTCGCGCTGGCCCACCGAGGACTGGGCCAGCTGTGCCTGGTCAAGGTCCTTCGGGAAGACGCTCGGTGCCATCTGCAGCTTCAGTTGGTCACCGAAGTTGTCGCCAAAACCAAACTTTTCGGCCTGCGTGCGGATGGCGTCCTGGCCCAGGTCCAAAGCGATGCTGGCGAACGGCGTGTTGCAGCTTTGCTCCAGGGCGAAGGAGAACGACGCCGTCTCCCGGACATTGCAGTTACCGCCGGCATAGTTGGGGAGGCTTGCGCTGGATCCCGGGAGCGGCAGGCTGGAGGGGTTCGGGAGCTCGCTGTCCTTGTTGTACTTCCCGGAGTTCAACGCCGCAGCGGTATCGATCAGCTTGAAGACAGAGCCCGGCGACAGCAGGTTGCCCGTAGGGCCGCTCACGTTCTGGTTCAGGTTGATGCCCGGAATCTGGTTCAGCTCGTTGTAGTTGGCCTGCGCCGCCTTGGTGTCATGGGTGGCGATCAGGTTGGGGTCGTAGGACGGTTTGGAAACCATGGCCAGGATGGCGCCGGTCTTCGGGTTCGTCACCACAATGGAGCCGCGCTGGCCGTCCGGGATCAGGTCGTAGGCAAGCTTCTGGACGGCGGGGTCCAAGGTCAGCTCCACGGAGGCACCCTTGGGCTCGTTCCCGAGGAACATCTGGCTGACGCGGTCCAGGAACAGCTGGTCAGAGTTGCCCGCGAGCGTATCTCCCATGGACTGCTCAAGGCCTGTGGAACCAAAGCCCTTGGAGAAGTAGCCCGTGATGCCGGCGTACAGCTCGGGTTGGGTGTATTTGCGCTGGAAAGCGCAGGACTCGGTCCCCGTGACGGATTCGGCGATCGGCGTGCCGGCCACGATGATGGCCCCGCGGTCGTTGCAGAAGGACGCGAGGATGGCGCGCTGGTTCCAGGGGTTCTTGTTGAGATCGTCGGCACCGATCACCTGCACGTAGCTGATGGCGCCGAGGATCAGGGCAAACATGGCGACGGCAGCCATCCACGAACTTCTAATAGCCTGGTTCATTGCTGCTTCACCGCCTCTGTTGGTGTGCTGGGGGTTTGTCCGGTGGCCGGCTTACGGGCAGCCGGGGTGCTGCTGGTTGCCGGCGGCTTGTTGACCATGGGTGTAGTGTCCACTGGACCCCGTGCCGTGTTGGAAATCATGAGAAGCAATCCAACAATGATCCAGTTGGCCAGGAGCGACGAACCACCTGCCGCGAGGAACGGCGTGGTGAGGCCGGTCAGCGGGATCAAACGGGTGACACCGCCGATCACCACGAAGCACTGCAGGGCGATGGCGAAGGACAGGCCACACGCAAGGAGCTTGCCGAACGCATCCCGGGTGCCCAGTGCGGCACGGAAGCCGCGGGTGAACAGCAGCAGGTAGAGCATCACCACGGCGAACAGGCCAATCAGGCCAAGTTCCTCGCCGATGAGTGCCACGATCATGTCGCTGTTGGCAAAGGGAACAAGGTCCGGCCTGCCCTGGCCCAGTCCCGTTCCCACGAGCCCGCCGTCGGCCATGCCGAACAGGCCTTGGACAATCTGCCCACTGCCGCCGGGTGACCGTCCGAAGACTTCCGGTGTGAAGGCGTTGATCCAGCTGTCGATGCGGAACGCGACGTGCGAGAAGATCTTGGAGGCAACAAAGCCACCGCCCAGGATCAGGACCAGGCCGATGACTACCCAGGAGATACGGCTGGTGGCCACGTAGATCATGACGATGAAGAGGCCGAAGAAGAGGATGGACGAGCCGAGGTCGCGCTGGAAAACCAGCACGCCGATGCTCACCAACCACGCGGTGATCATGGGACCAAGGTCCTTGAAGCGCGGGAACTGCATGGGCCCGATCTTGCGTCCGGCCAACAGGATGAGGTCCCGGTTGGAGGACAGGTAGCCCGCGAAGAAGATGGCCAAGGTGATCTTGGCGATTTCACCGGGTTGGAAGGTCATGGGACCAACACGGATCCACACTTTGGCGCCGAGGACCTCGCCGGCGGAGATGCCCGGAACCAAAGGCAGGATCAGCAGAAGGGCACTGACTGCCAGGGAAATGTACGTGAAGCGCCGCAAAATCCGGTGGTCCTTGAGGAACCAGATGACGGCGATGGCCACGGCCATGGCAATGAGCGTCCAACGGAGCTGGTTGTTCCCTGTGTCTTCGCCCGGAGCATCCATGCGGTGGATCAATGCGAGGCCAAGACCGTTGAGTGCAACCACAATCGGAAGTATTACCGGATCGGCATATTTAGCCCGGAGACGGAGGACCACGTGGAAGGCAAAGGCAGCCACAGCGAGCAAGCTGGACTGGAACCAGAAATCGCTGTCCAGGCCGGACTCGGAATTGATGCTCACCAAAGCACTGGCGCCGATGCCCACGGCCAGGGCCAGGACGATGAGCACCAGTTCGACGTTCCGGCGGGGCTTGGGTGTTGTTTCGGTCTGGATCATTTTGCCGCCTCACATGGAGTCGGGACGGGCGAGGGCGTTGGTGTGGCAATCGCTGCCGTGCTGGGAACAGGAACGCTGGTGCTTGGGGAGGGGGTTGGAGTTGCGGTGGGGGAAGAGCTGGGGCAGCTTGCTGAAGCGCTGCCGTAGTTCTTCAGGTTCTCCACAATCCGCTGGGCGTCATCCAGGTCTCCCGCGGGAACGGTCTGGCGGACGCTCTGCCGGCCGTATTCGGGCAGCGAGTCGACGCGAAGGTCCGTTACCGACTCCAACCGGGAAAGCTGGATGGGGCCGAGCCGCTGTGAGATGCCGTTGTAGATGGCAACGCGCTGGTCGAACTCGCCCACGTAGTAGCGGGTCTGGGTCCAGGCGTAACCGAGCCAGAGACCCACCACCACGCCAAGGACCACGACGGCGGCCACGGCAGGCATGAGCCATCGGATGCGGCGCCGCGGAGGTTCTTCGAGTTCAAGGCGGTCCTGTTCGGCCTTGTGCGTCAGGACCGTTGCTGCCCGGCGGGCCACCGTGCGGCCTGCCACCGTGGGAATCGAGCCGGTCTCAGCAGCTGTCGCCGCCGCGCCAACCAGTTCGTGGGGCCGGCTGGCCAGTTCTTCGCGCAGGACCTCGGCGGACAGGTGCTCGCCCAGGTGCGGATCGGTCGTGGCAGGAGGTTCCTTGTCCTCGGAGGACTCGTCCTTGGCTGGTTCCTTGCTTGGGGCAGCAGGATCCTCGTCGCCAGGACCGTGGGCGCTGAACGAGGAACCTGCGGCAGGTTCCTTGGTGTCTTTTGCTGCGTCCGCCGCCTCGTCCTTGGCGGCTGGCGGCTCATCCGCTGACTTGCTGGCGGTGACCGTGTCCGCCTGTTCGGCTTGGGCGGGTGCCGCGGGAGGTACGACGTCGACGGCGGCCGTGCTGACGTCGTCGTCCGTTTCTTCCGCGATCTCCAGCATCACGACGGTGACGTTGTCCGGGGCGCCCGCTTCAAGGGTCAGGTCCACCAGGGTTTCCACGCACTCGCGAAGGTCCTTGATCTCGCGGACCTTGCGCTCCACGACGTGTCCGGCTACGTAGTTCAGGCCGTCGGAGCACAGCAGCCAGCGTTCGCCAGGTTCGACGTCCAGGATGTCCAGGTCCAGTTCGGGGCTGGCGTCAACATCGCCAAGGACGCGCATCAGGACGTTCTTGTGGGGATGTGTTTCGGCTTCCTCCGGGCGCAGGCGGCCCTCATCGATGAGGCGCTGCACGAAAGTGTGGTCGATGCTGACCTGCTCGAACTTCTTGTTGCGCAGGCGGTAGGCGCGGGAATCGCCGATGTGCGCGAAGTGCAGCTTCCGGCCCTCAAGGAGCAGGGCCGTCACGGTGGTGCCCATGCCGGAAAGTTTGGGATTTTGGTGCACCAGCTCGGAGAGCAGGGAGTTCGCGGTCTGGATCTCGTCCGCGAGGACAGTGTCTGCGCCGTCCGGGTAATCGTCGTGATCCAGGTGGATCATGTCCAGGACCGTTGATGCCGAGGCCACATCGCCGCCGGCGTGACCACCCATGCCGTCGGCAACGACAGCAAGATGGCGGCCCACGTAAGCGGAGTCGTCATTCTTGGAGCGGATCCGACCGACGTCGGAGCGCGCCGCGTAGCGCATGATGAGGGGGCGCTCCGCCGGCGTTTCCTTGCCTTCGGTGGTCTGTGGGGCGGCCATGGACTACGGCCTCAATTCAATGACCGTCTTGCCGATCCTCACGGGGACGCCGAGCTCCACCGGCAAGGCCCGGGTGAGCTGTTGATCGGCCAGGTAGGTGCCGTTGGTGGAACCCAGGTCCTCGATGAACCAGCGGCTGCCTTGCGGAAACAGGCGGGCATGGCGGCCCGACGCGTAATCGTCTTCCAGGACAAGCGTGGCTTCCTGCGCGCGGCCCAAGAGAATGGGACTGGCTGCGAGGGGAAGCGTGGTGCCCTTCAACGGTCCTTCGGTGACCACGAGGTTCCGGGCATGCTGGATGGCCGGCGGCGGCGACGCAGCCAACTCCGGATGCTTGCGGACCTCACGCGCCGTGGGCGTGCCCGTCACGGCTTTGCGTCCGATCTGGAAGTCGCGGCGCATGGTGGACACGATGCTGAAGATCAAGACCCACAGCAGCAAGAGGAAACCGAAGCGAAGAGCGGTGATGGTCAGTTCGCTGATGTCGTTCACGCGTTGCCACCCGGGTTTTGGGGGAGAAGGCGGAAAATAATCTTGGTACGTCCCATCGTGATGGTTGAGCCGTCTGTGAGTTCCACGCTGCCGTCTACCTTGTGACCATTGACGTAGCTGCCGTTGGTGGATCCAAGGTCTACGGCCCAGGTGGTGCCGTTTTGCGTACGGACCTCAAGGTGCTTCCGCGAAACACCGGTGTCATCCACCAGGATGTCTGCTTCCGAGGAGCGGCCCAGCACAACAGACTGGGCGTTGAGGGAGTACCGCTGGCCGCCGATATCCAGGACAGGTTGGAGCCTGGTGGGCTGGCGTGCCGGTGCGGCTGGAAGGTTTGGCCGCGGGGCCTGGGGGGCGGGAGCACCGCCGTCGGACTTTTCGGTCCGGGAGGCGATTTCGAAGTGACCGGCCCGCTCCTCCTCATTCCGGCGGAAGGAGAGCCGCACGGGACCCTGCAGCGTGTAGCCCTGGCTGCGCACATGCTGGATAACAACATCGCAGAGTTCCTCGGCGAGGGGCGTGCCCCATTCCTGTGCCCTGGTGAAATCGTCATTGCTGAGGAGGACATCGAAAACGTTGGGGGCGAGGGTGCGTCCCGCCGCAATGGTGATGGACTGGTTGTCCAGTTCGCGCCGCAGTTTGCTCGCGATCTCCACCGGCTCAACACGTGCCCGCGACCCCGTGGAGAAGACGTTGCGGACGGCTTTTTCAATGCCGCGTTCCACTTTGTCCAGCAGACCCATGGTCCTTCTCCTTTCCTCGTCGCGGCACATGCGGTGCCTGGCTCGATAGTCGGTCCATGGTCCCGTCCGTGCACACACTGAAGTGAGCGCCGAACGGCCCTTTCACTTCCCGATACTACTGGGAGTGACTGCGAATGGCCTTAATCCACAACGCCTTGCGACCCGGAAAAGTTCGCCACATGCCCGTCGTGGCGGGCGGGGGCAGGGACTAAATTTCCTCGCTGTTCAGCTGTTGTTGTCTGCCTTTGCGGCCTTGTTCGTGTGTCCCGAAAAGTCGTTCCGGGGTCCTTGCGGCGGCCGATTGGTGTTTTGCCCAAAGTGTCCGTTATGCTTGATCTCGCTGCTTTTGAAGGAAGCGAAGCCGGTTCCCGGTCAAAGTCCTGAAAAAGAAGTTGCGCGCGAGTGGCGGAACGGCAGACGCGCTGGCTTCAGGTGCCAGTATCCGAAAGGGTGTGGGGGTTCAAATCCCCCCTCGCGCACGCAATCTGAAAGAGCCCCGGTCTTTGGACCGGGGCTCTTTCGTTTAATTGCGTCGCAGGGGAACCAACCAGGGGACAGATCGCGTCCTTATCGGCGTTCATCAGGACAAGTGCTGTCCCCCAGTTGGGTGTAGACAGTCAGGACTGGCGCTTCAGGGCACGTCCCAGCCGGGCCGCGGCCTCTTCCAGTTTCTCCGCGGACACGTCACCGTAGGCCAGGCGCAGGTGGCGGTCGGCGTCGGTGCCAGGTCCGGACGGGAAGAACGAACCCCGCTGGTACTCCACACCCTCGGCACTTGCGTCCGCGGCGAGCTGGTCCGGATCCACCGAGTCGTCACTCAGTCGCGGCCACAAGAAGAGCCCGCCCTCCGGCAAAACGGACTCGAACGCCCCGGGGGCTTCCCGGTCCAACGCCGCCACAAGGGTCTGGGCGCGGTTCCGGTACAGGACGCGTGCCTTATCAAGCGTGGCGTCGAAGATGTCGGGGTCAGACGTCACGAGTTCGCCGATGATCGCCTGGACCAACGTGGAACTGTGCGAGTCCTGCCGGCTCCTGAGGGCCGCAAGATCACGGGCCAGATGCCCGGGAGCGACAGTCCAGCCGAGACGGAGGCCGGGGCCCAAAGTCTTGGTGAAGGTGTTGATATGGAGCACGTGGTCCGAGTTGTTGAACTCCTCCACGCTTTCCTGCTCACCGGCAAAACGGAGCTCGCGATACGGGTTGTCCGCCAGGATCACGAATCCATAGTGCTCAGCCAATCTCACCAACTCACGCCGGGCCTCACCCGGGAGGGTTCCCTGTGAGGGGTTGTGGAAGTCCGGCACGGTGTAGAGCGCGGACGGACGGGCACCCCCGCGGAGAAGATCGCTGAGATGGTCTACATCCAAGCCATGCGGCCCCACAAAGACGGGCAGCGTGCGGGCATCGGACAGCTGCAACCCCCTCAGGAACAACGGGAAGATCGGATTGTCCACGGCCACCAGGTCGCCACGTTCCACCACGGACTGGATGGCCAGGGACAAGCCGTGGAAGCCGCCGTTGGTCATCAGGATGCGGTCAACGGGCACACCCTCGCGTTCGGCGATCCACTCGCGAAGGGGTGAAATGCCTTCAGTCCGTGAGTACTGAAGGGCGGGGACTCCCGGTTTGGCCAGTACTCGCGCTGTCGCTTCGGCGATCGCAGTGGTGGGAAGGACACTGGGATCCGGGATGCCGCCGAGGAGTTCGATAGCGTCTGCCCGCTTGTCGCGCAGCGTTGCGTCACCGAATCCCTGGGGTGCGGTGAAGGCCTCGATCAGGGCGGGCCGCCGGGTGGTGGTCAGGTTCACGGTCATGCTGATGCCTCCGCTAGTTGTTTGGCTGCTGTCTGGTCCCGGACAGGCGTGGCCAGCGGGATCGCGTCGAGCAGTGCTTGGGTGTAGGGATGTTGGGGACGCAGGAAGATGTCCTCCACGGGGCCGTCTTCCACGACTTGCCCACGCCTCAGCACGGAAACGGTGTCTGCCACCTGCCGGACCAGTGCGAGGTCATGCGAGACGAACAGGTATGTCAGGCCCAAGTCGCGCTGCAGTTGGGCGAGCAATTCCAGGATTCCCGCCTGGACGCTCACGTCGAGTGCGGACGTGGGTTCGTCCAAAACCACGACGTCGGGACGCACCACCAGTGCGCGGGCGATGGCCACGCGTTGCCGTTGGCCGCCTGACAGGTTTGCCGGCCTGCGTGACGCCACGGATTCCGGGAGGCCAACGGCTTCCAAGGCTTCGCGGACCCGTTGGACCCGTTCGGCTTTGGTGCCCAGGCCGAACTGCTCCAGGGGTTCCTGGACGATCCTGCTGACCTTCCAGGTGGGATCCAAGGAGGTGAGCGGGTTCTGGTACACGAGTTGGAGGTGGCGGCGGATCTCGCGGACTTCTGTCCGGGACCTGCCCGACGTCGACTGGCCGGCGACAGCGATCTCTCCGCTGTCCGGTTGCTCCAGCCCGAGCAGCAGCCGGACAGCAGTGGTCTTGCCGGATCCGGATTCACCGACAAGTGCGTGGGTCCGTCCCCGTTCCACGGAGAACGAGACGCCATCCACGGCCACGATGTCCTTCCCGCCGGCGTGGAACCGCTTGGTTACTCCGCGCACATCAATCTGTGCGGGCCCAGCGGGTGACCCTGAAGCGTCAGTCCGGGAGCCGCCGTCGTGCGTTAACCGCTGGTTCCGGTACCTGTCCGGGTGCAGGGCGGGCACATCTGCCTGAAGGTTGCGTGCATACTCCGTTGCGGGCGCGGCGAAAATTTCGCGCGACGGACCACTTTCCTGGACCGCGCCATCCTTGAGCACCACCAGCGAATCGGCGCGCTCCGCTGCGATGGCGAGATCGTGGGTGATAAGGAGCAGGCTGATGTCCAACTCACGCCGGAGCTCGGACAGCATATCCAGGATCAGCTTCTGCACCGTAACGTCCAAGGCGGAGGTTGGTTCGTCCGCCACGATCAGCGACGGCCGCGGAAGTATCGTCAGCGCAATGAGGACGCGCTGCAGCATGCCACCGGACAGTTGGTGTGGATAGGAGTTGTACACGCGGCCGGGATCCGGCAAGCCCACCTGCTCGAGGACCTCCAGGATCTTCGCGCGCCGGACTTCGGGGTCCGTTTCGCCCAGCAGCGCGGCGGCCTCGTGGGCTTGGGCGCCGATGGTCCGCACCGGGTTGAGGGCCGACGCCGGATCCTGCGGGATGAAGCCGAGTTCACGGCCCCGGTAGGGCCGGAACTGCTTCTCCGGAAGGGACAGGAGGTCCTTGCCGTCCAACTCCACCTTCCCGGTGGCGGTGGAGTCGTGCGGGAGCAGCCGGAGGACGGCTTTGGCGATGGTCGACTTTCCGGAGCCCGATTCGCCGATCAGCGCCAGGCTCTCACCTTTGGTGAGCGAAAACCCCACGTCATGGACGACGGCGGCACGGCCGTACGCGATCGACAAACCTTGCACTGTTAAGAGGGAACTCATGTCACTTCGCCTTTCGCAGCCAGCGGCTGATGCGGTTCACGGACAAGACGGTGATGACGATGACCAGGGCCGGCGCGTACACGAGCCATGGAGCCGTGACGTAGGTCTTGCCGGAGGCCACCAACAGGCCCCAGTCCGACGCCGGAGGAGGATCGCCATAGCCAAGGAAAGCCAACGATGCGATGACCAGGATGGACGTGCCGAACTGCAGGACGGCCAACACCAGCACGGAGCGGTACGCGTTGGGGAGGATGTGCCCCAGCAAGGCGTGAAGCCGGTTGCCGCCTTCCAGATAGGACGCTTCGACGTACGTTGCGCCGCGGACGCGCAGCACTTCTGCACGCATCAGTCGGGCGAAAACTGCGACGGCGGACACTCCTGTTGCGATGGCGGCGTTGATGGTCTGGAACCCAAGGGAACTCACGATGACCACAGCCAGAAGGAAGCCCGGGATGGCAAGGAGTACGTCCACGAAGCGGCCGAGGATCGAGTCGACCCAGCCGCCACGGAAACCTGCCGCGAGCCCAATGATGCTGCCAACTACCAAGCCGATCAGGACGGCTACCAAGGCACTCGTGACAGAGGACGCCGTACCGTAGACGACGCGTGCGTACAGGTCACGGCCGAGGTAGTCGGTGCCGAACCAGTGTGCCGTGCTGGGTGCGGCCAACTTGCTTGCGGTGTCGCCCGTAACGGGGCTGTAGTGCGTGAAGAGACCGGGTACCAGGGACCACAGGATCACGAGCAGAACCACGGTGAAGGACAGGAGGACCGTGACGGGCGGGAGGCCGTCCGTCAGCTTCCGCTGCGCAGGTTCTTGGTTGAGTTGGGGGTTGCTGAGCAGGGCGGTCATGCGCTTACCTTCTCCCGGAGTTTGACGCGCGGATCCAGCAACGGCGAGGCCAGGTCAGCCAGCAGGTTGACCACCACGAACACCACGGCTGAGAGGGAAACCACTGCCTGGAGCACAGGCTGGTCCTCCCCGGTCACGGCCTTTTGGACCACAGTGCCGATTCCATCTCTTCCGAAGATGGTTTCGGTGATGACCGAGCCACCCAGGAGTTCACCGACGATCAAGGCCACCATCGCCACGGAGGGCAGCGCCGATGGCTTCACCAAGTGCTTCGCGAACAACCTGGCCTCCGTCAAGCCACGGGAGCGGGCCACGAGTGCGTATTCCTGCCGGGACTCGTGGTCCAGGCTGGCAATCAGGACCTCGGCCAGCGGTGCCGAGACGGGGATTGCCAGGGTGATCGCGGCGAACAGCGTTGCTACCGGACTGTTCGGATCCGTCGTGGTGAAGGAGTGCAGGCGGAACGCGAAGAGCTCGATCAGGATGAGGCCGATCACGAAGTTCGGCACGGAAAGAAACAATGACGGGATGGAACGGACAACCGCGGCCCATTTCCCCGGAAGGTACTGGGCGCCGTAGGCGATGCCCACGGCGAAAACGATCGCGATGACCAAGGCGCTCGACGCCAAAGTCAGGGTGGACGGCAGTGCATCCCCGACGATCTGGGTCACCGGGAGGTTGGACTGCAAGGAAAAGCCGAGTTCGCCCGTCAGGAACCGGCCAAGTGACAGGAGCAACTGCACGATCACCGGCTGATCGAGTCCGTAGTAGGACACGATCCGCTGGATGTCCTCCTCGCTGAGTCCGTGCTGCGGGTCGCGCAGCGAATTGGTGATGGCGTCGCCGGGGAGCACGCTGATCACCAGGAACGTCAGGACGTAGGCGAGGAGGACCACGATGACCGCCTGGCCCACACGGGTGAGGGCAAAGCGCCGGTAGTCGCTGGTCACTGTGAAATCCAGGCGGTGTAGAAGTTCGCGTACGCCAGGCCGTTGTACTGGACGTCCTTGATCTTCGGGTTGATCAGGTACAGACGCTGGACGAGCTGATTAAGGGGTACAAAGTAGCCCTGCTCCAGCACGTACTTCTGCAGTTCGTCCGCCACCTTCTCCCGGGAAGCACGGTCCGAGGCGGTGGCGATCGCCGTCGAAAGGTCGTTCAGTCTCTGGTCGCTGGTGCCAAGGCTGAACCAGTCCTCACCCTTGTTCTGGCTGGTCAGGACACCGGCCACCGTGCCGACGTCGACGAAGCTTCGCGAGGTCTGGAACAGCGGCGGCTTGCTGGCCTGGATCGCTGCGTAGCCGGCGACGTCCACCACCTTGAGGTTGACCTTGATGCCCACCTTCTTGAGCTGTTGGGCGATGAGCTCGTCCTCGGCCTTGGTGGACGGGACATACGGGTTGGGCGTGAGCGTGAACTCGAGGATCTTTCCGTCCTTGGTGCGGTAACCGTCGGAGCCCTTGGCCCAGCCGGCGTCGTCCAGGACCTTGTTGGCCTTCTCCGGATCGAACGTGAAGGAGTCGCTGAACTCACCGGCTTCAGGGACGTTGCCCTGGATGAAGGTGGTGGCCGCGTTCCAGTCATCCGTGTAGACGGTCTTGCGGATCTCTTCACGGTCGATGCCGTGCTGGATGGCCTGGCGGACGGCGAGTTCGTTGGTGGGGAAGGCCGTGGTGTTCACCTGGAAGCCGTCCACGAAGCCAAGGTAGCGGGGCGTTCCAACCGTGAAGCCCTGGGCCTTCAGCGACTCGATTTCCTGCGGCTCCACGTTGAAGGCAACATCCGCTTGTCCGGAAACCACCGTGGAGGTCCGGACGGAGGTGTCCTTGATGACCTTGAAGGTGATGGTGTCCAGTCGGGCCGGGCCGGTGTGGCCGAGTGCCGCAGGGCCCCAGTTGTAGTCCTTGCGCTTCTCCAATACGTAGCTGTCGCCCTGCTTCCAGGACTTCACCACGAACGGGCCACTGCCGATTTCCTGGCTGAGGTCCGCCTGCGCCTCCACCGGCAGCGCGAGGGTCTTCGGCGAGAGCAGGATGCAGCCGTGATACGCCAGCGTGGCGATAAACCCGAGCGCGGGAGAGGAGAAGGAAACCTTGACCGTCTTGGGGTCGGCGGCCTCGGCGGAGACGAAATTGGTGGACGGGAACAATCCCACCTTGCTGATGCCGCGTGCCGAATCGCCCTTGGCCCAGGCAGTGAGGTTGGCCACCACCGCGGCGGCATCCAGCGGGCTTCCGTCGGAGAACGTGACGCCCTCCTTCAGGTGCAGGACAAAGTCCTTGGCGCCGTTGAGCTCTTCCCACTTCTCGGCAACCCACGGGCTGAGCTCGCCCTTCTCATTGACGTAGACCAGCTTGTCCGTGATCTGGCCCCAGAGGTTGCCCTCGTAGCTGGAGATGGAGGTCTTGCTGGAGACCCAGCCAGTGTCGTAGCCCTGGATCAGGAAGGTGATGTTGCCGCCTTCCACAGGGGTGCCTCCGTTGGTGCCGGTGCTGGCGGTAGGCCCGCCGCAGGCGGTGATGAGTGCCGAGGTGGACAGGGCGCCGAGGCCAGCGAGGAAGGCCCGCCTGCGGAATTCGGGGGTGGTGAAGGTGTTCATGGTTGCTCCTTGGATGCGTTGGGTACGGCCGTTGGGGTGGCCGGGTTGGATGCTTGGCTAGATGGCTTTGCCGGGGTTCAGAAGTTGCTGGGGGTCAATCGCCGCTTTGATGGCGTGCTGCAACTCGCGGCTGCGCCGGGACAGTTCCAGCGCAGCCCACTCCTTCTTGATGGTCCCCACGCCGTGCTCGCCGGTGACTGTCCCGCCGAGCGAAAGCGCCACCTTCACGAGTTCAGTGGCTGCTTCCAGCAGGGAGGCAGGCGGGTTGGGGCCGTCGTCGGGCGTTTTGTCCAGGGTGATGAGCGGGTGCAGGTTACCGTCGCCGGCGTGCGACACCGCTGAAATGTCGACGCCGAAGCGGGCTTCGAGCGCCGGGAAAGCTGCGTAAACCTTGGCAAGCTGCGACTTGGGGACGGCAATGTCCTCGCCGATGTACCACTTGTCCTGCGGCAGGCCGCGGCCACTGCGCCGCAACTCCCAGAGCCGCACGCCGTCGTCGTCCGCTTCCACGGTGACCCGTCCACCGACAGCACTGAGCGCAGTGGCGAGGTCGGCGGCTTGGTCGCCGATGCCGTACCCGTCCAGTTCGATCAGGATCAGCGCGGCGCCGCGCTCTCGAAGCGCCGTTCCGGAGTGGGCGTCGATATTCGCGAGGCTCGGGGTGTCGAAGAACTCGATCGCGGCCGGGCGGACCGGTGAGAGGGTGATTGCTGCAAGGCCGTCCGTGCCCTCCGCCGTGCTGTCGAAGAAGGCACTCACGGTCTTTCGGGCCACAGGAACGGGACGGAGCCTGACAGTGGCCTTGGTGACGATCCCAAGGATGCCTTCCGAACCGACGAACAGGGATGTCAGGTCCAGCCCGGTGACGCCCTTGATGGAGCGGTGGCCAACCGTGATGAGGCTGCCGTCGGCGAGGACGACGTCGAGCGACAGGATTGATTCGCGGGTCACCCCGTATTTCGCGCAACGGAGCCCGCCGGCGTTGGTGGCGATATTTCCGCCGATGGAGGAAATATCAAAGCTTGCGGGATCGGGTGCGTAGAAAAGGCCGTGGGATTCCAGGTGCCTGTTCAGTTCGGCATTGATAACGCCCGGCTCTACGACGGCAACTTCATCCAGCGGTGAAACTTCGATAATCCGGTTGAGCTTCTCAGTGGAAATGACCACCTGGTTCCTGCTTGCGGTGGCCCCGCCGGATAGGCCGCTGCCCGCGCCCCGCGGAACCACGGTGATGCCGAGTTCCGCCGCCAGCTTCGCGGCTTTCTGGACGTCGGCCGCCGTTGCGGGAAGTACGACGGCGGGACCTGGCTTGTGGCTGTTGCCCGCTGTTTTGGCCGTGGCGGCGTCGTGGCTGTAGCGGCTGGTCTCCAGGCTTGGTTCGAGGGCTTCGATGTTCTTGGGGAGTTGCTCAAGGTACGCCTGGATGGTGGTGGCGTTTTCTGTTTGCTGTGTTGTCATGCCGGTGCGCTTTCTGTCCGGGTGCATGACAAGACAGGAATCCCTGCAACGAAGCACCCAAAGGCTTTTGATGAGTCATCAAAAGTTAGCGGCACTCGGAATTTGGATTCCAGTTTCGTGAAACGTCAATCAATAGTTCTCAATGGGGCGACGTGGGGATTCCCATTTCGTTAAATGAGGTCTTGATGCGGCGAAATATGTCTTTGTTGGACGGAGTAATGCGTCACATGACGGCGTACCCAACTGGGTCGCATTTGTGCGCGTTTTGAACGCGGCGGAGTCATAGGGTCGTTGCAACGCTCTGATTGATGGAGCGTGTTGTGGTCAGGAATTTTTCGTTGGACGCCCGGCGGGAGTTTGTTGATTTG